>CAZCGF010000301.1:0-3720 GCA_964498115.1 uncultured Planctomycetaceae bacterium | reverse complement strand
ACATAGACGTCGTCGTACTGCCCCTGCAGATAATCCCGCGCCGGCCCGCCGTGAATGTGGTCCCACGGCAGCACCTCGTCATAGCCGCGCTCGCGATGGGCATACCAGTCCGGATTGACGCCCGTACTGTCGAACGCCCGCAGCCAGTGCCCATAAGAGAAGCACTCATCCCAACCGTCGAACCGAGCGCCCCCTCGATAGGCCGCCAGGATGGTTGCTGACAACCGCCTGTCACCTCTCGAAAGCACCGCTTCCAGGATGCTCCGCTGAGGATCGTGCGTCTTGACCGAAACAGCCCGGCCGCGAACACGCCGCGACGCGTCGGCAAGAATTCGCCGCGCCTCGATGAAGTACTCCACGCGGGGCTGCGCCGCCCATTGAAACGGCGTGTACGGCTTGGGCACCAGCCACCCGACGCTGCCGTTGATCTTCGCCGGCGCCTTGCCCAGCGCCCTCCGCGCGTTGGACATCTCCACGCACAGTTGATGAATGCCGCGAATGTCGTCGATCGTCTCCCCCGGGAAACCGACCATGAAATACGACTTGATCCGGTTCCACCCGGCCTTATAGACCTCGGTAATCCCGTCCATCAGGTTGCCGTCGGTCACCTTCTTGCGAATCGCCGCGCGGAGCCGGTCCGTCGCCGCCTCCACCGCGATCGTGATGCCGCCCTTGCGCACCTGGTTCGCCATCCACGGAATGTTCTGCAGCATCTTGTCCACGCGCAGCGACGGCATGGAAATATTCACGTGCCGTCCCGCGAAGTGCTCGTTCACCCGACCCGCCAGTTCGCGCAAGTGCGGATAATCCGCCGTCGAAAGTGAAAGCAGCCCCAGCTCCGTATTGCCCGTCGACCAGTATTGCTTCTCGGCGATCTCCAGAATCTTCTCAACGCTCCGTACACCCACCGGCCGCTTGGTGTATCCCGCGTGGCAGAACCGGCACCGCTGCGGACAACCGCGCATCACCTCGATCGCCATCCGGTCGTGAACCACCTCGACAAACGGCACGATCGGCCGCGTCGGAAACGCCGCATTCTCAAAGTCAGGCGTCTGGCACCGCTCGATCGGTCGAATGAATGTCGGATCGCTCGACAGCGACGACGTCATCCGCCGGATCGTCCCGTCCTCGTTGTAACTGACCTCATACATCGACGGCGCGTAAATCCACGGAAACTTCCGCGCCATGATCTCGATCATCGCCCTACGGCGCACGCCGCTCGCCTTCAGCTCCTTGTAGAGCGCGAGGATCGCCGCCATCGACTCCTCGCCATCGCCGATGACCACGAGATCGACAAACGCCGAAACCGGCTCCGGATTATCCGCCTGCGGCCCGCCGACAATCACCAGCGGATGCGAGTCGTCGCGCTCCGACGCCATCAGCGGAATCCCCGCCAGGTCCAGCATCATCAGCAGGTTCGTGAACCCCAGTTCATACTGAAGACTGACCGCCAGAATGTCCGCATCGCCCACCGGCTGCCGCGTGTCCCATGTGAAAAGCGGCAATCGCTGGTGCCGCATCCGCGCCTCCGCGTCGATCCACGGACAATATGCCCGCTCGGCACAGACCCCCGGCGTGTGATTGCACAGCCAATAGATGATCTGGCACCCCAGGTGAGACATGCCGATCGTATAGGCATCCGGAAAGGCCACCACGACGCGCACGTCCGCGCGATCCCAGTCGCCGTCATTGACCAACTGATTGATCTCACGACCGATATACTGGCCGGGCTGCTTGATGAAGGGGAGCAATTCCTCGCTGACGCGCGACCCCAGCCCCCGCTTCTCACATGTCACGTCGGATACCATGAACGTCACAATAAACGAAAGTCCCTTTACATAACAGGCTTGCGCAAACGGACCACACCGTATTGCCCCGCGAAACCACGCGGCATTTCGCGCCTCGGGGACACGTGGTCAGGCCCTAGAATGATGTAGTGCCGACGCGGTCAGCGGAGCCTCGTCCGATGGTTTTCAGACGTAAATGCGACCGTCCACATGGTGCCTTTCGCGGCGTATTTACGGATCAAAAGTGCTTTCCGGCTCCGACTTTGCGACACCCGGGATTCTTGACGGAGCCGGTCCTCGCGGGATAGAATGAGCGGTCAGAGGGGTCATCCTTCGTCCCACCGGAAGCTGCATGCCAAGGGACATCCCCGCTTTGCGGACCCCGACCCGCCTTGGGAGGTAGATCAACGATGAAACGCCTTTTGAACGTGCGCAAGCTCTGTCTCTGGACCGTCCTGGGCGCAAGTAGTCTCGCCCTGACGATCGGCACGACGTGCCCGGTGACCGGCGACAACACGCGCCCCGTCGTTCCTCCCGGCAACCGCCCGCCGCGCATCATCATCACCAGCGTAACCACACCGTTCGGAAACAACTTCGCCGAAGTCGGCGAATCGGTCAGCATCGCATTCTCAGGTGAAGACGCCGAAGACGCAGCCGTCGCCCGCGTCTTTGCCTCGACTTCCGGCAATCCCACACCCGCACAGGAGATTCCCATCCTCGGCGGTTTCCCCATCGGCCCCGGCAGCGGCAACGGCGTCGCCGTCTGGAACACCACCGGCTTCGCCCCCGGCGCCTACAACCTCTTCGCCGAAATCGACGACCGAACCCTCGACCCCTTCACCGGCACAGGCAACCCGCCGGTCAGGGTCACGTTCAGCCCGTTACTCCAGTTGGGAGCCGTCGGTTCAAAGCCCCCGACAAGTCCGCCGCAACTCGTCTTCCTTGCCCCGGTCGCAAACCTGGGCCTTTCCGCGACAGATGAACTCACTCTGCGATACATCTTCGCCGACGTCGATTCGACCGCGACCGTCACTCTGCTGCTGGACAAAGACCTCAATCCGAACAACGACGATATCGCCAATCCGGGCGACCCGAACGATCCCGCTTCCAAGATCATCATCCTGCCTTCAGCCCCGCGACAACCGACCGATCCGGTTTTCGATGGGGATGTCCAAAACGATCCGATGATGCCGATCGTCCAACCCGATAGCCTCGAAATCCGCCAGAATCCTCGAACACTTCCACAGACCACGCCCGGGTTGCTGCCGTTTCCAAATGCGCCGCTCGCCGGCGAACAGAAAGACTACATTTTCAAGATCGACTTTTCTCAGATTCCCCCGCGAACCCAGCCGTACTTCATTCGCGCTACCATCATTGACGTTTCAGGCAATACGCGACACGTCTACGCCGTCGGCAATCTGAACATCGCCGCTTCCGCCAGTGGAACCGTCGACATGGCCGCCCTCGGATCAGGCGTGTCGGGCGCCAGGTTCCGTGGATTCAGGCCCTTCGAAAACCTCGGGTCCGACTTCATCGCTCTCTCCGATCTCGACATGGACGGCGTCGACGACTTCATGATCGCCGCCAGGTACGCAAGCCCGCGAAGCCGAACGCTCGCCGGCGCCGCCTACCTGCTTTACGGGCGCCGCAAAACGCCGTTCCCCGCCGACACAGACAATGACGGTCTCCCGGATGGCGGCGTTCTCGATGAAGACGGCGAAATCGTCGACTTCCCCGAGCCGCCCGAATACCTGACCAACCCTTACGATCCGACCCTCGTCGGCCGCTTTGGTGGTCAGATTTCCATCGAGGCAGTCGGTGGTAACAGCCTCAGCTTCCTGCGCGGCACGATTTATCTCATGCCGAATGCGAATTCGCCTTTCGCGATCTTGCCCAACCCCGTTCCAATGCCCCCGCCATTGCAGGATCCGTC
>CAZCGF010000300.1:0-3812 GCA_964498115.1 uncultured Planctomycetaceae bacterium | reverse complement strand
GCCGCCCAGGCGAACTGCTGATACCAGGCCAGGAGGAGGTCCTGCCAGGTGGCGTCGGTGCCGAGAGCGGAGAGGCCTGCGCCGTTGGGCCCGACGTCGCCGCCGATCGTCTGGACGCGCAGGCCGGAATCGTCGGTGCCGCGCGGACGGATGAATATCACGCTGTCGAACCAGCCGCGCTTGGCGACGATGTCCTCGGCGGGGCCGACGAGACCGCCGGGATAGGTGGACATCGGGAACGCATCCGGCTTATCGAGTTCATAGATGACTGCCTGCGGAACGACCTTTCCCGATGTGGCGCCGCGGATCATGTCCTTGGCGATGATCCACGAGGCCTTGAGGTCGAGGAGCCGTGAGTCGGACATTCGGGCATCGCCTTCGCCGCGGATCAGGACGATGAGCACGGACCACTGCGCGGGGCGGCGTTCAAAGGCGGACGATGCCGCGCGGTCCATGTAGTCCTGTACCTTGAAAATGTCGCCTTCCATGTGGTCGAGCATCTCGCCTGCGCGATACTGCGCGTCGGAGTGCTTCTGGTAGATGATCCGGCATTCATTGAATTCTTTGAACGCCGAGGCGAAGACGCCGGTCTGACCCAGGAAGAGTCCCCAGCGATAGTGCTCGCGAAAATTACCGGAGAGCTTGTGCGGACGCTGATCGTAGGACAGCACACGCACGCCGCGACGGGCCAGTTGGGCAAGGCGGTCGTTCTGCGAACCGGCAAGCTGATGGTAAGTCGTTCGGGCGAGTTCCTTGTTGCCGGCCATCTCGTTGGCCATGGCGCCGAAGTACGCCTTGAGTTGCGGGTCCTGGGCCTGGTCGAGGTATGCGGAGATCGGGCCGTCGAGAGAATCGCTCAACATGAGCGGGTCAGGCATGCCGAAGGCGGAGATGTTCACGGCCTCCGCGACGGTGTCGAGGTCAAAGTCAATTGAGACGCGGCCGGCGGCGTATTGCGGATTGGCGCGGAGCGTTGCCGGACTGATCACGTAGGCGCTTGGGAATTTGTAGAGTTGCCAATCGGGCAGCGGCTGCCCTGAGATGGTGAGTTTGACGGTGGCCGGGACCTTGACCATCGGCACTTCTTCAGTTTCGGGAGCATCGGCGAGCGGGGCGGCGGGCGCGACGGGCGCCAGCGGCTGGGCCGCGACGATGACCAGGGCCTGAGGAAGGGCTCCGTGAATGTCTGTCGGGATGCGAAATGACTGCGTGGTCTTTCCCTGTTCGATCGCGCCGCCGCCCAAAGGGGTGATGGTGACATCGGCACGGCTCGCGGCGAATGAACGTGATCCGCCAAGCATCATGATGCAGGAGAGGGCGGTGATGATTCCAAGTGGTTGATTGCGCAGCATCGTTCCTCTCGTGTCGGGCCGAAAGAGTCGGCGTGAGCCCCATTCTCCGCGGGCGTGTTGCCACCGCGCCAGTTCATGAGGCAGTTTCGCATTTTCTCTGACGGAGCGATCTGATGCAAGCTAGAGCGGACTTGGCGGGAATGTCCGGCCAGGAATGATTGTCACGCGTCGCGATCTGAGTCGCGTGGTTGGTCGTTTTTCACCAGCCAGTCAAAGTCACGATCTGACGGGCTCCCGGCGCGCACCCTGGCGCCGGGCCCGCCGGCATGGGGCTCGACGCTTCGAAGTCGTCGTCGCATGAAGAACCAGATCATCGCCATCGCGACGATGCCCCCGACGAGCCAGGAAGAAAGGCGATTCTCGAGCGGATTCGCGATGCGCGCTGCGGGGGTTCGCAATTCGGAGAGACTGTTTGCGACGATGAGAGGGCTCGAGCCCTCGGCGCCGTCTCGGGCGCGAAAACCGCGAATCTTGATGAAGTACCCTTGAGCCTTGACGACGCTTCGGAGCGGGATGTCGCCGGGGTCTTCGGTGAGCACGAGCGAACAGAGCAGGGGGCCGGCCACCTGGGACAATTCCATCTGGTAGAGGCGCGGAAGATCGGGACGATTGGTGACATCGTGGGCTTGATAGGAGAGGACGACGCCCTCGATGGTGACGAGTTGCCCGCGATAGTCGGAGGGTCGCTCCAGGAGAACTTTCCAGTTGAGCGGTTGGCCGGATGCTCGGTCGGCCGGTTCGATGGGCGGCGGATGCGAGTGGACAAATCGGCAGAACCAATAGAAAGCGGGATCGTCGAACGAGAACGCGCCGTCACGGACGCCTTCAAGCAGCCGCTTGCCCTCGGCGAGGGGATCACCTGCAGAATCGGCGGCGGGTGCAGACTGGCCCATCGCGAGGAAGAGGCTGATCCAAATGGGCGACAAAAAGAACGTCATGACAATGGCACTTTTTCGATCATGGATTCCGGTCGCTCGCCAGCTTTCGCGCCTCGGCAGACAGCGTCAGTAGTCGGTCCTTCCATGGGGAACCGCCGAGCTCCGGATGCCATGCCTGTTCGGACTCGATGCCCTTGATGACGTCGTCGGCGCGGCCGTGGCGAAGCAAGTGGGCAAACCAATAGGACCTGGCCTCCCAATAGTGATCGGGAGAACGTTCGCGCAATCCGGCGTCCCGAAGGAGCCGGGCCCAGAGTGACTCGGCGCGTTCGGCGGCCTCGTCTCGCTTTTCGCCGGTCCAGGCGGTGCTGATTCGCTCCTCTGTCCGGGCAGCTGCGAGGATGATTGCGCCGTTGGTCGGTGACTCGGTGATGAGCCGGTCGAAGCGCTCGCGCGATTGCTCGATTTCGCCGGCGATGCCGAGTGCCCGGGCAAGGCTGGTTTCGATGACCGTCGCATTGAGCTTTCCGTCTTTCGACTCTTTGACCTGTTGGAGTAACTGGATAAGAAGTGGAACCGCATCCTGCGCGACTTCCTTGGCGGCGGGCAACCGTCCCTGGTCGATAAGCGAGTCCATTTCTCGTTCAAACCCTACCGCAAGGTTGAGCACTGCGTCCGGTGAGCCGCCGTCAGCGGCGTGCTTCAGGAATGATGAGAGTTCCTGCTTCGCCGCTTCGGATTGCCCGGTTGCTCGCAGGCACCGAAGTCGAAGCCCTACCGATCTGGCATCCGCCGACGCACCGTTCAGCAGTATTAGTGCCTCCGCGAAATCGCCGACGGCCTCCGAGGCCAGAAGCGCGGCTGCGGCGACGCGCGCCTCGGTTTGCCACTGAGCCAATAATTCGGCGGACGGTCGATGACGGGACGGGTCCTTTGAACGTTTGGCGGGTGTGTGGTCCTTTATTTCCTTCAGGTCGTCAGCGAACCGACGCCAGAGATCGACGGCCACTTCGGCGGATCGGCGAAGAGATGCCTGGGTCCCGCGGCCCAGTTCATTCTCGTGGATTTTCTGGGCGCAGATTGCCTCGCCCCGCCTGGCGTCCCAATAGTGCTCCGAACTCGGCGGCACCCGGGCAAACGCCTGCCGGGCGAGCAATACATCCCCGGCCTCCTTGAGTGCCAAACCGATGACCCACCGGCCTTCTTCGGCAAGCTTGCTGTCGGGGAAGGAATTGACGAGTCGCTCGGCGGATTCCGCGAGCTTTCGATGGGCGTCCGGTGAGGGATGTTCTCCGGAGATCATGCGCCTGCATTGATAGGCGACTTCGGCGGCCCGCTCGGACTGCTTGGGCGGCAGTCCGTCGGCCAGCGCCTGATCCATCGCGTCGGCGGCCTCTGCATACATTTCCTGCGCGAGGTAGCAGATGCCGAGGTTGAATCGCACATGGGCATTGCGCTCGCTGCCGAGCGGCCGCTTGAGCAGCGTCCGCCATGCTTCGATCGCCTCTGTTGTGCGATCGTTTTCCATGAGGCGGCTCGCCGTGCTGAAGACTTCATCGTCGCCGAGCCGTGAAAAATCCTG
>CAZCGF010000299.1:0-3845 GCA_964498115.1 uncultured Planctomycetaceae bacterium | reverse complement strand
TCAACGCCGACGGCACCGTCGACGCCCGCGACATCGCCGCCTTCATCATGAAGCGGCGATCGGGCGCGCGCGATTGACTTGCGCTGCGGGCTAAGCCACTTTGATCCTCCCCGCATTATTGATCTCCGCGCTCACGGCGGCACTGCGCCCGCCGCTCGCGTATGATCCCCCCATGCCGTCACCCGACACAACTCCGATCCTCCGCATCCTCGCCCGCGGCATTCGTCGGCGCTGCCCGCGCTGTGGGCTCGGCCGGCTCTTTCACGGCTGGTATCACCTCGCCGAATCCTGCGACGCCTGCGACCTCAAGTACGAACCGCTCGAAGGCAACTCCTACTGGTTCATGTATTACTCCACCGCCGGCTTCACCGGGTTCATCATCATCGCCATGCTGCTCCTTGAGCCGGACAACATCTGGCTCGCCCGCGCAGCCGTCCTCGTCGCCGCCGTGCTCTTCATCGTGCTGACCCTCCCCTACCGCAAAGGCCTGGCCCTCGCCGTCGACTACCTCTCCGAGCGCAAGGCCCAATCCTCCCACCGCCCGGGCGAGACGGATTCGCCGAGCGATCAGGCGTGACTCGCCCGCGTGCAATCAACTCCATCAAACCACTCCACGCCCCGAGCCCCAGCTCCTCACCTGCAGCCTACGGCCTAAGGCCTACAGCCTGTCCCCCCGGGTTTGCATTCAACTCACGCCGACCGACAATGCCTCGCGGAGGATCCGCCCCGTGACCGCGAGCACACAAAATCCCGACCTCAGCGTGAAGCTCGGCAAGGTCACGCTCAAGAACCCCGTCCTCACCGCCTCCGGCACCTGCGGCTATGCCCACGAGTATTCGCAGTACGTCGACCTCTCAAAGCTCGGCGGATTCACCACCAAGAGCGTCACCGTCAAGCCCCGCATGGGTAACGCCCCCCAGCGCATCGTCGAAACACCCGGCGGCATGCTCAACGCCATCGGCCTCGCCAACGTCGGCCTCGACGAGTTCATGTCGAAGAAGCTCCGCGAGATCGCCACCCTCGGCGCAGCCGTCTTCGTCAACGTCGCCGGCCACAGTATCGAAGACTACGTCACCGTCAGCCGCGCCGTCGACGCCGCCCCCGAAATCGCCGGCATCGAGCTGAACGTCTCCTGCCCCAACGTCGCCGACGGCCTCATGTTCGGCACCGATCCCGCATCGCTCAAGGAGCTGGTGGCCGCCGTGCGCCCCGAAGTGAAGCGCGGAACCCTCATCGTCAAGCTCTCGCCGAATGTCACCGACATCTCCGCCACCGCCCGCGCCGCCGTCGAGGCCGGCGCCGATGCCCTCTCGATGGTCAACACCTTCCTCGGCATGGTCATCGACATCGAAAAGCAGCGGCCGGTCCTGGCCAATCAGACCGGCGGCCTCTCCGGCCCGGCCATCAGGCCGATGGCCGTTCATCTGGTGCACAAGGTCTATCGGGAAGTCGCCGAGAGCGCCGGCGTGCCCATCATCGGCATCGGCGGCATCAGCAATTGGCGCGACGCCGTCGAGTTCATCCTCGCCGGTGCCAGCGCTGTGTCAGTGGGAACGGCCCTCTACGTCGATCCGACCACGCCGATCCAGATCATCGAAGGCTTGTCGGCCTACCTCACGCGCCACGGCCTCGCCAGCGTCAGAGAATTAGTCGGCGCTGCCCACCGTGAAAAATTAAAACCCCCCGCATCGCCGACCTCCGGCGCCGAAGGCTAGCGCGAACCGCCATCGCCGCCGCGCTTGCCCGACCCACCGCCCGAATCCCCGTCCGGCCCGAGGATGCGCCGCTTCGGCGGAGCGCCCTTTCGCGGTCGCGGCCGCGGGGCATCGGTTCGCCGCGCGGCGCCGGACGTTGAACTGCGAACAGCCCCCGCGCGCCCGCCGGTCTTCACCGCCCTGCGCGGGCCGCGACTCGGACGACGCGGCCGCGGCGCCGAAGGGCGCACTTCCGACTCTGCCGTCCCGTCGCCCAGCGCCTTGAGATAAGAGACCTCCGCCGGCGTGAGCCTGCGATACCCGCCGATCGGCAGCTTGGCGATCGACAGCTTGCCCATGCGAATGCGCACCAGCCGGCGGACGTTATGCCCCAGCTTCGCCAGCATGCGGCGAATCTCGCGGTTGCGACTCTCGCGCAGCGTGACCTCCAGGATGGCCTTGTCGCGCTGCTTGTGGACGATCGTGATCTGCGCCGGAGCGGTCTTGCCCTCCGAAAGCCACATGCCGCTTCGCAGCTTGGCAATGTCGCCCTCGGTCGGAAGACCGGCCACCTCGACGCGATATGTCTTCGGCGCGCCGTAGCGCGCATGGGTGAGCTTCTGTGCCAGCGCGCCGTCATTGGTCATGATGAGCAGCCCCAGCGAGTCGGCATCGAGCCGCCCGACCGGATAGACGCGCTCCTTCACGCCGACCATGCAATCGACCGCCCGCTTGCGCCCCGCCGGGTCCTCATTCGTGCAGAAGACACCCTTGGGCTTGTTGAGCAGGTAATAGACCAGCCCCTCCGCGCGGATCATCTTCCCATCGACACTGATGCTGTCCTTCTCGGGATCAACAAGAACCGGAAGCTGTCGAGAGACACGGCCGTTCACGGCGACGCGCCCGCGCTCGACCATCTCCTCGCAGGCCCTGCGCGAGCCAAACCCCGCCGATGCCAAAACACGCTGTATTCGCTGCGTCGCCATGACAGGCATCCTAGCCTGAAACAGCCGCTTCGGCACGTTTGGCGGGGTCGAGCGCGCCGCAGGCGATTGACTCCCGCACGCATCACGCGGATAATCTCCCGCAGGCGATCGACGTCGGGCTGGGTGGGTCGCCGCAGCGTTTCCTCGCCGAGTATCGAGCGATTCTGACCTCCGAGCGAGTCCTGATGACCAGTCCCCAAAAGCGTGCGGCGATCTTCTTCGATCGCGACGGCGTCCTGACCGAGCCGGTCTTCAACCCCGCGACAGGCGAATACGAGTCGGCCCACGACGTGCGCGACCTTCGCCTTTGCGACGACGCCATCGACGCCGCCGGCCGCGCCCAAGCCGCGGGCTTCGACCTTTTCATCGTCTCCAACCAGCCGTCCTACGCCAAAGGAAAGACGACACTCGAGGCGATTCACCAGATCGCCCGTGAGACCGAGGCCCGGTTCCGCGCCGCCGGCGTCACCTTTCGCGAGGCCTTCTACTGCTATCACCATCCGCAGGGCATCGTTCCCGAATTCACAGGCCCCTGCCGCTGCCGCAAGCCGGAGCCCTATTTCCTGCTTCTCGCGGCGGAAAAACACGGTATCGACTTGTCCGCATCGTGGATGGTCGGCGACCGGGGCAGCGATATTCAATGCGGCCACAGGGCCGGCTGCCGGACGATCTTCATCGACCACCCCCACGCCAAACCGTACAATGACACGCCAAGCCCGGACCACGTCGCGCAAGACGTGGCGGCCGCGGTCAGGCTGATCATGGATGACGCCGCCTCGCGACTGAAGAACCATCACGGAGATTCGACTCTATGACCAAAGCCCTCTCTGATCTGCGGGTCAAGCTGTTTGCCGATGGCGCGGACAAGGCGGGAATGCTGGAGATGTACGCCAAGCCGTACATCAAGGGGTTCACCACCAACCCCACCCTGATGCGCAAGGCGGGCATCAGCGACTATCGCACATTCGCCCGCGACATCCTGGCGTCCATCAAGGACCGCCCGATCTCGTTCGAAGTCTTCGCCGACGACGTGGAAAACATGGAGCGCCAGGCGAAGGAGATCTCGACCTGGGGCGACAACGTCTACGTCAAGATACCGGTGACCAACACGAAGAGCCGCCCGACGACGGAACTGGTGCACAAGCTCTCCCACGCCGGGGTCAAG
>CAZCGF010000298.1:0-3863 GCA_964498115.1 uncultured Planctomycetaceae bacterium | reverse complement strand
AACAGCACCTTCGGGTCGTGCAGCAACACTCGGGCAACCGAAAGCCGCTGCTTCATGCCGCGAGACAAACTGTCAACCAGCGCCTCGCGCTTGTAAGAGAGATCGGTCAGCTCCAGCACGTCGCCGACGACCCGCGTTCGCTGATCGCCGTTGATGTTGTACGCGGCCGCGAAGAACTCAAGATACTCCTGCACCACCATGTCTTCATAAGCGCCGAAGAAGTCCGGCACATAGCCGATCATCGGTCGAATCAAACGCGACTCGTATCCGACGGTGTGACCGCAGACCCGCGCCTCGCCCCAAGTCGGCTGAAGCAGCGTCGAGAGGATGCGAATGGTCGTCGTCTTGCCGGCCCCGTTCGGACCGATGTAGCCAAAGCACTCGCCCTCCTGAATCGTCAGATGAAGGCCGCTCAGCGCCACAAGCTTGCCGTAACGCTTGGTCAGGTTGATGGTCTGAATGATCACAAAGGCTCGCCTCGCACCCGGGCAACTCGCTCAACCGGGATCACAATCCGATAGATTGTATTCGACTGGCTCGGCGCCAGCCCTTTCTGGTCCACCATCAGCCGCGCAGGGCCGGGGGCCTCGCTGCGACCGATCAAAAGCGCCGTCATACGGGTCAGTCGTTTCGTGCAATCGAGCCTTCGGCCGTGCCCGCGCCGCAGATTCACCGGGCGACTCGGATCCTCCCGCAGGAGATCGAAAAATGAAAGCAGCAGGACCGACGTGTACTCGTCCGACCCGGTGAGCTGTGCCGCGCTCGGCTGAAGACCGCCGCCGCCCAGCGGCATGAAGCTCCGCATCTCCCCGGCCCAATCGCCGATCTTGTCCGATAGCCGCGGCATCGTCTTAAGCGGCTGAGTCTTGTCGCGCGGATCGGACAACAACCGTTGCCGCAATTGCGCATCCGACAATTCCGCCTCCACGCCCTCCTCGGCCAAATCCCCCACCAGAAAATAATTCGCCAGTACCGTCACGCCCTCGCCCGCCGTCTCCTCATCCGTCAAAAACAGATAACAATCCTTCAGCGGCACCCCCAGACCGTTCCGCAGAAAACTCCCCGGCGCGAACTCATATCGAAGACTGCTATCCTTCTGGTCCGGACGCCGAAGAACAATGCGCCCTTCAAATCGACCCGGCAGCGGCCCGTCCCAGTCACCCTGAATCTCCTTGAGAGTCGCCCGCACCGGAACTTCCGCAAGTCGCTCGCCCGCCAGCAAACATTCATAACTCGATGCCGACGCAAACTGCGAATCGGGCCGTTCGAGCGTGTCCGCAGAACCCGGCACCGCGCGCAGCGGACCAAATTGTTTCGGCAGACCCGGCGCCTGCTCTCCCACCGGCAGCGTGATATCCAACCGCGTATGGTTCGGAGTCTTAATCCCGAAAAGGCAACCCGCGTGGGCCTCATCCTGGCCGGCAAATCCGTCGACGACCGATGTCTGCCAAAGACTCTTCGTCACGCCGCGCAACATCCCCACCATGCCGGTCCCCAGCACACTTCCGGCGATGCTCACGATACCGAAGGCCGTCCAGCCATGATGCAGCCATGCCCGCTTCTTGAGATACCAATAGCTGCCGACCGTTGCGACAAACGTATAGGCCGTCGCGAACAGGATCGCGAAAATCAAAAACTTGGTGCCCACCCCCTCAAACGCAATCGAACTTCGCAGCACCTGAAATAAATCGGTCGTCCCCTGCCCCGTCCACCCCTTCGGCTCTTCCTTGAATACCGGCGGCAGCGAAAGCAAGCGCCGCGCCAACACCCGTTCGCACGCAACCTCAATAAACGGGTCCTTCTCCTCACCCGCCTCGACCCCTTCGCCGGCGCTGACCGCGCTTGAAATCTTCTTCGGCGCCGGCAAAAGCTGATTCAAAGACGCCCCGAGAAACGTCAATACCCCGCGTCCGATCTGTCGCCGAAAACATATCTGAGGGTTCGGGCAGTTCGCCGGAAGCGCGATCGCCCCCTCGCGCGGCGTCATCAGGCACCGTTGAAAAGGATTCTTCGCATAATGGCGATCCAGCCGGCCGGAATAATTCGCCTGGCTGACAATGTCCGTAAACTCCTGAGCCTCGGTCCGCTCCTCCACGCCCCGCAGTGTCACCGGCAGGGCATCGGCCAGCGGTGAACCCGCAAGACTTCGCCAGTTCTTCCCCGCCGTAATGAGCAACCGTCCGCCGCCTTTGACCCACTCAATCAATGCGTCGATCTGCTGACCGTTAAGCTCCGAAGGGTCCGCCTCATCCCATGTGATGGCATCGACCGCATCGAGTCCCTCGGCGCGCTGCGGCAACTCGCGCGGCGCCATCGATCGAGCGCGCCGACGATTCACCTGCTGCTCCTGACGCCGACGATTCACATCGAGCAGCGCCACATGCGGAAGCCGGCCCGACGACGCAATATCGACAATCAGCAGCTCATCAGGAGATAAGTCGCTCGCCGAAGGGCTCTCGATCTTCGCGACGCGCGAACCCTTCTCATCAATGATCTCCAGTTGATCGCCCGCCTCGTCGTGAAGCGTCACGTGCACCGACCCGCCGATGCCCAGATCGTACGGAACAAAATAGACCTGATAGGGCCGCCAGTCGCCGTTCGGCTCAAGCGCGACCGACACCCGGGAAATGACGATGTCCCCGTCACGGTCGCGCTGCTCCAGCCGCAGCTCGCCGCCGAAAGGACCCGCCGCAAGCGACCGAAGCTCGACCTCGACAAAACTCCACGTGCCGCTCCGCAGGATCGGGTCGCCCCCGGCGAAAAGTCCGATTCGCGTGATCCGCCCCTCCACCGGGGCGCTCTCCTGCGCAATCACCGGCACGGGAACCAGTGCGGCGAGACAGGCTGCGAGAAAGATCGCGGGGAGTCGATTCATGGTTGGCAAAGCTGTCAATATAGAATACGCAATCGGAACCCCCCGGCCGCAGGGAAACGATGATCGCAGGCCGATACGCACGCAAGGCCGCCACATCCCAGGCCTACGGTTTCTCATTGCATTGGCAAACCATCTCGCCGCAGCCGGGACACCCGTTCGTGTACTTCTTCATGGCCTTCTCGAGGTCTACGCCCTCGACATTCGCCAGGGTCGCCAGCCAGGCAAGCACGTCCGCGAACTCCGCCTCCTTCTCGTCGAACGTGCCCTCTCGTATGGCGGCAGCCAGTTCGCCGACCTCCTCCATCAACCAGAGAAACGTTCCCTCGGACCCCCGCTTGCGGTCCTTTGCCGAATACATCTCCTCAATCAGGTGTTGCAGAGCCCGAAGTTCCATGCGGCACGATTCTCCTCGTCAATGGATTGCCCGATGCAGGAAAGAATTGTACCGGCCACCCGCCAATACGTCGAAATCCACCGCCGCCCGCACCCCGCCACCGACCGGCCCCAATCGAAAAAACCAGCCGCCTGCCGGTCCCAAGCCTTCCCGCGGCGCGAGCGCGGAGCAAGTGTGCTTGAGTAGAGGCGAGCCCAAACATGCCCGGCGAACAGGCAAAATCCAATCATATGGAAATCGAGCCGGCCCACCGGCCCCGGGGCCTCGTGTCTCAGAGCCGAATCTGCAAAAACCACCCGGTTTGCAAACCACCCCAACACATGCCCGCTGCGCGAGTTACAAGCGACCGCCCAAACTTTTTTCGCCTATTGTCACCTTCAATCGTGCAGGACTTACGCGCGAGCAACGAGGCGGCTTGCCGTTTGGCGACGGACCACCAGCAGACCACCTCACCGCCGTGTGTCATCGCGATTGCATTCACCGTCGACGCCTTGCCCCCTCTGTGTCACTTTTCCCAGCCGTTTTTCAAAGACTTACAAACGAACTTCCCCGGAATTCTCCGTGCCTGTTCGGGCATGCACCCGTCGTGTTTCA
>CAZCGF010000297.1:0-3876 GCA_964498115.1 uncultured Planctomycetaceae bacterium | reverse complement strand
GCGCAGTGAATCGCCCCCAGCCGCCGCTGTGTCTCACCGCAAAGAACCGGCGTCACTTCGACCATCGGCCCCAGCGCCGCGCGGACCTGTTGCACGGCCGCCTGATCGACGACATCGAAGAATCCGCCGTACGCCGGCATGAGGTACCGGCGCGGAACATGAAAACCGTTGACGTAGTTGATGCCGCGATTTTCATCCGAAAGACTCGCCACCGGCGCGACGCGCCAGCCAAGTTCGGCCAGCGCCGCATGCAGCCGCCCCCGATCCTCCGCGCGCCGCTGAAGCGAGCGGATATACGCCCGGGCAAACGGGTCGGCCGGTAGTTCGTCGGCCTTAAGTTGAAGGCCGGTCAGGATATCCATCGCCAGGAGAAACCGGGCGATGTTGGCCGCGCCCGAATCGACCTCGCCGCCGCTGAAGGCCGCGAAGACCTCCTCGGGGTAGGCCCCATTGGCATCGCGAAGCTGCCCAACCGGCCCGGCCAGCCGCTGAGCCACGGCCCCGGTATTGCCCGCGGCCAGGTCCTCGATGGCGGCCTCCATCGTCGCCGCATCGATGCGGCCCAGCGATCGAATGGCATCCAGACTCCGCCCGACGATCAGCCCCGCCGCCGTAAGCTCGTCGTTCACCAGCACGACGATCTTCCCCCCAACCTCCCGAGCCGAAAGCTCGACGTCAATGTGAAAGGAGACCGCCGGAAGCACAACAACCCGATCCACCCCGCACTCAACCCGAAACGCCTCCTCAACCTGCGGTCGCGTAAGCCCCAGCGCCGTGTTGCGATAGATTTCCGCCTCGCCGATCAACAGCACGCGCTGCCGCGAGGCCGGGTCGAAGACGGGAATGACATTGCCCCCCTGAAAAAGCAGCGGCGACCGAATGAGTCGGTGCCCGATCCGCGCCAGCGCCTCAATCCCGAATGTCTCAGCCGAATCGCAGACACTCCGCTCCTCCCCGCGACTGGCATACCGCGGCATCAGTGTCGCCGCCTCGCGCTGACCGGCGGCAGTCGGCACGGTGCCGGGCTTCCCATTGTCCTGCGCCCATTGCGCCTGTTTCCACGGACCGGGCAGAATGGTGATGTCGCCGGTGCGACCGCTCTGCCACTTTTCCGCCTCGGCTCGCAGCGTCTCCGCGGCGTCGGCAAAGGTGGAAACCACCAGCCGCGCATCCGGCAAGGCACCGCTCATGCCGCGAACGACATCCAGAGCACTGCCATCTCCCTGTCCCTTCCAATAGTCGGCATTGGGAATCTGCATTCGCACGAGGTCGATGTTCGACTGTCCCGCCTCGGAGGAGAGTCGAAAGCCCTTTGAAGACGGCCTGAATGCAAACGTGGCGCGGGACAAGTCGGCAGACAGATCGGCGGGCCTGGCGCCGGCCGCAAGGCGAGACGCGAACGACCGAATGAGCATAGTTCCGCTCGCGTCGCCGACGGTGAAAGCGTCGAGCAGGTCAACAGGAAGTCCGACCTGCTTGAGTATTCCGACGGCGGCCGCGTCGTCCTTGAGAAAGGCGTCCGGCCCGATGGCATGAATGACACCGGCCGTGACCTGAAGCAGCCCATCAAAGGCGAGGCGATTTGCAACGAGCTTCATCGCCTCGACGAGCTGCGGCGCAGGTTGCTGACTCGGCAATGCGTGCGGCCATGAATCCGGCGGAACAGTCGCGCGAAAGCCACGCAGCAGTGGTATGTCCTCAGGGATGGTCTTGCGCAGTGCCAGGACGGCAGCATCGTGATCGATGCGAACGATCTCAACCACGCCCTCTCCACGTGCCATGTCCGAGCTGATGGGAAGCCAGGCCGACACGGCGAGAAGAAATGTGAGAAGCCGATTGACGCGCTTGGAACAAAGCGGATTCAAGGGGTGGGACTCCGTTTGAGCCGCGGAAAGATGAAAATGGCGAGGACAACGACTGCGAGAACAACGGTGACCCAATTGTACGATCCGGTATCATCGTCTTTCGCCGGAGGCTTTGCGGGTGCCGCGGCGGGCGGGATCGCGGCAGCGGGGGACGCAAGGCGAACGGAACGCATCTGTTTCTGATAGTCCATTCGGACAATTCGATCCGCGACCCGGGCCAGGAACTCGTCGGGGAGATTCAGAGAATCGAGCCGGGACAAGCCGGCGGGCTGACTCTTCAGGCCGTCAACGACATCCTTGATGAGCTTGGCGTCGCCCGCGGACGGCGTGGCCTGCGGAGTCTGGGGCTGCGCCTGCGCCAGAATCAAAGCCAGAAAGCACAATGTGAGATTCATGGCTGCATCGGGTAGCCGATGTCAGAGACGGCGTCAAGCGGTGGGAAGTCGTTGTGCATGGCACTTACGACTCAAGTCAATGTGGGCCGATCGTCGATTTTTACTCATGCAATGGGGTTGTGGGCCACCGGGTGACCCCGGAGTTGCCGCCGACAGGCTATAATGAGTCGGTAGGGGCTTTGACGGTCGTGGGGGCGGGAGTCGATCATCATGAGTCGCTCACACGCGAAATTCGGGGGCATCATCGTTGCCCTCCTGGGACTGACCGCGAGTCCTTTGTCGTCACAGATCGACAATCGCGTGAACCAGGGAAACGCGGCGACTGCCGGCCGAGCGCTGGACAGAAACCCCGGAAGCGGCAGTTCGGGTTTCAATCTGACCCGGCCCGGTATGTACAATCCCGGTGCAAGGGCCAACGCGATCATTACGGGCAACGTCACCGGTCTGGATTACTTCCACGGTGGATCTCCACTTCTGAATAACAATCAGTTCCGGGATTCGCTGCCGTCCGGGGAACTCGGCGGATTCCGGGCGCAAAGCGTCGGACTCGACGACGTCTTGAACAACCGGACCCGAAGCGGCGGATTTTACTTCGATCGCTCACAAACGGTGACGGACGCGGGGTATGTTCGCTCTGGACTGAACCAGCCGGGATCGTCATTTGTCCCCACGCCGAACACGCCGCCACCGCAGAACTTCACGACCGACAATTCGTCGGCTTACCTTCTTCAGCGGCTGCCGGATCCGTCGGATCGGCGTGTCTCGATTACGCGACCCGATTTTGAAGCCGGCATGAAGCAAACGCAGATCGGCGGCAATGCCGTCAACAAGTCGGCGGCGATTGACCTTTCGCCCTACCAATCCGCCGTGAGTTCGTCGATCTTCGGCACGCCGACGCCACCGGTGCGTCCTGCATTGACGGGTGGGCTGGTTTCCGATCGGGTGAAAGAAACAGATAACCTGAAAGAGCTTGCATCTCGCGCGCTGGCGGATGATCCAGGCCTGCGTCGTTTGGATTCGTCAGCCAGTTCGCTGGTCCAGCCCGTGGACGAATCTGTGGGTGGAACTCCGACCGAAGGGCGGACTTCGGCGGATGCACTCGTAACGGCACAAGAGTCGATCTCGCCTGAGACGCCATCTGCGCCGTTTTCGTTTCCGCTGGAGCGGCCCGCCGATCTCGGTCAGGATCGCTTTGCGGATTTGTACAACGCGGTGGGGGTCGCCGGCTCGCTTGGCATCACGAATCTGGCATTTGAAGCAGAGGAAGAGGTGATTGGAGAAATCGCCGAGACTGAGACAGCCGAAGTTGGCAAAGTTCGGATTCCCGGAAGCCTAATGCGAGACTCGGGTGCGGGGCTCAAGCAACTTTCGGAGACGGCCAAGTGGGCTTCCGAAGTCATTGATGAGCCGCTTCGAACGTTTGCCGGCAGATTTAAGAATAAGCTGAACGACTACATGCTGGCCGGCGAAGAGGAATTGCACCGCGGGCAGTATTACAGCGCCGCGCGCTACTTTGAACTGGCGAATTCGATTGATCCGATGAACCCATTGCCTCTGCTATCGAGGGGTCATGCGCTGGCAGCGGCGGGGGACTATCGATCGGCCGTTCGATATAT
>CAZCGF010000296.1:0-3908 GCA_964498115.1 uncultured Planctomycetaceae bacterium | reverse complement strand
ATTGATGAGCGGGTCTTCGCCGAGGGGGCTGGTGACGTTGAAGGTGCCCTGGCCGAATCCGTCGAAAGGAGGAGTATTGTCGATTGTGGCAGCGTTGGCACCGGCGGGAGTCTGGTCCAGGGTTCCGTCACTGAATGTACGAACGCCTGCGCCACCGACGGCGGTGATATTGATGAGATTCATTCCGATGTCGAGATTCTGGATCGGGGCATTACAGAAATCCTCTGCCGTGATTTTCACCGTGATGTTCTGATTGGGGTCCTGGGTGAGCGGATCGGCTTCGAGGCGGAAGTGATCCAGGTCGGTCGCATCGTTGATGACGGATACGTCGACGAGGACGGCGTTGCTCGGGGTGCCGGCGGGCATGGTGATGTCGACGAGGATGTCGGCGGCATTGCCGACGATGGCGGTCGCGCAGGATGTGGCGCGGAGCTGGATGTCGTTGAAGCGGATGGTCGATGCCATGGTGCTGGCGACGTTGACGGGGAACTCGATGGTTGTTGCGCCGGGCATGACGGCGAATGCCACGCCGGCGCCGGCGCCGAGGTCGATGTCGCCGGCGGTGATTTCGGCGTTGACCATCTGGGTGGTATTGAAGACGAAGCCGGTGGGGGCCTTGATGACGATGACGGTGGTGTCGGGCCATTCGCCATTGCCGGATTCGGAGATGAGCGGGGCGAGGATGGTGGTATCAAACGTGCCATCCTGGGCGCTGTTGGAGTGGACCTGCATGGTGCCGGGAACCGCGGTGCCTGCGACGAGGGTCGCGGGGCGCATGGCGGCTGCGAGTGCCAGAACGATGGCAAGCGAGCTGAGTGTGGATGGCCCACGGGCGAATAAGGATCGACGAATGCGCTTCAGATTCCCGAACATAGCAAAGCCCCTTCCAACTGGTGTTTTTTCAACTGTGGTAACTGTCGCGAAACCTGAGAGAGTGTCTTTTTACTCCCGGCGGTAAGGTTGATCTTCGTGGGCGGCGGGGCGGCACTGTCCGGACCGGTAAATCGGCCGCGGACTAAGCGAGGCTCTCACACGTGCTCACGGGATCTTTCTTCCTCCCAATGCCCTTCACGGCGTCGCGTCTTGATGACATGTGACGGCTTACCCTGCCGCATGCACAGACGCCATGTCTCCCCTGAAGAACTTCATTCCCCTCCGCTGGCGGAATGAGTCACCGGAAGGTCCGATCAAACGTCGGATCGTCCCAGAACTTCATTCTAATGACAGTGAGGCTCTCAAACTAGCCTGCGCGGGGCGTATTTCTGGACCCAGACGAATTGCGTCCGGTGACGGGTTGGTTTGTGAGGGGTGATGGGTGCGTTGCACCGTCGTGTGAAGATGGCGCGAGCGCATGATCCGATATTACCGCTACTGCTGTAGCGATTCAGTCTGATGAAAATGAAGCACACCAGTGTCGGCCCCGCGGCGCTTAACCAATGCGGGCAACGCGTGTTCGATTCAATCTTGGAGCGCGGGGACCCCTTTGTTGATTGTCGAGAGTCCTGTAAATGTTGACTTTGCCGGGCAATTCTGATTTAGTAGGGTGAGGTGTGATAACTCCCTTTCGGCGGAGGTCGGGGATCGGGGCGGATCATTTTCAGAACGCCAGTTTGCAGACATCAGCCGGATAGCGCGCCGTGCGATTGAGTGGTCACACCGGAGGGAAAACGATGGCGAAGACATCCAATTATACGCTGCGCTTCAAGTTCCAGGCGCTGTTTTGCGTCGCCCTGACGCTTCAGCTTCAGTTTCTTACCGTGGGCTGCGGACAGGGGGGATTGCTGGGGTTGCCGGGAGCGGGCGTTTATCAGATTCAACTGACCGCGGATCATCCGATGACGACGGCCCTCAAGGGCAGCGCCTTTCAGGGCGCGAAGCTGATGGAGATTCTTCCGCAGTCGCAGACTTTTCGATTGATCTTCAGCGATTCGAGCCGGCAGGTGTCGGGCAGATACTCGTTTGCCAACGGCGAATTCACGATTACGCAGTTCACCATCAAGCACGACGGTCGATCGGCGACGATGTCGCTGGATGAGGCCCGCCGCGTGACGTCGATCAGCAGCTCAGACGGCACGGCGTGGGTGCGGGAGTTTCCGGCGGGATCGGCGAAGGCGAGCAGTGCGGCACTGAATTCGGACAATCCGTACATGATTGCGAATGCCGACCTGGTGGAATTGGCCGAGCGCGTTGATGCGCAGGGCGGGGTTCCCGGCACGGGCGGGCAGACGGGCCCAACCGGCGGAACGACTCAACCCGGCAGCGGGGGCGTCGGCGGATTGACACCCAAGGGCGGGAATCTCGACGCGATCGACGGTGCGAGCTTTGTCCTCGCGGTGATGGCGGCGATCTGGGCTCCACTGGTGGGCATTCTTCAGCCGCTTCTGGCGCTGTTCACATTTGCAACGCTGATTGAAGGATCGGTGCTGTTTCGATTCGATGGAAACTGGCGGGCGAGCAATGCGAGCAGCAATCTCATCGTCACGATCAATCACGGGAAGATAACCCGACTGGTGGATGAATCGAGCCAGCAGGAACTCACCGTGGTGCGTTCCGAGATCGACGATGTTTCCGGCAACCGGGTGATCTGGAAGGTAAATGCTCAGGTCCTCGGGCAGGCGACGGACGTTGAATTCACCTTTGATGTCCAGGAAGTCGCCAACGGGACTTTGGAAGGGACGCTGACGGCGCTGGGCAACGCGTTTGCCCGGGTCGCGGTGACAATGACTCGAATGTGACGCGTCGCCGTGTCGGCGCGCATCACTGAACTTTGCGGGGGCGCTGGGGCGCGCCGGTCGCACGAGGTGCAGTGGAATCCAGGCGGGGGATGGGTCTGAAACGGTCGCGCGCATGTGCGGGGCGGGACCGATCTTCGCGGGGGGAGCGGAGCGGTGTGACGCGCTTCGGTGCGGGCTGACTGCGATCAATCCATTTCTGATTTGGCAGTTTCTTGTAGTTATCAAAATCTCATCGCGGCTTGGTTGAGGCAGCGTGCCGGTTCGGGAAGGCTGCCTAACGGGAGAGTTGGTCATGAATAAGATTCGGATTATCGGGTGCACGGCCGTTTGCTGTCTTGCGGGAATTGCGACGGCGATGGGTCAGCCGCAGATGAATTCATCCTTCACGTATCAGGGACAGCTCAAGCTGGACGGCACGAGCGTGGACGAGCCCTGCGAATACATTTTCCGACTGTATGACGCGGAAGAGGGCGGCACGTTGATCGCGCAATACGGCGATGAGGTCACGCCGCTGGCCGTCGAAGTGCAGAAGGGACTGTTCACGGCGGCGCTTGATTTCGGATCGGCGTCGTTCGACGGCGGGCCGCGGTGGCTGGAAGTGTCGGTACGAAGGAGCGCAACGGGCGGCGCGTTTGCCGCGCTTTCGCCGAGGCAGTGCATCACCGCCACGCCGTACGCACTTCGCGCACTATCCGGCGGAGATGTGACGAGCCTCGATGATGGATACAACAAGGGCGGGCCGGGGGCCGGGCGGACGATCAATGTCTCGTCGGGGCCGCTGAGCCTCGAGGGGCCTGACGGGCTTTACGTGCAGGGAAACGTCGGCATCGGCGTGACGAGCCCGACCGCGCGGTTGGATGTAGACGGTGCGATTCGATCTGCTCAGGGCGGGTTTGTTTTTCCCGATGGGACGATTCAGACGACGGCGGCGTTTAACCTCGGCGGAGGGGAAGGCCCTCGTGGCGGCGCGTTCTGGGATGACGACGGGACGAGCCTGTTCACCGATCCATCCGATGCGCGTGTGGGAATCGGTACGGATTCGCCCGATTTTCCGCTTCACGTGGTCGGCGACATTTTTGCTGATGGGAGCGTCCGGTCACATGCCTTCGCGGGGGAGAGCCCGTTCATCGCCGAGGCGCCGGCCGGGACGACACGTCTGTGGATCGGCGACGG
>CAZCGF010000295.1:1471-3914 GCA_964498115.1 uncultured Planctomycetaceae bacterium | reverse complement strand
CAGATCGGCACACAAGAGCCGCGTCCCCGCGTCCGGCTCTGACCGCATCAGCCCCACGAAGAGCTGCACCAGCCACCGCCGCACCCTGCGGGCCTCATCGCGATGCCCCGCCGCGTCGAGTTCATCCGCAATCGCCGCTAGACGTCGCTGGATCATCGGCAGCGCCGCGTA
This sequence comes from uncultured Planctomycetaceae bacterium, assembly GCA_964498115.1. Classification (GTDB taxonomy): domain Bacteria; phylum Planctomycetota; class Phycisphaerae; order UBA1845; family UTPLA1; genus UTPLA1. The sequence goes on along the minus strand of CAZCGF010000295.1, from coordinate 3,743 downwards.
GTGCTCACGAATCTCGTAGTGACGGATGTACTTCGCGAGGTTCGACGCGACATCCAGCCTTGAAACACCCTTGCGAAGGATGGCGAACCACGCCTCGTCGTATTCCTTGTTGTAGAGCCGTGATTCCCTGGCGGGCCGCTCACCAGCGACGACCTTCTCCATTGCTTGAAACCGTGCGATCAGCGGTTCCGACTTCATCGCGGCCGCGTCAGCCGTTGTGGCCGAAGCCGCTTCGTCTCCGATGACCGCGCAAACCACCCGCGAAAGCAGATTGTCGGCATCCTCGGCAAGGAGCGACTCGATCTCCGTCGATGCTGTCGCGGCATCCGCCTTTCCGCGCTCCACGTCGATCAGCTTTGCGATCAGCCTCGCCACCGCCTCGTGCCGCCGAGTCGTCGGCTGACGGCGCAGCTCCTCGCGCAGGCCCGCAAACAGCGTATCCCAGTTCGGCACGACGCCTGAGTCCTGGTTCCGCTCCAGTCTTGCCATGTCCGCCTGCGTCAGCGCCGCGAGAAACCCATCCGGCCGGATAAGCTGCGCAAAAAAAACGGCACTGACGACCAGCGCCAGTGCCGCGAAAAGAATTGTCCATCCAATCGAAGGCTGCGATCCCGCCGCAGCCGTGCCCGCGCCGCGCTTAGCGGCTTTCGACCATGCGTCCGGACTGCGATCCGATTTTGCTCGGCTTTTGCGGGACATCCACGTGGTGCTCAGGCGGCGTGTAGTGATAAGGCGACAACGCCGCCTTCCGGCACAACCGGACGATACGCTGCACCATCTTATCCGCGTTGTCAATCGTCTCGTGACGTACGCCGAGGCTTGTCACATCGACCGACAACTGCTGACCGGTCACCGGCCGGCGATCCCAGTAGTCGTCATACCAGTAATAAGGATGAGCCGGCGCCAGATTCGACGCCCGCGTGCTGACCATGTCGCTGCCCCAGCGCCTGCTGTCCGGCTCGCGCTGCACGTAGTTGCGCACCTTCAGGGCGTTGTGGCCGACCGGCGTGTTCATCGGCGGTACGTGCGGGTCTTCGTCGCCCTTCTCCTGGGCGTTGTGCGGCCAGTCCTTGTTATAGGCATCGAGCGTGAAGACCGCGTCGATGTGCTTCATCTTGTGATGCTGGGCGTAGTGCCGGACGACCTGGGTCGCCAGAAACGCGCCGTGACCGTGACCGACGAGAATGACCTCCTCGTCGTAATCGTTGTCGATATCGACGACGATCTTCAGCCAGTTGTCCGGGCTATAGACCTCGGCGTTGATTTCCTGCTTGCGCAGCTCGTCTCGGACGCGATAGAGCCCGTCGGAGTCCTCGTCCGACGTCCCCTCGATCAGGTAAACGCGCGGCCCGGTGTACGACCATTTCTCCGGCTGGTGACAGCCCGACGCTCCGACGAGCGAGGCAGCCGAGACGAGACCGGTCATGGCAAGTAGATGGATTGTCCTGCGATTCATATTTCGTTCCCCCCGTAATTGCGTCGCACCGCGCGGCAATGCCCAACCGCGAAGCATCAACGTCCCCCTCGCGGCAAACTGGATCGCCCGCCGCGTCAGCGATTCTATGGAGTGCGGCCCGAAAGATTCAAACGACTGAATGAAAATCGTCCGTTATCGGCCGCCGTGCGCCAAGCGAAACGGGGCGATAACGCAACTGATTCCAGTTGCTGCCTCACGAATGGCAGAATGATGACATGACTGCAATCGTCGCCGGGTGTCCGCGCGCATCCGGTAACAATCAAACATGTCCGACGCGTCTTATCGGCTCGTCGTGGCGGTCTGCGTCGCCGCCGGCTTGTTGAGCGAATAGCGGTCGATCTCCTTGCCGTGCTCGTCGATCTGTACCAGCTCCAGCCGATCCGCGGTAAGGTCCACTCGCGTATAGCTGAACACATCCGCGTTGTAATACTTGATATACGGCGGGTTCGGCAGCTTCTCAGGGTATCGGCTCACGCCGCCCGCTCCGGTCACGATGTACACAATGCCGCGGCCGTCCTCGACGATCTGATCCTTCATCAGCGGCGCGGTCCGCTCGTACAAGTGGTTGTGCCCGCAGAACACCATGTCCACGCCCGACTCCTCGAATGCGTCAAGAAAGGCTTCTTTCACGAATGCCGACCCCTCGGCGGAGTGCTCGCTGCCGGTATAGTACGGATGGTGAAAGAACACGAACTTCCACCGGGCATCACAATCCTGAAACACCCGCCGCACCCACGGGGCGACCACAGTCTTAAGTTGCTCCGGCGTCAGCGCTCCGCCGAACTCGGTCACGTT
>CAZCGF010000295.1:0-1371 GCA_964498115.1 uncultured Planctomycetaceae bacterium | reverse complement strand
CTCCATCTCCCACACAATCGTCAGCGTCCCCGGCTCGGGAATCTGCACCATCGGCCCGGACAATAGTCGCGGCCTCGTTCGCTGCTCGACGACGAACCCGGCGCCGATTGCCACGATCACGGCGAGAACAGTCAGCCGCGCCAGAACACCTCCCGACTTTTTCGGAACATGTGATGAGTTCTCGGTGGTGTTGTTCACTTTTTCCTCGTTCACCAGGGGCAATCTCCATCAAGATATTCGGGCACGTCGGCCCATCCTGGGGCGTCCCGCATCCGTGTCGTTTGTCGATGATCCCGTAAGCGACTATATTCAAGCGGAGTATAAGGCCGCATCTCACACGCGACGATACGTCAGCGAGCGAAGGATGGAATCATGCCACTGCCCGATGGAACTTTCACAACCGAAGAGCTGACCAATCGCATCAATTCGATCCGAGACAGTCTTTGACATCCCTAAAAAGAAAGAGCGGATGGCCGAGGTCGAGGCCCGCATGGGCGAGCCCGGCTTCTGGGAGTCTCCATCGGCCCAGCCGCTGATCGTCGAGTTAAAAGCCCTCAAGTCGCTTATTGAGCCGGTCGAGTCGGTTTCTCGCCGCCTTGAAGACCTCGGCATCATGTACGAGCTGGCTGATGAGGAAAACGACTCCGCCGCAAAGGCCGAGGCCGACAGCGAACGATTAACTCTCGCAAGTGAGGTCGAACGCGTCAGCATGATGGCGCTGCTCTCGGGCCCCAACGACGCGAAGGACTGTTATTTCAGCATTCAGGCCGGCGCCGGCGGCACCGAAGCCTGTGACTGGGCGTCCATGCTGCTGCGGATGTACCTGCGCTTCTTTGAGCGGCGCGGCTACAAAGTTGAGGAGCTCGGCTCTCGCGACGGCGACGGCGCGGGCATCCAATCGGTCGATCTGTTGATTAAGGGTCCGTATGCCTATGGCTGGTTGAACTGCGAAGCCGGCGTTCATCGCCTCGTCCGCATCAGCCCGTTTAACGCACAGGGCAAGCGGCAGACCAGTTTCGCCGCCGTGGACGTCCTGCCCGTCTTTCCGGACAACGAAATCGAGCTGCCCGAAAAGGACCTCGACATCCTCTTCTTTTGCCGAAGCAGCGGGGCAGGCGGACAGAACGTCAACAAGGTCGCCACGGCCGTGCGCATCCGCCACATCCCCACGGGCCTGGTCGTCGAGTGCGTCAACGAGCGGAGCCAGACGCAGAACAAGCGCGGCGCCCTGGGCATCCTCAAGTCCAAGCTCGAGCAGATCGAGCAGGCCAAGCGGGATAGCGAGATGAGCAAGATTTACGGCGAAAAGGGCGAAATCGCCTGGGGCAACCAGATTCGCAATTACGTTCTCGACGATCCGCGGGTCAAGGA
>CAZCGF010000294.1:0-4019 GCA_964498115.1 uncultured Planctomycetaceae bacterium | reverse complement strand
CTGGGCCTGTCGCTCGACGCGGTGGACCGTATCGCCAAGCGGGTGCACGACTGGCACGAGGACGGTTTCACGATGGACAAGCTCGCGTCGCTTCAGCTCGATCCGAAGGATGCGCAGCTTGGGCTGTTCGTTCGGCTTGTGGCTTTGATCCTCGGGTTTCCGCGTCACCTGTCGCAGCATGTGGGGGGGTTCGTGATTTCGCGCGGGCCGCTGTGCGAGCTGGTGCCCATTGAGAATGCGGCGATGGCGAACCGCACGATCATCGAGTGGGACAAAGACGACATCGAGGCGCTGGGGATGCTGAAGGTGGATGTGCTCGCCCTGGGGATGCTCAGCTGCATCCGCAAGGCGCTGGACATGGTGGAGCGTCATCACGGCCGGTCGCTGTCGCTGGCGACGATTCCGCCGGAGGACCCGCGGGTGTACGACATGATTTGCAAGGCGGACACGGTCGGCGTGTTTCAGATTGAGTCGCGGGCGCAGATGACGATGCTGCCGCGCTTGAAGCCGCGGTGCTTTTACGATCTGGTGATCGAAGTCGCCATTGTCCGGCCCGGCCCGATTGTGGGCGACATGGTGCATCCCTATCTGCGCCGTCGCAACGGTGAGGAGCGGGTCATCTATCCCGATGCGAAGGTCGAGAAGGTGTTGAGCCGGACGCTGGGGGTGCCGCTTTTCCAGGAGCAGGCGATGGCGCTGGCGATTGTCGCGGCGGGCTTCACGGCCGGAGAGGCGGAGATGCTGCGGCGGACGATCAGCGCGTGGAAGAACCGGGGCAAGGACTCGATCCCGCGTTATCGCAGTCGATTCATCGAGGGGATGGTGGGCAACGGGTATGAGCGGCCGTTCGCGGAGCAGTGCTTCGAGCGGCTCAAGGGGTTCAGCGAGTACGGCTTTCCGGAGTCGCACTCGGCGAGCTTCGCGCTGCTCGTTTATGCGTCGGCGTGGATCAAGTGTTATTACCCGGCCGTCTTTGCGGCGGCGCTGATCAACAGTCAGCCGATGGGATTTTACGCGCCTGCGCAGATCATCCGCGATGCGCGGGATCACGACGTGGCGGTGCGGCCGGTGGACGTGAACCACAGCGCGTGGGACTGCACGCTGGAGGAGGGCGGCGCGGTTCGACTCGGCATGCGGATGGTCAGAGGCCTGCGCGAATCCGACGCCGGCGCGATCCATCAGGCGGTGGGGCAGCGGGGGCCCTTTGCATCGGTGGTCGATCTGTGGCGGGCGAGCGAGGTGTCGGCTCATGCGCTGGAGGTTTTGGCGCTGGCGGATTCCTTTGGGTCGATGGGGCTGGACCGGCAGCAGGCCTTGTGGGCGGTGCAGTCGCTTCGGGGAAAGCCGCTGCCGCTGTTTGACGCCGCCTGGCGCGAGTCGGAGTCGGCGAGTCAGCCGGCGTTGCTTCCGCCGGTGTCGGCGCCGGGCGAAGTGGTCCGCGATTACCATGCCGTCGGGCTGTCACTCAAGGCGCATCCGATTTCGTTCATTCGCGAGGCGTTGACGAAGCGCCGCGTCCTCACGGCGGCGCAGATTCGGGACGAGCAGTGCTGCCCGCATGGGCGGATGGCCAGCGTCGCGGGGATCGTGCTGTTTCGGCAGCGGCCGGGGACGGCGAAGGGGGTCATGTTCATGACGCTGGAGGATGAGACGGGCCGCGCCGATCTGATCGTGCGGCCCGGGGTGTATCGGCGGTGCGCCACGGCGGCTTTGTACGGCCGGACGATCATCGCTTATGGCCGCGTCGAGCGAGACGGCCGTGTGGTGCACATCCTGCCGAGCCGGATTGAGGAGGTGACGGACGAGACGCTCTCGCTGCCGGCGATGTCGCGGGATTTTCGTTAGTCGGGCGGTTGCATGGGCGGCGTCGACGCGTTCCACGCAGGGCCGCCTTTCAACTCATACCAAGCAGCACAATTGCCTAGAAGAGCGACGTCGGGTCCAGTTGCGATTGGAGGACGAAACCGCTGGCGCCGCCTGTTGCGGCGAGCGGGGTCGGATTTGCGCCTGCTGGAACGATGCCGCCGTTGCCGCCGCTGCCGCCGGATGCGCCGCCGCCGCCGCCGCCGAAACGATCGACCGCTGAGACGCCCGGGCCGACCGCGCCGGCCGCGCCGCCTGCGACGGTTGCCGTGCCGCTGTTTGTGATGGTCGGTGCGAGGAAGTGGACGACTCCGCCGCCTCCGCCGCCGCTGGGGCCTTCGTTGCTGTCGCCGGCCTCGCCGTCACCGCCGTTTGCGGATATGGCGCCGGCATTGGTGATGGAGGTCATGGATGCCATGATGATGACGCCGCCTGCGCCGCCGCCGCCCTCGCCTTCGGCGCCATCGGCGGACACGGTTGCGTCCGCGGAGTTGGTGATGGCTCCCATGACGAGAATGCGTACGCCGCCGCCGCCGGCCGAGCCCTTGTTGTCGGTGACGCCGCCGGATGCATCTGTTCCCGCCGCCGCGCCGCCGCCGCCGGCCGCCGTCGCGACGGTGGTGACCTGGCGGGCCTCGAACTCGCTGATGCCGAATCCGCCCCGGCCGCCGAATCGTGCCGCGGCGTTGTCACCGGCGTCTCCGGCCTGTGCGGCGATGGTCCCGATTCCCGCGACTGGATCGACCGGTCCATTGGCGAGGTCATCGTTGCCGGGTCCGTCCTGACCGGCGAAGCCGCCGTCGGCGCCGGTGCGGACGACGATGTTTCCGTTGTTGGTGAATGTGCCGGTGCAGCGAATGGTCATGCCGCTGGGCAGCATGAGGGTGGCGCCGGCGCTGATGGTCAGATCGGTGAATTGCAGGTTGATCGGCGCCTGTGATGCGTCGTTCCAGTTCTCATTGCCGCTGACGACGCGTGCGCCGGCCGAGCCGTTGCCGTAGATTCTGAGCTGCCCGTCGGTGCCCATCGGTCCGGGCGGTCCTTCCGGGCCGGGGGTGGGCATCTGCATCGGACAACCGCCGCCCATGCAGGTCACTAAACAGAAGGCAGCGAGAAGTAATCCGTGGAGTCGATTTGATCGAATCATCGTGAATCATCTCCTTCATATGGGCGAGTGGCCCCGATTGTAACAGATGCTTCGTTGATCTTCCTGTGTATGGCGGAAGCGAAGCGAGGGCCGAAGCACCGAAGCGCTTCGACCCTCGCGGTCGCGAACCTGATCCTTACTTGCGGCGTCGTCGTCCGAGGCCTGCACCGCAGAGCCCCAGCACTGCGGCCATCATCGGCATGGCCGAACCGACACCGCAGAGACCGTTCCGGTTGTTGTTATCCTCGGGCGGCGGCGGAAGAGGATTGCCGCCGACGTCGGGATCGACCGGGTCCTGATCGAGGCAGTTCGGCGTTCCGTCGCCGTCGGTGTCGAGGTTGTCGTCCTCGCCGGCACACACGTCGCAGTCATCGATGACGCCGTCGTTGTCGCTATCGACCTCACACTCATCGGGGACGCCGTTGGTGTTGCAGTCTTCGCTGGTGCCGTCGGCCAGGTCCTGGGCATCGTCGATGCCGTTGGAGTTGCAGTCGGTGATCGGCTGCTGGGGCTGGACGCCGTTGGTGGTGAACCGGACGACGAACAGGCTCTGGCTGCTGTTGTTGAACAGCCGCAGCTCGGCGTCGCGATTGCCGGCCGCGAGCGGGGCGACCGTGACGGACGCGGTCACCTGGGCACCCGGCGACAGGTTCGCGCTTGACACGGTCGTTGAGTACTCACCGGCGGCGGCGCCACCGAAGTTGATGTTGGAGACGTTGAGCGTAGCGTTACCGACGTTTTTGACGATCAGGGACGCCGTTGCGCTGTCGCCGATCTCGACGTCGCCGAGGTCCACGGTGTTATTGTGGGGCACGACGACGTTGTTCACGCGAACTTCCATCACCGGGGCCGCGGGCTGAACGCCTGAACCGCTGAGGATGAAGCTGAAGTTCGCCTGGTCGGGATCGTTGTTGGGGATGGTCATGACGGCCTGTCGCACGCCGGCTGCACTCGGCAGAAAGCTGACGGCGAGGTTGCCCGTCGAACCCGGGGCGATCGTGCTCTGGAG
>CAZCGF010000293.1:0-4020 GCA_964498115.1 uncultured Planctomycetaceae bacterium | reverse complement strand
GTGTCATCTCCAAGGTCACGCCGACGTCCTTGCGCTCGATCGTCACCAAGGTCCCACCGGTGATGCCCTGCGCTTGGCCGGTGGGGAAGGGCCGATTCTCACCGACCACGATTTTGGCCTTTTGATTGTCGGACGCCAAGACCTGCGGGGTCGAGAGAATGTTGGTGTCCGAGAGCGTCATGATCATCTGAAGAAATGCCCGCACATTAAGATTGTCCAGGATTTGAATCGTCCCGCCCGTCCCCGCGCCGCTTAAGATTTGCGCGATGGTGGCGATATCCTCCGGCGCGCGGTTGAACCCACCCAATCCCTGAACCGATCCGGACTTGGCGGCGCCCAGAACCTGCAGGGGTTCGCTCCCGATCTGGCGGAGCCGATCGACGCCGACCTCGAGAATGACCGCCTCGACGAACACCTGGTTTCGTTTCGTATCGAGCCCCTTCATCACCGCTTCGAGGTACTGATAGGCGAGCTTCGTCGAGCTGATGACGATCGAATTGGTTGCTTTATCAGCGAACACCTGAACCGGCGCCTCGAACTCGGTGAGTGGACGGATCGGCGGCCGGCCGCCGGGACTGGTGCTGACAGGAGTGGCCGAGGCGCGCGCCACCAGGTTGGTCAGCAACGCCGCGACATCGGTGGCGCTGGCGTGTTTTAACTTGTACACGAAGACCGATCGCTCCGGGGGAGCTTCCGCGGCCTGGACGATCTCCACCACGTTGCCTTTGGGAATCGCCATCAACCGATTCACTTCCAGCGCCGCGAGAAACATGTGATACGCCTGATCGACGGTGACTTTGGTGGGAGAGAAGATCGTCACCTTGCCGGCGTTTTTCTTCGCGGTATCGTCCAGGACGAAGTTTTTGCCGGTCAACTCGCTGATGAATCGCACCACGACCGGAAGATCGACGTCATTGAAGTCGAGGGTGACGCGACCGGCCTGCGGCGCCTGCGCGCGAGCGACCCCGGCCGACCAGCACGCGCCGACGAGCAGCGCTGCCAGCAGAATCACGGCGAGGACGTGCCGGCGGCCTGTCGAGTCGGGCTGATGTCGATTATCCACGAATGTCATAAGCGAGTGTCGTCCGTTGGTTGCTCCGCAAGACATCCACGGCCACGTTGCGTTCACTGCGGAGTTGCTGGAACAGCGAGAGCGCCATGCCGGGATCACGAAGCTCCACCCCGTTGATCCGTTGCAGAATGTCGCCGGCTTGCAGACCCAGCTTTTCGAAAAAACTGCCCTTGGTGATGTAGTCGAGCTTGAAGCCTTCCATCTTGCCGTTGTTCATCCAGGGCATCGCCCGTGCCTGCATCATGAGAGCGGGGATATCCGAAAGCATTTGATTCAGCTCGGCTCGATCGACGGCCTTATGGATCGTGCCCGACGCGGCATTGGCCGGCGCTACCACCGTTCCGGTCGCCACAGCGGCCGCAACAGGTGGGGCAGCCGGCTTCGGCAGGAGATCGAGAAACAGTTCTTCCTCCAGCGGGCCCTGTCCCAAGAGTATCGAATCACGCTTGATTCCCAGCAGCTCACCCACGTTGGGAATCTGATCGTGCAGGCGGTAGAAGCCCTGACGTTTTGAGACGATGTCCTCCACGATAGCCAAGGATTGGGTGGCGTCTCCCACGACGGTGCCGAGCAATCTCAGTTTCGTGGACGCATTGATGGGGGAGAGGCCGGGAGGAATGATCTGGCCTCCCGAGCTGCTGGTCGCCAGCGCGGCGGTGGCCGTGACCGGCGCGGACGCAAACAGGCGACTGGCTTCGATTTCACGCATGAACTGGCGCACATCCTGCACCTGAGCGGCCGGCCCGTGCGGTTGGACCGTCAGCCCCGACTGGCCAAGCGGCGGCAGCAGGGCGTGCGACACCATCCCCGTGAGCACATGCGAGAGGAGGAAGGCCGCCAGCGCCACAAACCCAAACGTGGCCATGGCTCTCATGAAATGTGTCCTACGTCCAATTGTCTACTCACGCCAGCCATCGTAGCCTGCACCACAAGCAAATAGCAAACCAATTGCAGGAAATCCCACTGAGGCTCAGCAGAGCGGCGCAGATCGCGCAGTCCTCCACGTGAGCCCGGTAGTTCCCCTCCGGTGCAGGCGGAAGCTGAAGGATTACGCGTACACTTTTTACAGTGGAGGCGTCATGGATCGAGGCACTGGCTTCGTGACAAGGCGGTGTCGGCGCCGGGCCGATGCGTAACCCGACGGAGCAACGTGGTGCCGCAATCGCGCTCATGCTTCCGAGTTAATGCTTTACCAAGTGCGGGCAGACAGGGTATATCTCTAGCCGATAGGACATTCTTCCCTGCGAACAAAGCCATCTCGTCGGACCCAAAGCGAATGATCGAATCGATCACTCTCCACGGACTCAACACTCTCGCATTCGGAAAGACGGAAAGGACAGATGCGGCATGAAAAAAGCGCTCATCACCGGCATTACCGGGCAAGACGGATCCTACCTCGCTGAATTCCTGCTGGCCAAGGGATACGAAGTCTTCGGCATTATCCGCCGCTCGAGCACCTTCAATACGGCCCGCCTCGATGCGATTTACGAAGATCCGCACGTCCCACAGCCACGCCTGCGCTTGGTGTATGGCGACCTCAACGACGCCAGTTCGCTCAACAAGATTATCCGCGACATCCAGCCGGACGAAATCTACAACCTCGGCGCCCAAAGCCATGTCCGCGTGAGCTTCGACGTGCCGGAATACACCGGCGAGGTGACCGGACTCGGAACGACCCGGTTGCTGGAAGCGGTGCGCGATGCCGGAATCAAGCCGAAGTTCTACCAGGCCTCCTCGAGCGAAATGTTCGGAAAAGTCTTGGAGATTCCACAAAAAGAAACGACGCCGTTCTACCCGCGCAGCCCCTACGGGGCCGCCAAGGTCTACGCCTACTGGATCACGGTCAATTACCGGGAGGGGTATGACATGTTCGCCTGCAACGGGATTCTGTTCAACCACGAATCCCCACGGCGCGGCGAAACGTTCGTGACACGGAAAATTACGCGTGCCGTCGCCCGCATCAAATTGGGGTTCCAGAAGGAACTCTTCCTCGGGAACCTGGACGCCAAGCGCGACTGGGGCTTTGCCGGAGATTATGTGCGTGCCATGTGGATGATGCTCCAGACCGACAAGCCCGATGATTACGTCATCGCCACCGGAGAAACGCATTCGGTCCGCGAATTTCTCGACCTCGCCTTCGGCCATGTGAATTTGGACTGGAACCAATACGTGAAGATCGACCCACGGTACTACCGCCCCACGGAAGTCGACCTGCTCATCGGCGATCCCACCAAGGCGAAAAAGGAATTGGGATGGGAGCCCAAGGTGTCGTTCCGCGAACTGGTCACCATGATGGTCGACGCCGATCTCAAGGCCGAACGTGAAAGAGTCGAAGGCACGGGGAAGCGCGGCTGAAGGGCGGGGACCACGGGGCGACCTCTCCGATTCGTCGATCGGCGTGGTCGAGACCGGGAACAATCGCGGAAGGTTTCGGTCGCCACCATACCAAGAAAAATCAAATTTCTGCTACGCCTCACGCGGCGCCTTGACTGAGACGACAAATCACCTCATATATGGTCGCAGGGTCGGCGAGTTCGATGCCAGGAGCCAGGATGTCGTTGCGCAGCGAGTCGATGAACTGCGGCGGGGATTGAACGCGTGAATTCTGGCGCTTCGCAAACGGCCTGAGCCCCGACCTTAACCTCGAGCTTGATAGGGTGTATATGACTTTCTGGTCCTCTCAGCGTGTCGTCGTCACCGGGGGAGCGGGCTTCCTCGGATCGTTCATCGTGGATAAACTGCGCGAGCGGGGCTGCTCCCAGATCGTCGTGCCGCGCAGCAAGGACTACGATCTCGTGCAGATGCCGGCCGTCGAGCGCCTCTACGACGACGCGAGGCCGGACCTGGTCATCCACCTGGCCGCTCGGGTGGGGGGCATCGGGGCGAATCAGGCCAACCCCGGCCGCTTTTTCTATGACAACCTCATGATGGGCGCGCAGCTCATTGAA
>CAZCGF010000292.1:0-4023 GCA_964498115.1 uncultured Planctomycetaceae bacterium | reverse complement strand
TCTGGCGCAACACTGGGGACGACTCCTGGCAGTTCAACTCCAACGAATTCGGCACCGTCGGCAGCCGGCCCAAGCTGAGCGTGACCTTCCTGCCGCCCGTCAGCGGCTGCATGAACGCCGGCGACTGCGACGACGGCAACCCCTGCACCGACGACATCTGCAACATGGGCACCTGCGAGAACCCCAACAACATGGCCGCCTGCGATGACGGCAATCTGTGCACCACGGGTGACACCTGCGGCGGCGGCGCTTGCGCCGGTACGCCGGTGAGTTGTCCGATGGGCCAGACCTGCAATCCGACCAACGGCATGTGTGAATCCGTCCCAACAATGTTGACATTCCGAAATGGACTGAACGGATATAACGCGACGGCGGACGCCTTTATCCGCCAGCAGAATGTGAATCAGAACAACGGCTCAACGGAAGACCTGCGGTGGGACAGCGAGGAAAATGGCGCGAACACGCCTCAATACACGCTGCTTCGCTTTGACGACATTTTCGGGGCTGGTCCGAACCAGATTCCGCCGGGTTCAACGATTAATTCGGCGATGCTGACTTACACGGTGGGCGGCGACGCCAACGCGGTCGGAGACAACGGTCTGTTGCACGAGAGCCTGGTGGTATGGGATGAGTCGACGGTGACCTATGCGAACTTCGGCGGCGACTCGGGCGTTCAGACGGACGAGTACGCGGCCCCGTCGATCGCGACCCTGACCGCGGCGACGGCTACGTCGTTCACTGTCAATGTTACAGCGAGCCTCGCGGCATGGAATGCGAGCCCGTCGAGCAATCTGGGCTGGGTCGTCATCCCGTCGAACACGAACGGCGTACAGGTCCGCTCAAGCGAGTATGTGGCGACGCCGACCGAGCGTCCGACTTTGACCGTCACGTTTACTGCGCCGACCGGCTGTCAGAACGACGGTGACTGCGACGACGGCCTCTTCTGCAACGGCGTCGAGACCTGCAACACCGGTACCGGCGAATGCCAGCCGGGCCCGGGCGATCCGTGCATGCCGGGCGAGTTCTGCAACGAAACGACCGACGCATGCGACGAGTGCGTGGTCGACGGCGACTGCGACGACGGTGACGCCTGTAACGGCGCCGAGACATGCGTTGCAGGCACATGCCAGCCGGGCACACCGCTCGTCTGCGACGACGGAGATTTCTGCAACGGCGTGGAAACCTGTGATTCCATGCTCGGCTGTCAGGCCGGCGTTGATCCTTGTCTTCCCGAAGAATTCTGTAACGAAACGACCGACACCTGCGACGAATGCGCGGTGGACGGCGACTGCGACGACGGCAACGCCTGCAACGGCATGGAAACCTGCGTCGCCGGTACCTGCCAGCCGGGGACACCCCTCGTCTGCGACGATGGCCTCTTCTGCAACGGGCTCGAAACGTGCGATCCCGAGCTGGGTTGCGTGGCGGGCCAGCCGTGTCAGCCCGGTGAACAGTGCGATGAGGCGGCCGACGTTTGTCGGCAACCGCTGATGAGCTGCCAGATCACAGATCCAATGCCGTCGGCAGGTGGAAGCACAAGCCTCGAGGTATTCCTTTCGGATGTTCTGGGCGTGCGCGGCTATGAAACCGTGATCAACATCGTTCGCACGTCCGGTACGGGAACGGTAACCGTCAATTGTCCGGGAGGCGTTGTGGTCGATGACGACCGTCCCGATTTCATCTTCTTCGGCGTCTCGAATGTCTTCCCGGTCGTGAACTGCGCTGCCAGGCAAGCCGCTGCAGCGCGCTTGAGCGGCGGAACGAACGTCACGGGCGCACCGGCGTATCTTTCGGAGTATCTGCTTTCGGTCTCGCCGGACGCCGCACCGGGCAGCACTTTTGAGATTTCAATTGTGCCCTCTCCTGGCGCCGACCTGACCAACACGGCGGTTCAGCCGATTCCGTTCCAGGTTTCACCTCCATGTGTCCTCACAGTCGGCGGTGGTTGTCCAACCCCCGCCTGCCTGAACATGCAGATCACGATACCGGGGCTCTCCGCGGGTCCGGTCGATCGTGATATTGAGTGCACGTTGACGCGCTGCGGCTCCCCGCCCGTGACGATCACGGAGAGTGTCTCGTTCACACCGAACATGAGTAACGGGATCGGCGAGCTGTCGTTGACCAACGTTGATCCTTTGACGACCTGGGTCTCCATCCGCGAGGGACACACCCTCAGCAGATTGACGGCGGTGGACTTCAGCGGCGACAACGAAGACGCCGTGGCGGTATCGCTCGTGTCCGGTGATCTCCAGACGGCCACGGTCCTTCAGGACGATATCGTCGATATCCTGGACTTTGCGATTCTGTCCGCCCGGTTTAACACGATGGTGACCGACTGCATGAGCGGCGACCCCGAGGATTGCTCGCTGGGCGCAGACGTGACCGGCGACGGCATTCAAAACACAGCCGATTTCACGGCGATCCAGATCAACTTCTTCGAAGTCAGCGACGCACAGGATGCCTGTCCGGCCTTCGCGCCGCAGGGCAAGCCGGGCCGCGGACCCCTGGCGCAGGGCGAGGTGAAGTCAGCGTCAAACAAGGCGCCCGCCTTCGCAAAGCCGAGAGGACTGGGCCGAGTCGGAACGAGTCGATTGCGTGCGATGGATTCATCGCTTGGTTCGGCTGATATCAACGGCGACGGCACCGTCGACGCCAGGGACATTCGAGAATTCTCCCGTCAGCATGGCATGCCCATCCTGCCGGCATTTGAGTTGAAGCTGCGGTCGATGGAGGCCGCTGAGAATAGTCTGCAGCACGACAGCCGCTAAGGCGGAGTCTTGTTGCCGAATCGCTGAGATTCTTGTTGAGGTTGCCCTCCCTTTATGGGGGAGCGGGCAACACTGGGCCATGAAGCTGTTTTAGGTGTCCTGAAAGGGGAAGTACGTCATGAAGAGCCATTCACGAATCGTATGTGGCGCCATTTTCGGCGTTTGCCTTTTGTTGTCGATTGGGCAGTCCGCAAATGCCCTGACAGGTACGGTGCGAGTTCGCACCGGTCTTGAGCCGGCCGCGGTCTGCGAGACAACTGCCACGGCGACCGTCAGCGTAACCCTTCAGGTCGCTGATCTTGTCGATTCCCTCGGCGTCAACGGTGTACAGGTCCGGTTGAGCTACGATAACAGTGTCTTGGACCTCAACACCGGCAGTTCAACCGAGCTCGCCGGCTTCACGCGAATCACCCTGACCGACAGCGCTGGTCTTATCACCTACGCAATCGTCAACAACACCAGCTCCGTCGGACCCGGCGTCGGGCCGTTCTCCGTAGCGACGCTCGTCTTTGACGTCATTGGCGAAGGTAACACGTCGATCACCTATCAAACGGATAGTCCCCCCTTCGTCACGCGATTAACCACAGCCGAGCAGAACCCCCAGGTCATCAGCGGCGCAAACCTTACCAAGTCACCCTCCGGCGCCATCAGCATCGATGACACCACCGCGACCGCCTCCAGCAACAGTCCAGTCTGCCAAGGCGATTCCCTCACCCTCGACGGCGGTACCACGGGCACGCTTCCGAATCCTCCATATTCATTCTCCTGGTCCGGCCCTGACGGCTTCTCCTCGAATGATGAGGATCCCGAAGTCTCCGCCAGCGCCACCCCGGCCATGTCCGGCACCTACACACTCACCGTGACCAACGGTCAGGGTTGCACATTCCAGGCAATGACTGAAGTTGTCGTCAACGCCAACCCGACTTGCACCATCACAACAGACTCCCCCGTCTGTGCCGGGTCCAGCAACACCGTCGATGGGCCGGCCGGCATGACCACCTACGTCTGGTCTGTTATGGGCGGCACGCTCGACATGGGACAAGGCACTTCCCAAATTTCCTACACGGCAGGCGCAGGCCCGACGGTCACGATTGATCTAACCATCACCGACGCCAACGGTTGCAGCAGCAGTTGTCAGGAGATCGTAACAGTCGAAACGGCCCCGACTGCCGACGCCGGCATGGATCAGACCATCTGCTCCGGCAGCGACGTCACACTCGACGGAACCTGCGGCGGCGCGACCGGCAGCCTCTGG
>CAZCGF010000291.1:0-4043 GCA_964498115.1 uncultured Planctomycetaceae bacterium | reverse complement strand
GCGCGATCGAGGGTCGCAGCGTCAGATGAACTTCCGACTCGCCCTTCTGCGATGATTCCGTGGATCGCACGACCGCAGTCTCAAGGGCGATCAAATGCTTCTTGTCCCGGGTGACCTTTCCTTTGGGATCGCCTTTGGGATGCTTGCCGCCGGCCGGGGCCGCCGCCTTTCCACCCAGCTCAGCACCAATCGGCTCGCTGACAAGCGGCAGCGGCTCCTCGCCCCGTGCCTTGATTTCCTTGCGCGCCGTCGCGACCCAGTCGTAAAACGCGTAGGGCTTTTCCAGCGCCGGCCCGTATTGCTGAAGACGACGACGATAAATGTAGTTGTTCGGCGCGAGACTCAGCGCTTTTTGCCATGCGTCGATCGACGCCTGAAAATCCGTGGCCAGCCGCTTTTCGCTGTCATAGCGCATTCGGTACGCGACCCCGAGACCGAAGTATGCCATTGCATTCTTCGCGTCGTCCTCGATCGCCTTTGCGTAGACTTCGATCGCCTCTTCGACCTGCGCGAGTTCCCCCGCCAGCAGCAGCGCTTCGCCGTGCGACACCAGCGCAGGCGCATTGCGCGCCTCTTCAGACATCCGCCGCGTCACCCGCGTGTTGGGCGGTTCATCCGTGTTCGGCGTGATAAAAGCGGGCTCACCGGGAAACTCCTTCTTCACGAAGTCATCCACGAAAGTCTTGAGGTCCGGCTTGGTGTCGCGCACGTAGCCGTTCTCATCCACCGCCACGAAGACCGGCACTGCCTTCGCATGCATGTAGTTCACGGGGTCGGCAAGCAGCGGCCCGGTGATTCCCTTCCACTGCGCGAACAATCGCGCGCGGTCGGGGTGCTGCTCCTGAACGACTCCCACGATCACGAGCTTTCCCTCATCCACATGTGGCTTGAGTGTTTCGTACCAGACCGGCACGTTTTTTCGGCAGCCCGCTCACCACGAAGCGAAGTGAATCAGCAGGACCTTTTTGCCGCGGAACGCAGTGATCGAAACCGTCTCGTCGTGTGTCAGGTTCCAAAGGGCCAGCGGCGGATGTGGCTTGCCGACCTTCGGCGGAAACAGAGACTTGTCCTTCGCGTCCGCCGGCAGCGGCGTCGCGAGCAGAATCGCTGCGAGTGACAGTCTCTTAAAGATTCCCGGCATAAGCACCGCTCGATCTTTCCCGCCCGAGATCAGACTGGACGATTAGCGATATTGTATGAAGATTCGGCCGCCAATGCAGCACGGGAATGGTGCAATTGATGGCCCGGCGAGCGGTGACGGCTCCGCGATGGTTTAGGAGATCGCTTTCGATTTGCGAAGAACACGGCCCTTGGGGCCGCCGCGAACTAGCCCCGCAGCTCATCGCCGCGGTCCACGTCGATGGTCTGGAGCGTGTTGTAGAAATTCATGAAGATGGCGATGCCGATGGCCGCTTCGGCCGCCGCCAGCATAATGACAAAGACCGCCACGATGTGCCCGTCGCCGAGGCCGGTCTGATAGCGGCTGAAGGCGACCAGGTTGATATTCGCTGAATTCAGCACCAGTTCCACGCCGATCAGGATGCCGATGGCGTTTCGCTTGGTGACCATGCAAAAGATCCCCAGCGAAAACACCAGGGCGGAGAGCACCATGTAATGATTCAAGCCGACTGCGAGCATCTCGATTTACTTCTCCGGCCGGGCCAAATAGGCCGCCCCGATCATCACGACTAACAGAAGCACGCTGGCCGCCTCGAACGGCACCAGATAATCCGTGAGCAGCGCCTTGCCGACGGTCGCAACCTTCGGCGACTCGGCGAGGACTCCGCCTGAGTGCGACCAGTCCGCAGTCAACATCAGCGTGCAGAGGCCGAATGCCATCAACACGGCGACCATCGCCGCCGCCGCGACCTGACTCTTTGTGGCCCCAAACTGGACCCACGGCGATTTGCTGGTCAGCATGACGCCGAAGACGATCAGAATCAGTGTGCCGCCCGCGTAAACGATCAACTGAATCGCCGCGAGCAAGTTAGCGTGCAGCACGAAATACAGCGCCGCCACGCCGCCGAGCGTCCCCAGCAGGCACGTCGCCGAGCGAACGATGTTCTTGGAGATCACCACGCCGAGCGCGCTAAACAGCACCAGCGCCGCGAAGACATAGAACGCCAGGTTTTCTACCGCTTCATTCATCTCTATTCCAACTCAACCGACCGAACGGCCAACTCAGGCCCAGGGCAGGTGATCGATAACCAGACTGCCGACGAGCCGTCGGCGATTACGATAGCCGTATGCCGCGATGCCGATCATGCCGAGGATCGTTGCGGCGCCGAGCGCGACCAGAACCCAGTGCACCACTTCATCAACTCGGATCAACCAGGCCCACTGAAGATGGGTCGTGCCGAGAATCCAGAGCGTGTTGCCCAGCAGCACCACCATCGTCAGCGGCAGCAGCACCTGCACACAGGCGTAAAGTACCTGATCGATGCGAATTCGCGGCAATGTCCAGCGAATCCACAATTGCACGTAATAGAGGAACGCGGCCTTTAGCACGAACAGAATCGGCCCTTCAAACAAGACGCCCCGCACCAGCCGCGACGCCGCCACGGCGTACCACGAGCCGGACCAATCGGGCGCCCATGACGGCGGCAGCGGAGACTTCCATCCGCCGAGGAACAGAATCACCGCCAGGCCGCTCACCACAAACATCGCCACGTATTCGCCGAAGAAAAACAGCGACCAGCGAAATCCGCTGTACTCGGTATGGAAGCCGGCCACGAGTTCCGACTCGGACTCAGGCAAATCAAACGGCGCCCGCTTGCAGGAAGCCAGCGAGGCAATGTAGTAACTGAAGAATGCGATGAAGCAGAACGGGTTCCTGAAAATAAGCCAGCTTTGAAACCCGTCGCCCTGAAAGTCGGTGATCTGAGTCAATTGCAGCGTGCCGACCGTCATCACGGGAATCAGCAGACTCATGCCCATCGGGATTTCATACGAGACCATCTGACAGGCTTCGCGCATCGCGCCGTACATCGACCACTTATTGTTGCTGGCCCATCCGGCGAGAATCACGCCCACCACTTCAATGCCGATCATGGCGAGAATGAACAACAGCGCCACGTCCAGATCGCGAAACACCCAGGCCCCCGCGAACGGCAGGGCGATGAACGCCAGGATCGGCGGTACGAAAGTCAGATACGGCGCCAGCTTGAAGAGCAGCGCATCGCCGTCCGGCGGGATGAAGTCTTCCTTGAAGATCAGCTTCACGCCGTCGGCGGGCGACTGAAGCCAGCCATGCCAGCCGCCCACGCGCATCGGGCCCAGGCGCGATTGAATCCGCCCTGCCACCTTGCGCTCCCACCAGATGCCGAAGACGGGAATGATGCTGATGAAACCGATGATCCCCGCGATCGCGACGAGATCACGAATCAAGCCGAACTGGAGCGGCCAGAGGAGATAGGCAAGTATAGGCAGCTTGATCGTCGAACTGACGGCCTGGTTGACCTCGGCTACCGTCAATTGCGCCGAGATCGGCAGCAGCGGCAGTGCGGTCACGGCATCATTGGAACCGTTTGGCCCGGCGAGCATGTCCTTGGTGAAGTCGAAGAGCCAGGCATGCGCCCAGACCAGGAGACACACGCCGACCAGTCCACCGAAGAACAAAGTGAAGGCGACATACCCGAATCGGAGGAATGCCCCGATTTGCCGGTAGAGAATAATCGCCATTGCGCCGAGGAAGGAACCGGCGAAGCCGGCCATGGGTCCCACAATTCCCGCTACGACGACGATGATCTTCCAGTCGGAAATCTTGTTGGCGTCGCCGATGTCGAAAAACGAATAGCAGATCGCTGCGACGAAGAGTTGGGCGAAGGCAATGCCGAACAGAAGCCGGACGGCCTTTGCACGATACGACGTCAGCTTCGCCGTGCTTTTCGGTACCCAGGGCAGCGTGATGGTGCTCAAGAGACGAGACTCCCGGCCGAACAAATCCCAACTTCACCCCCTCAATCGGGGACTCGCTTTATAGCGGGTTACCGGCCCTTTGCAAAGCCCCGGCTGCCCGCGCGTAACTCCTTGCCTGCAAGGGC
>CAZCGF010000290.1:0-4087 GCA_964498115.1 uncultured Planctomycetaceae bacterium | reverse complement strand
CCGCGCCCATCGCGCGAAAAACCGCTACCGAGGGCCCTGATCATTCCCGCCGCCGAGTTGACTCAGCCTCGCCCGCGCGGCCGCGTTTTGCGGATCGATGCGAAGCGCCGCGCGGTACGCGTCCACCGCCGCCCCCGACTGGCCCCGTCGCTCCAGCACCGACCCCAGCAGCCGATACCCCTCGGCATCGCCCGGCATCAGCTTCAACGCCCGCCGAAGCGCCGCCTCGGCATCGGCCAGCCTGCCGACCTTTTGCAGCACCAGCGCATAGTTCCGCCAGGCCCCGCCCTCCGGCACATCCTCCGACATCCCGGCGTCGTAGTGCGTCACCGCCTCGCCGTCGCGCCCCGCCATCTGAAGCGCCAGGGCAAGATTCAGATGCGTCCGCGGCAAGGCAGGATCGTCAACGAGAATCTTTCGATAAAGCGAGATCGCCTCCACCAGCTCCCCCGACTGCGCCAAACAGTTGGCCAGATTGTTCTCAATGACCGTCATCCCCGGCTTGATCCGCAGGGCCTCTTTGAAGGTCGCGATCGCCTCCTTGACCCTGCCGCTTTCCATCAGCGTCGTGCCCAGGTGGTCCATTGCCCGATAGTTCTCCGGCCGCTCAGTGATGACCGACCGCCACATGGTCTCGTCGCTCGCGTAATCCCGGTTCCGCATGTGCGTGCGCGATCCAAGCAGCGCCGCGATGATCAGAACAACGACGAGAAACCCCGTCGCGCTGCCCGGCGCGATTCGACGCGCAACGCCATGAAGCGCAAGCACGAAGATCGCCACGAAGCAGACCAGCGGCAGATACATCCGGTGTTCCACGCAGAGGTCCGAGATCGGCACAATGCTGGAAGTCGGCGCGAGGATCAGAAAGAACGTCACGACGACGAAACCGGCGAGCCGCCTGCGAAAGGTGAGGATCAGCCCAGCCGTGAGGATGCACAAAACCACGATCCCCGGAATCATCGCATCCCGAATGTCCGCCACCGGCGCCCAGAGGTAATCAAACACCAGCGTGTCCGGCCACGCGCACAGCCGAAGATAATGAATCAGCACGCCCGCCTGCGTCAGGAAGTATTCCTTCGGCGTCACGCTGCTCACGTTGAATCCCACCGTGCCCGCCCCGTGCGTCTCCGGCCGAAACAAGAGCTGCACCAGCCCCAGGGCAAAGAGCACGCCCCAAGTCGCAGCCAGCCCCAGGTACAGCTTCCATCGCCGCACAAACGGCTCTTTCCACTTCTCCGACACGATTGCCCAGTCGAGCAGCAGCACCGCGACCGGCGCCGTCACCATGACGCCCTTGCACAAGAATCCCGCGGCGCAGCAAATCACCGACGCCGTAAACCACACGCCGCGCCTCGCATCCTGCTCACCGCGCAGGAAACAATACAACGTCAGAACATAAAAGAGCGACATCAGCGACTCGCCGCGCTGAATGACGTAAGTCACCCCCTGCGTCGTCAGCGGATGAACCAGCCAGAGCAGGGCGATGGCAAATGCAACAGCGGCATCGTTCCCGTCGGTCTCCCGTTCCCGGCGTCGCGCCCGCAGAACCCGGCAGGCAAGCAGATAGATCGCCGCGCCGGTCGCCAGATGAATCAACAGATTGACAACGTGATAACCCGCCGGATCGAGTCGGCCGACGGCGAAGTTCAGCGCCAGCGAAAGATCAACAATCGGTCGGGCACTGTCTCCAAAACATTCCCACGGCGGCCAGAGCGATCGAATCTTCGGATTGCCGACGACGTGAACAAGATCGTCCAGCAGAAATGCCCCGCCCAGCGAGTTCGCCCAGGCGCAGCCAAAGATCAACAGCCCGATGACATATGCCCAAATGGGAACCCGTGCACGAATCGGCGCATGAGCCGACACACGCTCAGGCGGAGTCGATCCCTTTCGTGGTTTGCGACGGGGCGCGGACATGCCCGGCAATGTAACGCGAGCGGGGTAAGCGACAAAATGATCGGGGGTATCGTGTTACTTCGTGAACGACAGATTCGGCATCCACGACTTGCGCGTCTTCGGCGCCTCGACGCCGCAGATCTTCGCGGCGATCTCCAGCACGCTCTTCCGCACCGGGCTCTTGTCCGACACCGGCTCGCCGATATCACCTGCGGCCAGAAGGGCCTTGTAATTGTTGGGGATGACGCCGATCGTCTTCTTGCCCACCCGCTCTTCCAGTGCTTCGATGGAAAGGGAATGGATGCCCTTGGAGTAGCGGTTGACCACGAAGTCGATGGAGTCCGCGGGCAGGCCGAATTTCATCAGCGAATCGCTGAGCCGCCCCGCGTTATAGACGGCGTTGGCCGTCATCTCCACGACCACGATCAGTTTCTTCGACGCCTGAATCGCCGCGCCACAGATTTCGTCCAGCTTCCGCGGCAGGTCCATGACGAGGTACGGGTACATCGAGCGCGTCGCTTCAATGATCTTGGTGGCGTGGCTTTCATTGAGCAGGTGAGCCTGCTCGATCTGCATCGGCCGGGCAAGCACGGCGACGCCCGATGGAAGATCGACAATGGCGTCTTCCAGGAGCAGCCGATCGATGGACCCGGACTGAACGACGTCGGCGATGGTGCACTTGGGCTGAAAGTCCCACGACCGTGCCACGGTGCCGAATTCGAGGTCGAAGTCGATGATGGCGGTCGGCGATTTCGTCAGCTCGGCGATTGCCATCGTCAGGTAACAGGCAAACGTCGTGGAGCCCACGCCGCCGCCCGAGCCGATCACGCAGATCGACTTGCCGAGCATCTTCAGATCTTCGGAGTGGTTAATCGCTCTCTTGATGGCGACGCGAAGGTCCTCGGCGTTCAGCGGCTTTCCGGCAAGCTGCCGGCATCCCGCCCGCTGGGACATGATGATTTTCTGAACGTCCTGACTGCCGGTCACGCCGACGACGGCGATGTCCGACTTGATCTCCAGCGCCTCGATGATCGTATCCAGTGCCTCGTCCTGATCCAGGTCGATCAGCAGGATGGTGACCTGCTCCATGGCGATGATCGTGCGCAGCTCATCGCGCGACGACGTCGTCCCCACGATCTGAAAGTCCGTGAGTTCAGACACGACTGGATCATCGATCCCGTGAACACAAATCCGATTACGGGCCACCCAAGCTCTCCTGGTTCATCAGGGTTGTCGTAAACGAGGCGTCATCGCGAGCCGTCAGGTCGACTCGCAATTCCATCCCCCCAATCGGCGCGCGCCGGGGGCGACTTGCGTCCCGAAACCGCCGGCGTCCAATAACTTCGCCCGCCGCCAAAACCCAGGTCCGAGGGGCCAATCAGTTCTTATGGGTCGAATCAGCCTGACCGATAGACGCCACGGAACCGTGATTAGGGACGTTGCTTATGCGCGAACCAATTGAAGTATTAAAACCTGTATCGCAGGGCGAATGGGACAAGTTCGTCAAACAGACCGAGTCCGACAATCGCCATCACGACGCGAGGCGGCAAAGCCCGCGCAAACCGATTGAGTGCTTCGAGGACATCCAGCTGAAGATTTACGACACCGGCGATGTCACGAGCCGGCTTGTGAAGATCACGGAGATCTCCGCCGGCGGTGTGACATGCTGGACCGGAGAAGAAGTGCCGGAGGGCGCCAGGGTCCAGTTCATTTTCGCCGGCGAGTTTCGGCACTGGCAGTTCAAAGGGCGAATTGTCCACTGCACCCAGACCGTCG
Source organism: uncultured Planctomycetaceae bacterium (assembly GCA_964498115.1). Lineage (GTDB taxonomy): Bacteria > Planctomycetota > Phycisphaerae > UBA1845 > UTPLA1 > UTPLA1. The sequence continues at coordinate 415 of CAZCGF010000290.1, read as the reverse complement.
GTGGATTCAAGGTAGGTATTCGTATCGAGTTCTCTCAATGAGCATCGCAGTGGGGCGTCGAGAGAGCGGCGCTGTGGCACGTCCGAGGGCTCATTAAGAAGGTGGAATGCATGTTGGCAGTAAAGTTCATTCTTTCGGGCGTTTGTGCTCTTTCCTGTCAGGACCCCGGCCGCATACTGGCGACGGCGCTGGCAGTGCCCTCCGCGCGACCGGTCGAGCGCTATTGCCCCGGCGAGCCCGAATTCGATGCCAACACGGTCGTGGAGAGCATGCTCGCCTCGATCATCCCCGATTGCGAATTACTGCCGGACATGACAATGGTGTCGTCGAAACCGACACAGCGACCCGCACCGTCGCCGGTTGCGCCCCGCGTCGTCGCGTCGAATCGCCCGATCCGGCTCGAATTGATGACGCC
>CAZCGF010000289.1:0-4160 GCA_964498115.1 uncultured Planctomycetaceae bacterium | reverse complement strand
TGTTGACGCGATCCTGCCGGCGAACGGCGGCCCAGAGGCAGGCCCAGACGGTGATGAAGATAACGTTGGCGCCGGGCTCGCGAATGGCTGGGGTGCCGCAGGCCTCGGCGATCATGGCGACGAGGGCTCCGGCGAGGCCGACAACGAGCCAGCGCTGCGAGGTGCTGCCGGTCTGATCGCGGCGATCGTCGAAGAACCTCGCGGCGCGGTAGAGCGGGATGCCGAGGGCGATGAGAAAGGCGAGCGCGCCGGCGAGGCCGAGGTCGGCGAGCAACTCGAGAAACTCATTGTGTGCGTGGGCGGGCCAGCTCGACTCGTCGAAGCGCATGACCCCGGGGTCGTCGAGCTGATCGTCGCGGCCCAATTGACCTGCGAGCAATGCGTAGGCGCCGTCGCCATTTCCCGCGATCGGCTTGCTCATGAAGAGGCGAAGGGCGTAGGGCCATTCGTAATCGAGACGGGCGCGGATCGAATGGGCGCGACCGGCGGTTGTGCCGTCGACGCGAAGCTGCTGTACGTAGAGCGTGGCGGCGATGGCGACGACGCACATGACGAGGAACGCGGGTATGCGGCGCTTTGCGGGCAGGGCGATGATGATGCAGGCGCCGATGCCTGCGGCGAGGCCGACGGCGGCGGATCGGGAGCGGGTCAATGCGAGCACGATCAGGATGAGAATCAAACAGGCGACCAGGGCAATTGTGCCGAGCGCCTTCTTTGCGGGCATGGCGGCTTCGTTCGTGTTCGGGCATGTGTGATTGCGAACGCGGCTTAGCGCCAGGCCGCCGGCGACGAACACGCCGGGCAGGAGACACGCCGCCATCCAGAGTTCATTGCCGAGGGGGTATTGCAGGCGCGCGCCGGGCTGATGCGGCCAGATGCGCAGGAAGTGGTAGGCGAGTCCCAGCGCGGCGGTTGCGGCGAGGGCCGTGACGAAGGCGACGGCGAGGGCGCGCGTCTGCCGTGGCGAGAGGATCGTCGCGATCGGCCACCACCACGAGAAGAGGAGCAGGCGGACGATCATCTGCCCCTGACAGAACGCCGGGGCATGCGAGAAGATGGAACTGAGCGCGCTGACGACGAGCAGGATGAGCCACCAGAAGACGGGGCTGGCGGCGCGGCTGCGTCCGTCGAGCAGATCGTCGATGGAATAGCGCGAGCGAACCGAGCCGAGGGCAAGGCTCAGTCCCGCGATGATGGAGAGGCCTGCCGCGCCGGCGTAGAAGACGAGGTTGCGCACTTCGACGCCGCGCTGCGTGCCGAACTCGCCGAAGAGGCCGAGGGCGGAGACGATCGGCCGCAGGAGCGACGTGTCTTTCTCATGAAGCTCCGAAAACCTGCCCGGACAATTCAGGAGGCAGGCACCGGCGAGGACGATGGCCGCGGTGACGACGATGGCCATGCCGGATCGGCGCGCCCCGTCGGATGCACTGCCGTCGTAATCAGGCGAGGTGTCGGAGTGCATGTGAGAGACTTTCGCAGGTAAGTATTTCGATGCCGCGTGGGGCCCTGGCGGCGACGTCCTTTGAGCCGGTGGGTTGAATGAAGCGGCTGAATCCGACGCGGGCGGCTTCGGTGATGCGCTGGCGTTGATGGTGGACGGGGCGAAGCTCAGCGCCGAGACCCAGTTCGCCGCAGACGACAGTTCCGGCGGGCAGGGCGCGGCCGGTCATGGCGCCATGCGCGGCGAGGGCGATGGCGAGATCGGCGGCAGGCTCGTGAACACGGACGCCGCCGACGACGTTGACGAAGACGTCCTGATCACCGAGGACGCACTCCGCGTGCTTTTCCAAAACCGCGAGGATCATCGAGACGCGGCCCGAATCGACGCCGGTGGCCTTGCGCTTGGCAGCGCCGAAGACGGACTGGGCGCAGAGGGCCTGCACTTCCACAAGCAACGTTCGGCTGCCCTCGCATGCCGCGAGGATGACACTGCCGGGGCGGGACTCCTGCTTGTCGCGCAGGAAGAGCTTGGACGGGTCTTCGACGGGCACGAGGCCGGCGTCGGTCATTTCGAAGATGCCGAGTTCATCCGTGGAGCCGAAGCGATTCTTCACCGTGCGGATCAGGCGATGCGAATGGAAGCGATCGCCCTCGAAGTAGGCGACGCAGTCGACCAGGTGCTCCAAAAGCATGGGCCCGGCGATGCTGCCTTCCTTGGTGACGTGGCCGACGAGAATCAGGGCGAAGTTCATCTGCTTTGCCAGCCAGACGAGTCGCGCGGCGGCGTCGCGGAGCTGGGTGACGGAACCGGGCGGGGCGGTCATGTCGGGGCGATAGACCATCTGGATGGAGTCTACTACGACGACCTCGGGCCGCTGGTTGTGGAGAAGATTGGAAATGATGTCCAGATTCGACTGGGCGGCCGCCAGCATGGGCGAATTGTCGCCGCCGAGCCGGGCGGCACGCAGGCGAAGCTGGCCGAGCGACTCCTCGCTGCTGACATAGACCGTCTTGCGACCGGCGGTGGCGAGGAGGTGGCCCACCTGCAGCAGCAGGGTCGATTTGCCGATGCCGGGGTCGCCGCCGATGAGAATGGCCGAGCCGGGGACAATGCCGCCGCCGAGGACGCGATCGAACTCGCTGATGCCGGTGACGATTCGGCGCGTGGCGTCGGGCTGAACTTTGGAGAGCGGCAGGAGGATGTCGTCGGGGCCGTCGGACGTCTGAGCCGCCGCGACAGGCGGGCGATGCTTGTCGGCCGCGACATCCCGCACCACCTGCTCGACGAGGCTGTTCCACTCGCCGCAGTCGGGGCACTTGCCCATCCACTGGGCGTGGATGCGCCCGCAGGATTCGCAGATGAATTGGGTATGCTTTCGCGCCACGGGCGGCATCTTAGCGGCCGTCGTCCTCGCACGCGATGAGACTCCCGTTATCATGGCGGTTCATCGAACTTAACCACTGGAGCGCGGATGGCTGTCAATCAATCCCCCATGTATCAGAAGGCCGAGGAGCGGTATCGCTCGGCGTCCTCGCCCGCGGAGAAGGTGGCGGCGCTGGAGGAGATGCTGCGCCTCGTCCCGAAGCACAAGGCCAGCGAGAAGCTCCAGGCCGCGCTCAAGCAGAAGCTCAAGAATGCCCGGGAAGAGTCGCAGAAAAGCTCCGCGGCCAAGCACGGCGGCGGGCATCACGACTTATTCCAGGTTCCCAAGCAGGGGGCGGGGCAGGTTGCGCTTCTCGGCGAGGCGAATACGGGCAAGAGCAGCATCGTCGGGGCGCTCACCTCGGCGAAGGTGGAGATCGCCGATTTTCCGTTCAGCACCCACGCGGCCACGCCGGGCATGGCCCATCACGAGGACGTGCCGATCCAACTCATCGACATGCCGCCGCTGATGGACGGCCACGCCCAGCCGGGGATGATCGGCGCGTATCGGTCGGCCGACTGCATCCTGCTGGTGATCGACCTTTCGGCGATCGACCTGATCGATCAATTTCAGCGGCCGCTGGCGTGGCTGGCCGAGCACCGTATGAAGCCGCAATCGACGGCAAACCTTGTTTTTGAGGAGGACGAAGAGGCGGCGCTGCCCAAGCGGCTCATCGTCGCGGCGAACAAGTCGGACACGCCCGGTGCGGCGGACAACCTGGAGGGGCTGAAGGAACTGGTCGGCACCGATCTGACGATCGTTCCCGTGTCGGGTAAGTCGGGCGACGGCCTGGGCGAGATGCTCGGTTCGATCTTCGGGTTGCTCAACGTGGTGCGCGTCTATGCGAAGAAGCCGGGCAAGCCGGTGGACAAGGAGGCGCCGTTCATCCTGCCGATCGGGGCCACGGTCCACGACATGGCCCACCTCATTCATCGCGATCTTGCGGAGAAGCTGAAGAGTGCCCGGATATGGGGCGGCACGGTGCACGACGGGCAGCAGGTGCATGCGACGCATGTGCTGACGGATCGGAATGTGGTGGAGCTGCATTTCCCATAATGCGGCGGGGACTTTGCCACGGGAACACCCGCAGAATCATTGGGTGAGCGACGCGCCGATCGGACACGGCCCCGGAACGATTAGTTTCCAATCACCGCCGCCACAAACGGCGCGATGTCGGCCCCGTCCAGGCGCGAGGCGCCGTCGTCGAACACGTCGCTGTTCATGTTTGCCGTGTGCAGGGTGCAGTCGTCCTGAATCGATGGCTCCAATAGTGCCGCGATGAACGGCTCGACATCG
>CAZCGF010000288.1:0-4171 GCA_964498115.1 uncultured Planctomycetaceae bacterium | reverse complement strand
TTCGATGATCAATGGGTAAGCTGAATCAAAGGGGTCTGACCCCCTATTCTTGGCCTCATGTGCTGCAGTTGAGCCGCGAGCGCGCTAAAGCGCGCTTCAAAGTCTAGCCAGGATTTCAATCAGCCTCCCGTTCAGCTTTTGCGCCGATCTTTCATGCGCGAGACTGAGTCCCTGAGTCGGTCATTCAATCACCACTCTGAGGCGGTGTCAGGCGACATGACAAGTGCAGGTTCAATATGCCGGCGGCTGTGAGTACGACCTCCTACTATTTCTTGCTATAAGCGACGGTGAAGCCGCCCTTGTAGTATGCGACCTTGACCTTCACCGCAGTTGCGCTCGTGTGCTTCTTGCCGTCCTTCCACTCGACGCCGCCCTCGGTCTTCATTGTAATGATCTGCTTGTAGGACCCCTCGACACCGCCTCCAAGCCTCTTGGCGACCTCTGCCGAGACCTCGTCGCTGTTCGTCGTTTCGTAGTCGAACTCGCCGACCTCCGCGGTCGCGACCAGGTAGAAGTAGTCGTAGGTATCGAAGTCCTCGCGCGGAATTTGTACGACGTCGCGGCCGCGGAGCTCGGCATTGATCCCGATGCCGCCGAGGACCTCGCCGTTGATCTCAACCGAGTAGCGCGGGTCGTCATACTCGTTGCTCACGCCGACCTCGAGCTGGCCTTGCCGCGAATAGTCAGTGGCCAGGAGGAAACCCACCGCCGTCCCGCGTTGCTTCACATCGATGCCGAAGCGCCCGATGATCAGGTTGTTGCCGTAGCCCTTGAGATCGACGTTGAGCTTGATGCTCGCCTTGGACTTGCGAGCCGACTTGGCCCCCTGCACGTTCTGCTGAACCTGCTTGCTGTAGTCCTTGTGCTCTGCCGGGGTCTTGTTGCCTTTGCGGGTCTCCGACTCCGAGAGCTTGATGGCGTCCTGGGCCTGGCTGGGTGACACCTTCTCTGCTTCTTCCCGCCGCTGCCTGACGAGTTCCTTCGCGATCTCAGCGCCGGCCTGCGTCGTACCGAGCTGCAGATCCTTCGCCTGCTTGTCGAGATCGACGCCGTACTTCGCCTGGATCTCGCGCGCCTTGTTGGCGGCCTCGGCAATCGCGATGGAATTGTCAGAGAGCTTCTTCAGCAGATCCGCCACCTCCTGCCTGCCCGACATGTCGCGGAAGATGTTCGGCGTACCAAGTAGCGACAACGCTGCGGTGAGGCCTGTCGGATCGGGCGCCGGCGAGGGGTTGACGATGTTGACCAGCGACTGCGGGAAAGCGGTCGGCGTCGCATTAGCCTGCTGCGGCTGAGGCTGGATCGGTGTGACGGGATTAATACCTGGTGCCTCGATGGGAATCGGATGCTCCTCCCACTTCCAGAACCGTGTGTTGTCAATTTCTTCCGAGACATTGCAGTGGCCGAGCTTACCCTCAGCGAACACGCCGCGGGTTGCCATGCTGTTCAGTCGCTCGGATTTCGCGGACGCCAGGGGCAGGCGCTCGAGCACGGACTGGCGATCGGCGTCACTCATCGCCGCGAGCCGCTCCGCCGCCCATTGCCGCCGCGCCGGATCATTGCCGTTCAGCGCCGCAGCGATGTCGACCACGACGGTGTCGTCGACCGCCGTCAATTGCTTGGCTAGCGGATAGGCGACATAGCTGCCAAACACCTCCAGCGGCGTGGGATCGATGTGATCCGCCGCCTTACCCGCGGTCCAATTCACTCCCTCAAACGCAATCGAGATCGAAGTAGGATCGGCGTTCAGCTGGATGACACTGGCGTAATAGTCCTTGTGCAGCTCGCAGTGGTCCTTCAGCTTGTTGAGTTGGTGGCGCTCATCCGCTGTCAGACTCTTCTCAGGCGACAGGAGCGGGGCGGCGGCTGGCGCAGGAGGGTTGATCTCGGTGAAGGTGTTGTCGCCGAGGTCGTCGTCATCGGACGATCTGTACTTGCCGAACAGCAGGTTGTAGTCCTTGAGTTCGCGCAGCACGACCTTTCTTCGGCCCGCGAATCCGTTGATGGCGAGCTTTTCGACTCGCCATGTATCCGTTCGAGTGTCGATCATGAAACCCAGAAGGTCGGCCCATTTGATCTTTGTCGCAGGCACTTCCTTAGGGTAGGCGAGGAACCACGTCATTTCACCCCTGTTGCGGAATCGGCCGCCCGCATTGAACTCCGGATCGAAGTCCCCCCAACGACCCAACGATATCAGTCCGCCGCCAGCGACGAGAGCCCATATTCTCAGGCTGTTTTCAGACTCGTTCGTCATGTCGTCATCCTCGAGAGTGCTGGTCTTCGCACCGAACTCGAAGAAATCGAACAGCAGGTCGCCCTCAAACCAGTGAGTGACATCGGCTGTTTCGCTGAGGCCGTGTGTCTTTCGGTCACTCCGGATGGTAGCTAGTTTACCGATCGCGTCGAATCCGGGTTTGAGCGTCGGATCCAACAGCGCCGGTTCAAGGATGTGGCGTCGGTCTAGCAAGGTCTTCTCATCGAAGGTCAGGACACGCTGAGGTATTTGCAAGAGCACCGCTGGACGCCGGCGCATCCACTCCACCGTCACGCGGTAGTGTCGCAGCACCTCGTAGTAGAGCACGGTCAGCGTGTGGCTGTGGTTGTAGTTCGAGAAGGTACGGGTCTGAATGCTCTCCTTCTCTTCCTGGCGAGCCTGAATCACCACAGTGGAGTTGAGTTCGCGCTGTGAAGAGCTGGCCTGCGAAAAACTGTCGTTCAGCCGCTGCACGTTCTCAGCGGCGAGGTCCCGGCTGCCGTCACTCGTGGCGGTCGATCCGCCCAGGCTCCAGGTGTTGCCGACGGCAGCACCGAGCCCGACGACACCCAGATTGGCGCCACCCGATCCACCCGCCGCACTGGCCATGCCTCCCATGAACGAGCTGCCGTGTTGTAGTTCCTTGAGCCCGGCCTTCACTGTCTCGGTGATGGTTCGGTCACGATGGGTCTGATGCAGAATTTCTTCGGTGAGCTTCGTGGTCTCGTCACGCTTGGTAAGACTGTCCCATGACCAGTCGATCACGGCTAACTTAACCGTTTCACCGGGAGCGAGCGGCAGGCTGTAGAGGATTTCTCCCAGTGAGTGCCCAAGAGAAAACCAACTGACCTTGTACTCATCGACATACGCAGCCTTGAGTCCTGCCGGCAAGCCAAAGTTCGGTGGCACATCCGTCAGCCGCACCACCTGGCGGAGCACGAACTCCTGTAGAGCGAGGTTGGCCGGGACCATTTCCTCGCAGCCGTTCTCGCCAACCAAGGTTTTCGGGCTGGCTGCGAACGACGCAGGAGACAGTCGCCAATCGGTGAGGCTAGGATTCTGGAGCGCCCGCGGTCCCATGTTGATCAGCGCGGGCGGCAACGTGTTCCAGGTCATCGACAGCCGCGCAACAACGGCGTCGAAGGCAAAGCGCGCCTGACTCAAGGCATCGAACCTTCCGGGATGACCAGCGGGATAGATCCAGATCGCCAGCTTCGAGACCGCATCGGGATCATTGCGGCGTGCTTCGATGGTCTCCGCCAACATCACCTGCACATCAGGGCGGAGCCGTCGCAGATCAAACGAGACGTAACCCACGTGATCGGTCGTCAGGACTCCCAGCGGATCGGCCCAGATGATGCCGAGGTCTTCGACCTCCGGCACAAGATCGAGATCCAGTTCCGTCGCCACGCGCCGGACAGCGGCGAGCATCAGCGGTTTGAGGTCGGCCGCGGGGATCTCCGCCATCCGTCTTCGACGGGCGGCGTCGAGCACGGCCTTGAAGACCCGACGGAACAGCTCCTTCACCTTATCGGGCTGGGTCACCAGCCGGTTGCGGCTCGCCTCATCGACCGTTTCGGCCAGGGCCTGGAGGGCTGCCGTCTCGACCCGGTTACGCACCTGGGCTTCGTTTGCGCTTGGATCCACTTCCAGGAGCGCCGCGCGCATCGGCTCGCGATACCGTTCGTTGATGGGCGGCACCGGTACGATCCGTGGCACCGCGACCTCCGCATAGAGCGGCAGTCGCGGGACCGGGCGGCCGGTATCCGGATCAGTGACGAAGATGCTCAGATGGGCGGGCGCTGATGACTTAAGAGTCGGCATCGGATTTCCTCCAAGGCTAGCAATGTTTAGGCAGACCTGCATAAGAGCCGGATCTGCCAATTTCTGTCCGTCTAACACGCCATCGGTTCTTCT
>CAZCGF010000287.1:0-4202 GCA_964498115.1 uncultured Planctomycetaceae bacterium | reverse complement strand
TCGTCGATCGCGGCGCCTACGAAGTGCAGTTCATCCCCGGCGAGTGCGGCACCTGCCCCGGCGACGTCAACGGCGACAGCAACATCACCGGCGCTGACATCCAGATGCTCATCGACTGCATCCTCGACGGCCCCTTCATCGGCCCCGGCTGCGAGTGCGCCGACACCGACGACAGCTTCGACCTCAACTCCGCCGACGTCCCCAACTTCGTCACCGCCGCCCTCGCCGGTCCGGCCTGCAATTGATCGACTTGGACTTGGGCCTTTTCTAACGGTAGATCGAATTAGGGGCACCGCATTACCGGTTCGCGCTCAATCGTCGCCGCCTCCGCGCTTTCCTCGTACAATCCCCGCGCATCCCTCCCTCGCGCGAGGACCACGCCGGTGCGCACTATTCAATCACTCCCACTCGTTCGCGCCATTGCGCATTCAATCTGCATCTGCGTTCTTTCCGGCGCATTCACCGCCGCCCGCGCCGCCGACTTTCACGTCGGCACAGGCCAGCCCTATTCCTCCATCGGCGCCGTCCCCTGGCACACCCTCTCCCCCGGCGACACAGTCTGGATTTATTGGCGCGCCGCCCCATACCACGAGAAGTGGGTCATCGGCTTGCAGGGCACCGCAGCAGCCCCGATCAGCGTGCGTGGCATTCCCGGTCCCGGAGGCGAGCGCCCGATCATCGACGGCCAAAACGCCACGACCCCATCGCCGCTCAACTATTGGAACGAAGGCCGCTCGGTCATCAAGGTCGGCGGATCGAATACCCCGTCCAACAGCATGGCCCAGTGGATTCTCATCGAAGGCCTGGACATCCGCGGAGCCCGCCCACCCAACACCTTCACCGGCGACACCGGCCAGGTGCAGACCTACTCAAACAACGGCGCCGCGATTCACGTCGAGCTCGGCGAGCACATCACCATTCGTGACTGCATCATCCGCGACAGCGGCAACGGCATCTTCGTCAGCTCCTTCGACGAAGACATCTCCCGCGACATCCTCATCGAAAACAATTACATCCATTCCAACGGCAACAGCGGCAGCATCTTCGAGCACAACACCTACACCGCCGCCATCGGCATCGTCTACCAGTTCAACCGCTTCGGCCCCCTGGCCTCAGGCGCCGGCGGCAACAATCTCAAGGATCGCTCCGCCGGCCTCGTCGTCCGCTACAACTGGATCGAGGGCGGCAATCGCCAGTTGGACCTCGTCGACGCCGAAGACAGCACCCTCATCCGCGACCATCCGACTTATCGCCGCACCGATGTCTACGGCAACGTCCTCATCGAGCCGGCCGGCGCAGGCAACCGCCAGATCATCCACTACGGCGGCGACAGCGGCACAACCGGCGACTATCGCAAGGGCGATCTCTTCCTCTATCACAACACGCTGGTCTCCACCCGAACCGATCGAACCACGCTCATGCGCCTCTCCACCAACGACGAACACTGCGACGCCAGAAACAACATCCTCTACGTCACCACCCCCGGCAGCGAATTCGCCATGCTCGACGCCACCGGCGTCCTCGACCTCTCCCACAATTGGATCAAGCCCGGCTGGGTCGGCGCCTTCGGCGGCCTCTCCGGCGTCATCAACAACGACGGCACGCAGATTCTCGGCTCCTCGCCGGGCTTTGCGAACGAAGCGGTGCAGGACTTCACGCTGACATCGGGTTCGGCCTGCGTCGACGCCGCGACCGCCCTCCACCCGACCGTCGCCCTCGACGGCGCGATCACGCAGCAATACGTGAAGCATCAATCAAGCATGACGCGAACAATCGCCGGCGCAGCCTCCGACGTAGGCGCTTTTGAGCGGATACCCTCGTGCAATGCCGACATCGACTGCGACAAAGATTGTGACGACGCCGACGTAGCCGCGTTCGTCCTGGCCCTCGTCGACGCCGACGCCTTCGCCCTCGCCTACCCCGGCTGCCCCGCCGAATTCGCAGACGTGAACGACGACAACTTAGTAAACGGCCTCGACGTCTCCGCCTTCATCGCCGCAATCCTCTCGGCAACTAACCCGTAAGCGCCGACGGCCCCCTCACGGATGGGCGGCATCAAACGCAGCAAGCTTCTTCTTCCATCGGGCAGCCTCTTGTGCATGGCCCTGATCCGGTTCGGCCGCGTCCCACATCCCATACATAATGCCCATGGCACGCATCACCCCTCTTCGACGCTCCTTCGGGACGTCCGGGTGCTCGTCGAACATCTCGAACTCGCCGCGCAAAAGTTCCTCGCACTCCTTGAATCGCTTGCTCGTAATGAAAAGTCCGCTTAGCGCCGTCCGGGCCGTTATCGTGTATGTGTGGAACTCACCATACGCCACGCGAAATCCCATGATGGCCCGACGATAAAGCGCGGCCGCTTCATCAATCTCGCCCAGAGACTCCTGCACCTTCGCCAGATTAAAGCACGAGCGGAGCGTCGCGGCATGATTGTCGCCGAGAACGCGACGCCGCCCGTCCAGCGCAGTCCGTGTAAGTTCAACGGCGCCGGCTGCGTCGTGTTGTGCGAAGTGCATGCCCCCCAGATTGTCGATAATCATCAGCGTCAGCCAGTGATCTTCGCCCAGTGTCTGACGGCTGGCCTCAAGTGTCTCCTCGTAAACCTCCTTGGCCCGAACGTAGTCCTTCTTGTCGCGGTAGAAGCCCCCGAAGTTGTTCATGGCGTTGATCACGCGCGGGTTGTTTTTCCCATAAACGGTTCGGAGGCCCTCGACGGACTCGCGAAACAGCGGCTCGGCCTCGTCGAATCGTTTCAGGCTGTTCAGCGCTGTGCCCAGTGAAACAATGCAGCTCAGAGTATCAATGTTGAGCGGCCCTGCGTGCTCGCGGAGCCATGGCAGCACCTGCTGGTACAGCTCGACCGATTCCTCGAACCGGGATTGTGAATAAAGATTCGCGGCCAGGTTGATCCGGACCCTGGTCGTTGTCTCCGAGTTCTCCCCATGCTCGGCAATGCCAAGAGCAAGGCACTCCCGCAGTTCCCGTTCCGCCTCGTTGAATCGCCCGAGCTCCTCGAGCAGAAGCGCGTGATGCTTCGCCGCTTCGATGGTTTTTTTGTCACTGCGACCCAGCTCGGCCGTGCGAATCGCCAGCGAGTTCACGGCGGGTTGCTCGGCCAGCTTAAGCAGCCCAAGACGTCGCACCGTATCGCTGACGATCAGAAGCAGGTCCGCGCGGACATTCGGCTGGTCGGCAAACTGCGAGTCAATGGCCTCGATCGCAGGTTTGAAGATATTAGTCTCAAGGGCCGACAGCGCGACGCCCGTGAAATCGACCTTCGCGAGTTCGGCGTCTGCCGCCGCAACACAAGCTTCGGTGGTTGCGACAGGCGTATGGAGACGCTGGCCCGCCTGTCGAATTCCGTTGAGCAGGTCTTGACGCAGTTGGATACCCATCTGCATGACGTCTACGCCGGAAAGTTGGGCCGACTGGAATTCAACGACCTTTTCAAGGTCGAGGGAGCGCGCCTGGGCCTCCCGTCGGGCCTCCAGCGCCTTGGCGGCAGCGCTGTCGGCTCGATCTCGCTCGCGAACAGCCCACACCAGCCCGACCGTCGTGCCAAAGAGACCGAGCAGAACGACCAAAGCGATCGCGGCGCCGGCCGTGACGGCCACCCGGTTGCGTCGTACAAATTTGCGAAACCGATAGCCCGCGCTCGGCGGCACGGCGACGACCGCCTCACCCGCCAGATAACGCTGAATGTCTGCGGCCAATCCATTAGCCGTGTCGTATCGTCGCGTCCGGTCCTTCTCCAGACATTTCATGACGATCAAATCAAGATCCCCTCGGACGAGCTTGGCGAGCCGCGTCGGTTCCGTCTTCCGAAGCGCCGCCACCGATGGGAGCTCGCCCTTCATCGTCGACAGTCGGGTGCTCGGTGTCGGCGGCTCCTCCTCCCGGATGATTCGCTGAATCTCGGCGTAGCCCGCGTTGAGCAGCGACTTGATGTCGAACGGCGTTGTCCCCGTCAGCAACTCATAGAGCAGCACGCCAAGGCTGTACACGTCGCTGCGAGTATCTATGTCGAGATCGGAAAGCCCCGCCTGCTCCGGGCTCATGTATGCCGGCGTCCCGATCATCTGCCGCAGTTCGGTGAACAGCGTCTTCTCCGTCAGCCGTCCGCCCGTTGCCTTGGCGATGCCGAAGTCGATCACCTTCACCACGGCTTTGTCATCGTGCCGCGTGATGAGTACGTTGCT
>CAZCGF010000286.1:1627-4203 GCA_964498115.1 uncultured Planctomycetaceae bacterium | reverse complement strand
AAGATTCCCTTCACCGACGTCGTCATCCACCCGGTCATTCAGGACGGCCAGGGGCGCAAGATGTCCAAGACCCTCGGCAACGGCGTCGATCCGGTGGACATCATCGAGGAGTACGGCGCCGACGCCCTGCGCTACACCCTCGCCGAGCTGGCCACCGAAACGCAGGACATCCGCCTGCCGGTCAAGCCGAAAAAGCTGCCCGACGGCCGCTCGATCAACGTCAGCGAAAAGTTCGAGAAGGGCCGCAACTTCTGCAACAAGCTGTGGCAGGCTTCGACCGGCTTCGTCATTCCGAATCTCGACGGCTACGCCCCGCAGCAATTGGACCCGGCCAAGCTCGGCTTCGTCGATCGCTGGATTCTCTCGCGACTGGCGGCCTGCGTTGAGCAGGTGAACGAGTCGCTGGATCGCTTCCGCTTCAGCGAGGCGATGGGGGCGGTCTATCGCTTCATGTGGGACGAGTATTGCAGTTGGTACATCGAGATGACCAAGCCGCGCCTCGCCGGGTCCGAGCGCGCCGCCGCCCAGCAGGTCATGGTCTATGTCCTCGACCAGCTCCTGCGACTTCTCCAGCCCATCGTCCCGTTCGTCAGCGAGGCCATCTGGGAGCAGCTCAATCGCGCCGCCCCCGACCGCGGTCTGCGCGCGGCGGCCAAGTCCGAGGCGACGCTCATCGTGGCCAAATGGCCCGATGCGAACGGCGACCTCCGCGACAAGGCCGTCGAGTCAAAGATGGAGGCGGTGCAGGAGGTCATTCGCGCCGTGCGCGACATGCGCGCCGTGGTCAACGACTATCGCGGCAAGGCGAAAGAGCCGTCGCTGCGCACGCTTCCGAAGATTGTGGTGCAGTGCGATGCGTCGGTCTCGTCGATGCTCACCGGCTTTCGGGATTTCATCATCCCGCTCGCCGGTTGCGACGCAATGGACATCGGCGCAGGCGCTTCCAAGCCCGACGGTTCGATGAGCCGCGTCTGCGGCATGGTGCAGGTCTACGCGCCGGTCGCGGGCCTCGTCGATTTGGCAGAGGTGAAGAAGACCGACGAGGCAAAGCTGACGGAGCTGCGCGGCGTTCTTTCCCGCGAGTCCGCCCGACTGGGCAACGCGGACTTCGTCGCCCGGGCCGATCCGTCAGTCGTCGAGGCCGCAAAAGCACGCGCCGCGGATTTGTCAAGTCAGATAGAAATGCTCGAACGGCACCTCGCCGACCTTGAATAACCGCTGCAATTCGCGGTGAGGCGCGGAGGGTTGCATTCGATCCGGCAGAAGATTAGGCTTTCAGACGTGCTCGCGGATGCGAGCGTCGTTTCAACGGATTGTGCCACTCGACCCCATGGAGGGAGTTTGCGAAGGCTCGTCGCGCCATGAGATGATTCTGCCTTGTCGCTCTGCACGACGGGGTCATTGGGCCGGTTGGAGACGTTTGCTCATGGATGTGCGGATGGATTTGTCTCGCATTGTCATCCAGGACACGAGCGACCAGCAGATTATCTTCCTGCGGGAGCGCGGCGGCTCAAGGGAGTTCCCCATCGTCATCGGCGATTCGGAAGCCTGCGCCATCGACCGCCGGCTCAAGGGTTACAAGCGTGCGCGCCCCATGACGCACGACCTCATGGCCGACCTGATCGAAGTCCTTCGCGGCGAACTGGAAAAAATCATCATCAGCGACTTGAAGAACCATACGTTCTACGCGAAACTTGTCATCCGTCGCGACGGTGAGATCGTCGAGGTCGACTCTCGTCCGTCAGATGCCATCGCCCTGGGCGTGGCAAGTGAGACGCCGATTTTTGTAAGCGAACAAGTTCTGCGTGAGGTATGCCGTGCCTAGCGCCGGCCGTCCTCCGCGGGCCCGAATAGATCATTAGCTGTCATCAAGAGATCATGAGTCAAAAAGCTGACCTTTGTTTCGCCGTGCCTTCGTTTCGCGCACATGTCCAATCCGCCGAAGCCGCGCATCCGCGCATCGGCGAGGCCGCTTCAGCCGCGATGGCCCCCGGCGTCGTCGACGTCATGGGCGGCATCTGCGAAGACGGCGGTTCCATCCTCGTCACCGCGCCCCTCGACGCCTGCGTCCGGGCTGCCTGTTGGCGGATCGCCGGGAAAAACCTCGTCATCCGCCTCCATGGGCCGGGTAAGGACGCACCCGCGCGCGAGTTTGCGATCTCCTTCGACCAGTTGCCCGCCGTCGCCGCCTCCAATGGCGACGCCTCGGCCTGGTTTGAAAAGTCGGGGGCACAGTGGGCGACGTCGGCCTGCCTGGCGGTGGGGCGGCTCATTGCCGATGGCATCATGCCCGCGTCACCGGACGGCTTGATGGTCCTCCTTCAGTCTGACTTCCCCGACGAGTCCGATCTCGGCTCTCCCTGCACGACCGCCGCCGCCGTGATCGAAGCCGTCACCCAGTATCTCGGCGCACAGGTGGAACTGCTCAAGAAGGCCGCCCTCGCGACCGCCGCCGCGTCGCCTTTGACCGGTGTCGAGCGGTTGCGCATCGCCGTGACGGCCCTCAGCGGCGCCGCCACCGGCTCATTCCTTCAGCTTCGATTTGTCCCGCAGTTCTCGTGCGATCCGCTGCCGCT
>CAZCGF010000286.1:0-1527 GCA_964498115.1 uncultured Planctomycetaceae bacterium | reverse complement strand
TTCGCCACGAACATCGCCCGGGCCCGCAGGCTTGGCGCGGCCGAGGCCCTCGTCCACGCAGGCGAGTTGATGTACGCGAGCCATTGGAGCCACAGTCAGCGCTGCGGCATCGGCGGCGTCGAGGCTGACAAGCTCGTCGGCGCGATTCGCCGCCGCGGAGCCCCCGAGGGTCTCTACGGCGCAAAGGTCACCGGCGGCGGAAACGGCGGAGAGTTGGTCGTCCTCATGCGCGACGACGATCGCGCCTACGCGGCCTTGCGTGCAGCGGTCCTTGAGACCGAGGCCGAGACCGGCAAGGCCGTGGCCATCTTCATGGCGACCCACGCGCGCAAAGAGTCGGCCGCCGCCCCCAAGGTGGCAGACACGCTCGGCGCAGCCGCGGGCGTCTGATCCCCGGCGTCAAACACCCCAGCAGCCCGGCCCTCTATTCAGCGCGAGTCCGCGTTGTTGGCCCATTTCTTGGTTAAGAGTTGCTGGCGAGACGGCAGTCCCCGCACGGCGGCGATGATGCGCTCGGCGGCATTCCCATCCCCGTAAGGATTCTTCAGATTGGCGAGCGACTTCACAAAGCCGCTGCTCATGGCCTGCGATAGGGCGCGATGAATCGCTTCCGCCTCCAGCGGGGCATGCACCACGTTCGGCGGGGCAAGACGCCCGGTCTGCCGATCGCCGACATTCACGACGGGCAGCCGCAGCGACGCGGCTTCGATGATTCCCGAGCTGGAGTTCCCCACCTGCACGCGTGCATGCGCCAGGCAGCTCCAGAATTGCGATTGGCTCAGCGAATGCGCGACGACCGCGTTGGCTCTCGATGAGACAAATCCGCGAATCGCCGCATCGACGGCATCTCGTCCCACGTCGGCATTCGGCCCGACAAACAGTAGATTCATCGAGAGTCGACTCAGCGCGTCCAGCAGCTCACGGATCTGCCGATCCGGCGGCATTTCGCAAAGCGTCTCGGGGTGAAAGACGACGACGGCGGTGGGGGCGCTGAAGTCCAGCCCGACCTCGCGGCTCAGCGACTCAATCGGCTGCGGTGTGAAGCCGGCTAATTCATCAAGGGCGAGTGAGCCCACCGTATGAATGCGCCACGACTCCTCGCCCATTCGCCGAATGCGGTCCGCGTGTTCCCGCAGCGCGGGAAAGTGAACGTGCGCCAGTTTGGTGATCGCGTGACGGCACGAATCGTCGTAAGCCCCCTGCGTCACGTCGCCGCCGTGAAGGTGGGCGATGGGAGCCCGGTGAATCGTCGCCGCCAGGCACGCGGCAAGCATTTCCGTGCGATCTCCGAGTGCGAAGACCAGGTCAACCGGTTGCTTAGACATCGCCGCCGAAAACGCCGTGATCGCTCGGCCCGCCGTCTCGCAGACCTGCGCCGGCTTGTCGCCCTCGACGAAGTGCTCGACCGGAACGATTTCAAGACGCGGCATTTCCGTCATCAGCCGGGCCGTCCGTCCAAATGTCTCGCTGTGGTGAGTTCCGCCCGCGAGCATGGAGATTTCAAAACCCCCGGCTCGCGAAAGCGCG
>CAZCGF010000285.1:1292-4209 GCA_964498115.1 uncultured Planctomycetaceae bacterium | reverse complement strand
GCGGATCGCGCCCTGGGCGTCCGCGCACTGCAGGACTACGGAGCGGGGCTGCGATGAGAAACATGCGCTGCTATCTTGCCCTCGAAGATGGGACGGTGTTCGCCGGCGAGTCGTTCGGCGCCGAGGGAACGTCCGCCGGCGAGGTGGTCTTCAACACCGCCATGAGCGGTTATCAGGAGATCCTCACCGATCCCTCGTACTGCGGCCAGATCGTCACCATGACCTCGCCGCTCATCGGCAACTACGGCGTGAATCTCGAAGACGTCGAAGCGGCGAAACTGCATTTGTCCGGCTTCGTCGTCAAGGAGCTGGCCCGGCGGCATTCCAATTACCGTGCGAGCGGAAGCCTGCACGAGTATCTGCACGCGGCCGGTGTCGTCGGCATTTCAGGCATTGATACGCGCGCCCTCACCCGCCGCCTGCGCGATCGCGGGAGCCTGCGCGGCGTCATCTCCACGGAGCTGTCCGACCCTGCGATTCTCGTTGGCAAGGCGCGCGCCTCGACGCAGATGGAGGGCCGCAATCTCGTCGAGACAGTGATGCCTCGCGGTGAAACGCGGATCGAGCCTGCCGGCGGTTCGGCGAAGTTCCGCGTCGTGGCGGTGGACTGCGGCATCAAGCAGAACATTCTGCGCGAATTGGCCCAGTTAGGCTGCGAGGTCCGCGTCGTCCCGCCGACCACCACCGCCGAGCGCATTCTCGAATCTCGTCCGCACGGTCTTTTGCTCGGCAACGGGCCCGGCGACCCGGCGACCGTCGGTGATGCCATCACGACCATGCAGGCCCTGATCGGCAGGCTGCCCATCTTCGGCATCTGTCTCGGCCATCAGCTACTTGCCCTTGCCCTCGGAGCCAGGACCTACAAGCTCAAGTTCGGCCATCACGGTGCGAATCACCCCGTGAAAAACGTGGACACGGGCCGCGTGGAAATCACCAGCCAGAATCATGGCTTCGCGGTCGATGTCCCCAGCCTGGAAAGCGTCGGCGGCCGGGTGACGCATATCAATCTTTACGACCAGAGTCTCGAAGGCTTCGCCCACGCCGACCATCGCGTCTTCGCGGTGCAGTATCACCCCGAGGCCGCCCCGGGCCCGCACGATTCGCAGTACCTGTTCGAACAATTCGTGGGAATGTTGCGCGATTGAGTCGACAGTGCAGCGTCAGCCCATCATGCCGGAAAGCGTCTTCTCGACTTCGGCGCTGTCGATCGATTCGCCGTCGTTCAGTCGCTTGACGATGTCGGCGATGCGCCGCTTGCCCTCGTCCTTGTGCAGGTCCGTCAGAAAGCCGTCGTAGAAATGCTCCCCGGACATGGCCCGGTTGATCTCCGCTTCCTTATTGTGCTCGTCGAGCTCGGTGAAATAAACAACGCGATACTGCCGCCCGTAGTCGGCCTCGCGGTAAATCTCAAACATCGTGCGGTCGGAAGCGGCCATACAGAATTCGACTCCCTCTTGATTCACGCACGATGCTAGTGGACGAAGAAGGCGGGAGCAACTGGTCTCATCGAGGCTGACTCGCCTTCGGCGGCGTGTTGGGCTCGTGTGTTTTCGTTCCGCACTCCGGGCAGCGGTCTGCAGTTAGTCCGGTGAGGTCGTAGCCGCATTTGGCGCACCAGCCCCCGCGATCGCCGGCGATGAAGTCGGCAAGGTCGCGAAAGGTGACTATCCCGGATGGCAATTGTGATTCGTCGCTCTGCAGGCTCTTGAGTAGATTTCGGATCAATGCCAAAGCGCCGACGAGAGCCAACAGACCAATGGTCAACACAATACCGTAGAGACCCAACTTTAGGGACACGATGCCCAATTCGGACTGCTCCCCCAGGATGCGGACGCCAACCGCGGCGCACAGGGCAACCAGAAGTGAGATTAGCAGGAAGCCACCGCAAACGTTTCGAGCCCATTTCAGGAACCGGACAGGCGCGGGACTGATCAGCGGAGGGATACGGTGGTTCGAGAGAACTCGCAGTTGAGACCAGTATCGTCTCAACAGGGTGCTGCGAAAACGATCTAGGATGGATGTCTCCGGCTCGAAAGGCTTAACGCTGCGCGACATGTTTCGCGCGAGTTGTTCCAATTCCTTGAATGCACCCGCCGAATTCGACTTTGCCGCCCGAACGGTGATGGGATGGTTAAGGTCGCCTGAAGTGCTTAGCACCAGCAATTCCGCCAACGCTCCAAAGGTCATGGCATCGACGTCGCCGTATACTTCCTTCCATTCCTGAAAGGTGTCACATAGGCCCGACCCATGCGTGAACCGCCAGTCCTCATCTCCGATTGGCGCATCAAACCGGCGCTCAAATCTCCATGCGAAGTCAAGGAGATCGAGCGAGTCGCCCGGGACGATCCGCTTCAAATGAGGTCCGATCCGCGTGCTTTCCTCAATGGGGACCGACTTGCCGGACATCTCGTTAAGGATGTCCTGCATCAGCCGCATGGCGGTTTCTCGATCGTGGACTCGGTGGGGCTCTGACCGGCCGTCTGGTGTCACGACAAGATTGTAATCACGCACGAACGCCGTTCCAAAGTACCGTGTTCTGAGTTGATCGGCTCCCAGGTCTCATCACGACGGGCCTTGACTGTCGGCTACACGCGCCGACCTCCGGCCGGTATGCTGCCGATTTCATGAAGGACACGGGCGGTACTGCCAAGCTTGAGCAAGTTGATGGAGCGCGGCGGTTCCTGCTGCTGCTGGGCGCAGCAGTCCTGATCGTCGGGCTCATTCAGTTCGCCCCTGTTCTTGGCCAGGGCCTGATGCGCGACGACTTCTGCTGGCTGAGCCTGGCCCGCGAGGGGTTGTCGGACCCGTCGATCGTCTTTTCCCGCTTCGTCTCCGGCTTCTTCCGGCCCGTCGTGCATCTGTCGTTCATCGCCACCTATGCCGCCTTCGCGGATCAGGCGTGGCCGTACTACGCGAC
>CAZCGF010000285.1:0-1192 GCA_964498115.1 uncultured Planctomycetaceae bacterium | reverse complement strand
GCGATCTTCGCGGCATACCTCGCTGCGCAGTACGCCTTTCAATCGGCCAACCCCATCGTGACCGGCGGCGGTTTCTCATTGCATCGCGAAGGATTCACCCGGGCCCTGTCGCGGGTACCGCGCCTTTTCATACACAAGCACATCGCACCCTCCGCATGGGCCGTTGCATCATTCTTGCTTTTGTGCGTGCTCGGGGCAGTCATCCTCAGGAATGCCACGCGTGAATTGCGCCGCGCGGCATTCTTCGGCCTTTCGCTGGCCTTCGTCGCCGTGTTGCCGACAAGCTTTTTCACGGACGACGCCTATCCGATGCGATACGACTACCTCGCCACCGGCGGGTCGGCCATCGCCTGGGGGGCCGTCGTCGCTGCTTGCATTGGGTGCATCCGCGAACTGCGATGCTTATGGTCCATTCGCATGGTCGCCTATTCGCTGCTCTTCACCTTCGGCATGGCGATCCCGACACAGGCCTATCGGCTCAGACAAACTCTCCGACCGTTCGAATCGGATGCCCAACTCGGCGGAAGAGTTCACGCGGCGATGCAGGCGATCGCCGCTGAGCTGGAAAATGCACGGAATAAGAATGTGGGCGTCATTCTCGAAGACCCGCCGCTGCCCCCGTTGGACATGCAATGTCTTTGTCACCTCATCGGCGGCATCCCGCGCGAGGACGCCAAGCCCGTCTACAATGAAGATGCGAAAGGGTCACCGACAACGACCGAAACGCGCATCGGTTGGCGCGATTCGTCCGGTCAATTCTTCACGGAAGCACCCGGCAAGCCCGCCGGCTAAATGTAGCGGATGGACATCCCAACATTTAGCCGTCGAGCTTGCTCGACGCACCCCGCGAGGACGGCCACGGCGTCACGAAGCTCCACCGCTGGCGAGGTAATCCGTCCCTTATCGGGTTCTGTTCGACGTAGGCGATGGCGCGTCGAACCGCCTCGTCCGAATCAAGGAAAACATGCCAGCCTTGCTTTGCCCAGACCGGCGAACCCTGAACTGGCCAGACTCCCTCGGCAATCATCGCTTGTCTCGCTCTATTCTTTAGATGTCCGATGACTCGACCGATCTCCCGATCGACGCGGCCCACAATTATGTGGACATGATCAGGCATGATGGCGCATGCGTGAATGTTGTATCCGCTCTCGGAGGAGGCGCATCCGATTCCATGAGCGACGGCGAGAGCCTG
>CAZCGF010000284.1:2775-4247 GCA_964498115.1 uncultured Planctomycetaceae bacterium | reverse complement strand
GTCGCCCGTCTGACCAATCGCCGGGTTCCAGCCTCATTGCTGAGTCACGCACAACTGGAAGGCGCGACCGGTCCGGATCGTATTGCCCTCGTGCGGCTGCCGTTCATCTGGCGACCAATTGTGATGGCCTCGCTTCTCACCGCCTGCCTCGCCATGTCGGAAATCGGCGCCTCCGTCCTCACGCAGCCCGTTCGATTCTTCGGCGGCAGCCTCGCCGTGCAGGTGGACATGCAGATGCACTATGGCCGTCAGAGCGAAACCACCGTCCTTGCCGCTATCATGTTCACGCCCGCAGTCGTCGCGGCCCTCGTGGGCGCCGCCTGGCCGCGACCACGGACCCAAGCATGATGACTCGTTCAACATTCAGGATCGCGCTTCACCTCATCCGCCCCGCGCTGATCGTCTCGCTGTTCGTCATGCTGACCCTGCTTCTGCCCATCGGTTGCGCTGATTCAGGCTCAGGCGGTGCGGGCACTGTTGAGAAGGTCTTCGGAAAGACCGGCCTGTCTCCCGGTGAGTTCAGTTACCCGCGCGCCATCGCCGTCTCGCCGGTCGATGGTTGCGTGTTCGTCGTGGACAAGACCGCCCGTATCCAGCGCTTCAGCGCCGACGGCGACTACGAGCATCAGTGGCGCATGCCCGAGTACGTCAACGGCAAACCGACCGGCCTGTTCGTCGATTCTCAAAACCGCATATGGGTGGCCGACACGCATTACTTTCGTGTCATGCTTTTCGACCGCGACGGCAAGGAGCTGCGCCGATTCGGCAGTCAGGGCGAGGGCCCCGGCCAGTTTGTGTTCCCCTGCTCCGTCACCCTTTCCCGTGACGGCATCGTGTACGTCGGTGAATACGGCGGCAACGATCGCATCAGCCGCTTCACGCAGGACGGCAAATATCTCGACTGCATCGCCGACAAGTCCACCGGCGACGGCTGGGTGGAGCGGCCCGCCGGCATCGTATTCGATGAAAATGATCAACTTTGGGTGGCCGACGCCTGCCATCATCGTATTTGTCTGTATGGAAAAGACGGTAAATTCCAAAGGGCCTTCGGCACCGCAGGCGACGGTCAGGGGCAGTTCAACTACCCCTACGGTCTCGCTTTGGAGTCCGACGGGACCCTCCTCGTCGCCGATCGCGGCAACAATCGGATTTCCCGCTTCGAGCGCGATGGAAGCTGGCTGGCCAGTTGGGGCACGCCGGGACGTGCCGAGGGCCAGATCGCACAGCCGTGGGGTGTCGCCGTCTCGGCCTCCGGCGGCATCTACTGCCTCGACTCATGGAACAATCGGGTACAACTGATAGATTGGTGACGTTGTAGTTAACGGCCGCGGCGAGACTCACGGTAACTGATACGGGCCGGGGAACTGAATGAGCCGTCTCTTTTCACTCGAACGCTTCGATCGACCCGACTATCTGTGGTTGGGACTCATCTTCATCGCGCTCTGGTGGATGTCGCGCCGTTCCCTCTCCGG
>CAZCGF010000284.1:0-2675 GCA_964498115.1 uncultured Planctomycetaceae bacterium | reverse complement strand
CTTCGCGTCGCCGCCGCCTGCGCCCAGAACGACACCAACAACCGCGTCATCCTTCTCTCCGACGGTATCCAGAACATCGGCGATGCCCTCGAGGAGGCCAAGACCGCCAAGGCCAACAATCTGCGGGTTGATGTTGTTCCGCTGACCTATGAATACGGCGCGGAGGTCGTCTTCGAGCAATTGCTCGCCCCGCCCTACTCGAATCTTCACGAACAGGTTCCGCTGCGACTCATCCTCAAGAGCGACCGGGCGACTTCCGGCAGCATCCTCATCTATCAGCGCGTCGGTCAGGAGGAACGGCTGCTGGACCTGAGCCCCAACGCACCGGGCAGCGGCCAGCACGTTCAGCTTGCACAGGGCCGCAACGCGTTCAACGTGCGCGTCCCGATCAACGAGGCCCGGGCCCACGACTTTCGCGCCGAGTTCGTCCCCGATGACAAGACCGCCGACTTCCTCGGTCAGAACAACGTGGCCCGCGCGTTTACCAACGTCGAGGGTCCGCAGACCGTGCTGATGATCGGGACGGCCGTCGACGAGCCGGACAACGCGCTGCTTGCTGAGGCCCTGGAGCGCGAAGGCATCCGCGTGCAGTCTGAACTCGCGGAGTCCATCAACATCGACACGGCGACGCTCCAGGACTTTTCCGCCGTCATCCTCGCCAATGTGCCCGCGGAGATCTTCTCCGCTGAGCAGCAGAAGGCCCTCGCCGCGTATGTCCGCGACCTGGGAGGCGGACTGCTCATGCTCGGCGGTGATGAGAGCTTCGCCGCCGGCGGATGGCAGGGGTCGGTCGTCGAAGACATCATGCCGATCAAGTTCGACGTCGACTCGGTCAAGCAGATTCCCCGCGGCGCCCTGGCGATCGTCATGCACGCCTGCGAAATGCCGCAGGGTAATACGTGGGGCGTCGAGACCGCCGTTGCCGCGGTGAAGACCATCAGCAGCCTCGACTACTTCGGCCTCGTCGATTGGGGCATGGGCGGATACGTCTGGGAAGTTCCCATGCGCACCGCGAGCAACAAGGAGGCCATCATCTCGCAGCTTCGCAAGATGCAGAACTCCGACATGCCCGACTTCCATACGCCGATGCAGATGGCGTACAAAGGCTTGATGGAGTGCAAGGACGCCGCGCAGCGCCATATGATCGTCATCTCCGACGGCGACCCCGCCCCGCCGCAGACCGGCCTGTTGAACAATATGGTCGGCAATAAGATCACCTGCTCCACAATCTCCATCTACCCTCACGGCGGCCAGGAGATCGCCACGCTTAAGAACATCTCCAATGTCACCGGCGGCCGGTACTATTCCCTGAGCAAGCCCGGCGACGAAAAACAACTCCCGAGAATCTTCATCAAGGAGGCCCGCGTCGTTCGCCGGCCGCTTGTCCGCGACGAAATCTTCACGCCCAAGGTCAAGCCCAATCTCTCCGAGATCATGGTCGGCATCGACAGCATCCCGCAACTCAAGGGATATGTCGTGACCACGCCGCGCAAGGTCGCCGATGTCGAGATGCCGCTTGTCACCGAGCGCGGCGACCCGTTGCTTGCACACTGGCTCTGCGGATTCGGCAGAACGCTGGCCTTCACCAGCGGGCGATGGAAACACTGGGGCACGGACTGGGCCTCGTGGTCCGGATTCTCCAAGCTGTGGTCGCAGGCCGTTCGATGGTCGATGCAACAGGGCGCGGCGGCGAACTTCGACGTCAACACCGTCGTCGAGGGCGACGAGGGACACATTGTCATTGAGAGTCTCGGCGAAGGTGAGACATTCGAGAACTTCCGCCAGTTCGTCGGACGGGCCATTGCTCCGGACGGCAGCGCGACGCCGGTCTCGATCGTCCAGACCGGGCCTGGAAGATACGAGGGCAAATTCAAGCTGGGCGAGCAGGGGACGTATCTGCTCAACGTCATCTCGCCGAGTTCCGGCGGGGACGACAAGCCCACGATGATTCGCACCGGCGTCACGGTGGCGTATTCGCCGGAGTTCCGCGATCTGGAGCCAAACGAAGCACTGCTGCGCGAGATCGCCGAAGTGGCGGACGGCCGCCTGCTGACCACCAAGGCCACGGCGGCCACGATCTTCGACAAGTCCATCCCCTCAACCATCACGCGCACGCCCATCTGGGAGTTTCTGCTCAAGCTGGCGTTATTCATGTTTCTCCTCGATGTCGCCGTGCGCCGGATCGCCGTCGACCCGGTCAAGACGCTCGCGTATGCTCGTAACTACATCGCCGGTCTTGCCGGGCGATTCGGCGCGGGCCAGCGTGCGGCGCGGACCCTCACGGAATTGAAAGACGTGCGGCAGAAGGTTCGGGCGGAGCGCACGAAGGAAGGCGATGCCCGGTCGGCGGCGCCTTCGGAGTCGGCGAGCATCAAGTTTGAGGCCCAGGGCGATTTGAAGAAACCGGCGGCGGACCTGACGAAGGCACTGGGCGGCGCGGACGCGACGGCGGCGCCTCCCTCGGCGCGGAAGGCGGATAAGTCCGACAAGCCGACGGAATCGACGACGGCCCGACTGCTCAAGGCCAAAAAGCGGGCCCGCGATCAGCAGGACGATCAACCGTAGCCCGGCCCGATGCGGCCGGAGGTTTAGGAGTGTGAAATGGCGGCACAGGTGGACCCGGCGATTGCCAAGGCGACCGAGGAATTTCGCGCGAAGTTCAAGGCGGTCAAGGA
>CAZCGF010000283.1:0-4248 GCA_964498115.1 uncultured Planctomycetaceae bacterium | reverse complement strand
CGGGCACAGGCGGCGGATTGACCGGCTCCCCCTGCGAGTGGGCGAGGATGTGAGCGATGATTTCTTTCGTACGATCCTCGTCGCCAGCAGCAGTAGGTACATGGGCAACGCAATAGTCTGTTGCGTCATGGATGTGGTCGATGAACGCACCCGATCCACGCCTCCACGGAAACGGCGCGAGCCGCTTGGGCTGCTCCGCTGCGACCTGCGCCTCCAGGGCGGCAATAGCCACATCGAATGCAGGCTGACGGTCGTTGCAATCGCAGCTTGGATTTCGACACGGACCGCCGGGGCGATACTTCTTCAGAACCTCAATGGCTCGTTGCGTCGTCATGCGATCTCCACCATCACCCCACGCGGTTGACCATTCTCCTGCCGATAGACCCACTCAATGCGCTCGTCGCCGTCGCTGATTCCCAGCGCGACCGCGATGCCGTCACGGACCGCCTTCAGCGCGGAGGCGAGGTTGTCCGTGTCCAGCTTCCGCGACGCCATGCGGGTCAGTGTGATCCGCTTCGGCTTCAGGGCGTCTGGAGCCTGCGATCCGACCATCAACGCCGCGGCGAGCCGCTGCTGCTTCACGATCCTGGCACGCTTGGCCCAGTGCAGTCTGGCGTTGGCGAGCGATGGCGTAGCGATGGGGAGGTGGATCGTCAGGCTCGAGTAGCGGGGGCAGGCGTGAGAAGTCATGCAACCCTCCGAACATGCGGCCACGCATTCATAATTGCCGCCTGCACCTCGTCAGCACTTGCCGAGCGTGCCCAGTCGCGAGCATCCTTGCCAGCCAAGGGCACGACTACTTTCACGTCTCGATTGCTGCTCCAGAGTTCATCAGCCAATCGGTTCGCCCCGCGCAGCCCCGGTTCGTCGTCGTCAGCGATGATTGCTACTTCCCGGCCCTTGGTCAGTGATTTCACGATCGACACGCCACCAGAGCACGACGGGCGCCCGATCGCCTCAAAGCCAAGCTCCAGCATCGCGGCCGTGTCCGTCGGCCCCTCGCAAACGAGCACCAGGTCCGTCATGTCGCCGAGTCCTTCCAGCGGAACGAAGCATCCTTCGTGCCCCCCTTTGACCGAGAGCTTTCTCCCGTCCGGAAACCTCCGGCGAATGCCAATGACCCGATGCGAGTCATCCCTCATTGGAAACGTCCACGCGGCGCCGTCCCATCCAACGCCGATCCGCACTAATCCCTGACCAGCCATGCCCAGCACGTTGCACAACCGCGCCAGCGTTCCGGCGTCGATCCGATGCGAATACTCGGCAGCTAGTTGGCCGAGATCTGCAAATTGCGGCTTCGGCTGATACTGTCGCCGCGGGATGGACAAGGGCGCAGTCGCCTCGCCGTGCGCCCAGCCGCCGTTTTTCATCGGTTTTGCCGATTCGACGCGCATGCAACATGAAGTGGACTCCGTGTACGTACACCAGTCCGGCTTGCCGCATATCGCACACCTGCGTGAGCGAGTGACTCGATTCCATCCAAGGCTCATGCGTCACCAGAAATCCGGCGATGGCGCGAGCTTTGCCGCGCCACTCGACACCACCGCCGGACCTAGAGGACTTCCGTGTCCAGACCGCGCCCCATTTCCGTAGGCAAAGGGTCAGCGACTATCGCTCCCTCACTTCCATGCCACTACGGCGGGCACACTTCAAAACAGTTTCGAGGCGAAGCAGCTTCACTTCGTTGGCCTCATGACGGCCTGTAGCTCCACGCCAGCAGGTGCGTCTCCTGCGCGGGCCTGGCTTCTTCGCTGCACCACCACGGATGGCCTACGGGACCGGTCGAGGGGTATCGGAGCCGGTGCTTTTTTTGAAATGGCATCCTGGTGTCCATGTTTTTTGACGGCTTAAACGTTGGTAACAAAACCGTCGCCTCGATATCTAATTCGCTCGGCCTTCAGGCGGTTGCCCTGGGCCTCCAGTGTTCTCGTCGTGCCAGTTCATCAATCGCCGCGCTGGCGTCCTGAATGGTCATTCCTTCTTGGTAGAGCCCACGGCGCATGAGCAATGCCTTCTGCTTCTCGGTGGCCGGGCGAAACTTCCAATACCATCGCGGAGTCACGTTGTAGGCCGGCCGGTGCTTCTCGAACGGGTCAACGTCCTTCGCGGCGTACTTCGCCTGGGCGCGAACCTTGGCCCTGCGCGACGCCTCTTTCGCTTTCATTAGCAGCCGATTCTGCTCGGCCTCTTCCAGTGCCTCGCAGATGTCTCCACCCTTCTTCTTGGCAATCCGCTTCGCCTCGGCGATGACCGCTTCGTCGTACTTGCCGCCGAGCACATCGGCCGTGCTGATGAGCTTGTGCTTACCACTGTTGCCGACGAAGTCGAGCACCAGGACGCTGGGCTTGTCGCTGCCCTTGATGGCTGCGATGCGTTCTTCCGGCGTCTCGAACGGATCGACTGTTCCAGTGAGTGGCCGAGTTCCCCGGCCGATCATCTGGCAATACAGCGCCCGACTCTTCGTTGGCCGGCCCACGGCGACAACCGCAATCGTCGGCTCATCGAACCCTTCCGTAGCCACGCCGACATTAACGAGCACCTGAAATGCTCCGTCCGAGTAGTCCCGCAGGGTCTCCCGCCGCTCTTCCTTCGGCGTGTGCCCGAATACGCACCGAGCCATACCCGGCCGATGACGATTGAAGATTTCGGCCGTGCGCTCAGCCTGTGCTACCGACACGGCGAAGAACAGGGTCTTTCGCGAGCCGACCAAGTCGATTGTCGGGGAGACCATTTCGTGAATGGCCCGCTCGGCTTCCACCACGCCGGCCAGGTCTCCGGCGTTCAAGTCTCCTGCCGTCGTGCGAATCTCTGAAAAGTCCAACCCCTCGCACACAATGTACCGCTGGTGGACAGGGACAAGCCATCCGTCGTCGATGGCGTTATTGATTTCGTAAACGAACGGATTGACCTTGAAGACCTGGCCCAGGGCCAACTCGTCGGCTCGATCTGGAGTAGCGGTCACTCCGAGCACGCGCAGGCTTGGATTCTGCTCGTACCATCCAATGACCTTGCGGTACGTTGCGGCCGGCGCGTGATGGGCCTCATCCACGACGACGAAAGAGAACTGATTCGGCACGAAGCGGCGCATTCGCTGGCCGCTGTTCTGAGTCTGGATCGACGAGACCACGATCGGGGATGGATCGTGCAGGTAGCCGCTTTCGTTGGCGTAGCGGTCCGCCATTTCGATATCCGGCTTGATCCCGGTGACGGCCTGAATCTTCGAAGCCGCCTGATGAATGAGTTCCTCGCGGTGCGCCAGCACCATGCACCGCCCGCGGCTCATCATCTGTTTGCACAGGTGCGCAAAGATGATCGTCTTGCCGGCTCCGGTGGGGAGTACGATCAGCGCCGACTGGTGCGATTCGAACGCACTGACTACGGACTGGATGGCTGATTCCTGATAGGGCCGCGGCCTCATCGCTTGGACCCCTTCGGAGCCTGGTCATAGACAATCTTCGGCACCCATCGCCGGTTCTTGCACGCCTGGCATCCAGTCTTGCAGTAGGGGCACGGCGCGTACGGCCTAGAAAACTTCACGGTCGAGTAGGCATTCTTCAGGTAGGCGTCGACAGTCTGATAGTGCAGGTGAGCCCCGAGTGGATCCTTGCACAAGTCCTTGATCTTCGACCTGGCCTCTTGGATCAGCCCCATGATCTCCTTGTGCTCTACAGACCGGAAAACCGGCCAGAGCTTCTCGTCGACCACTTCGCGATCAAGCTCGTCGACGGGGGCAACCTTTTCGGCCTCCTTCGCCTTGACCTCTCGGTACGCCTCCGCGGCGGACTTGCTTCCGGCTTTTACCTGTTCAAGCAGCTCCGGATCAGCCTTGGCGACTGCTTTGACCTGCTCGACCGTTCGCGGAGACACTCCGGCAGCCTTTGCCGCAATGGCCGACGCCTTTCCAGATTCATGATTTTGCCCATGATCGACCTTAGCGCACCCAGTGCGCTCACGAGAAACATTGGGGTTTTTGATGCCGCTTTTTTGGCGGTATTCGGCCTCTTGCTTAAGCAGCGGAAGCATCTGTTGAGCAATAACTGCCCTCTCGCTGGAAGTCAGGTGGCGCCGGTGAATGTTGCGATCTACAGACCATGCCACCAATGAGCCATCTCCGTTCCACTGTTCGAACGTCGGCTCAATTTCGAGTTCTTCACAGGCACGCAAGCGGTTCTTGCCATCGACAATGAAACCCTTGTAGATGACAATCGGATCTCTGAGCCCGCATCGCCGGATGCTCTCCTTCAACTC
>CAZCGF010000282.1:0-4316 GCA_964498115.1 uncultured Planctomycetaceae bacterium | reverse complement strand
ACTTCCTCGTCGCGGAAGCGGACCTTCGGCAGCGCGGCGTACTTGTCGTCGGCGGCGCGGTAGCCGGCGGCGCAGGCCACGATGGTCGAGTAGCCCTCCTTCGGCAGGCCCAGCAGCTCGTCGTACTTCGCAGGCTCGATGCCCTCCATGGGGCAGGTGTCCACGCCGATCATGGCCGCCGCGGTCATGAAGTTGCCCAGGGCGATGTAGGCCTGAAGGGCGGCCCAGTGCTTGACGTTGAAGCCGGGGGCGGCCGTCACCAGCGAGCCGATCATCATCTTGCGATAGCCGTCGAATGATTCGACGCTGACGCCGCGCAGCTCGGCCGTCCGGCTGATCAGACGGTCGATGTCGTGCTCGGTCATGCTGTCCCGCGCCGCGAACACGACAAAGTGCGAGCAGTCGGCGGGCTGGGTCTGCTTCCAACTCAGGGGCACGAGCTTCTCCCGGGTAGCCTGATCGACCACGACGACAAACCGCCACGGCTGGAGGCCGAAGGACGACGGCGTGAGGACGAGGGTCTTTTCGAGGGCCGCCCAGGTGTCGGCGGGGATTTTTTTCGTCGGGTCGAATCGCTTGACGGCGTAGCGCCAATTGAGCTGATCAATGAGAGCCTGAGGGGTTGCCGGTTGCACGCGATGGACCTCCGTGGGTTGAAAGTGGCCCCGCCTTCGGAGCGGGAAGTGGGGGATGATAGCACGCTGGGAAGGCCGCCGAAACCGTGTTGGCGAAGGCCAAAAGAAGGGGCCAAGGGGCGGAGCGGCCAAGGGGTCGAGGGTAATGACGAGAGCATTGCACGCGCGCAACTCTTGCAAAATCGAAGGTGACATAAGGTGACACACGCGATTTTTTTCGCTTGCAACTCTCGTGGCGGGCACGTGTTGGGGCGCTTCGCGTTTTGGGTGGTTTTTGGTGGAAACGTCGAAAAATCGAAACGTCGAAATGCGAAGGGCCGGAGGGCAGGCGCGTATCGCACCGTAGCGCCACCTCTTGTGGGTGGCGTGCTTGGGAACCGTCGCGAACTCCAAAACCCAAGGTGACATAAGGTGACACACGCGATTTTTTTCGTTCGCAACTCTTGCGGCGGGCATGTGTTGGGGCGCTTCGCGTTTTGGGTGGTTTTTTGGAAAGTAGGCGTGAAAACCGGAATCGGCATTTCGTGCGTTCGTTATCTGCGTGACGAGCATGACGGTACCACCTCCCGCACCTCTACACTTGCTCGCCGTGCGCGCCTCGGGTGCGGGGAGGCATTCTGCGGCATGTAGTGTGCAAAAAACAAAGCCCGCTGTGAGCGGGCTCGGGTTCCTAACTCTCGGGCCGGAGAGTTGAGAAAGGAGGCTCTCAAAGGAACCGACCATATTATAGCAGCAGACATGAGTCAGCGCCAAATGTGATAAAGGTCGATGTTTCGGGCGCAAGCAGCACACCACATTTTCGGCCAGTATGCGAATCCTCGAAAAAACGCGGGCCCGCCCATTGTTGGACGAGCCCGCGCTGATGGGTATTTCACAATCAGGATAAGTCAATCAGGGCGATTGCGTCGGCAGGCCGAGTTCGCGCAACTTGTCGATCATCGCCGCGAATTGGGCGTCGGTGCCGGTCTCGCAGTTTGGTCCCCAGCATTGCGTGATCGACCAGTCGTAGAACGCCTCCCACGCGGCCTCTTCGGACCACTCTGATTCGCCGCCTTCGCCTTCGCCGCCCATCGACGACATCATCGACTCGCCGCCGCCGCCCATGAAGCTCTCGCCCTCGCATTCATCGGGGATGCCGTTGGTGTTGATGTCATCGCTGATTTCGGCCTCAATGTCGCAACCGTCGGGAATTCCATTCTCATTGCAATCATCGCAGGCCGGATCGCTCTCGCAGGTCGCGATGTCGCATTCATCGGGAATGCCGTTCGTGTTGCAATCGCTGCTACCAAACGGCGGCGGAAGCGACAGATTGCACTCGTCGGGATAATCGTCCTCATTACAATCCGGGCTGACCCACTCGTCGCCGTCCGGGTCGGTAGGGTCAACGTCGCAGTCGTCCGGCACGCCGTTGGTATTACAGTCGTCCTCGCACTCGTCGGGGATTCCGTTGGTATTGCAGTCGGCACTCGTCGTCTCTGAGATATCCCACGCATCCGGTATCCCATTGGTATTGCAATCCCATTCGCATTCGTCGGGGACGCCGTTGGTATTCACGTCGTCGCTTGTCGTTTCGGAAATGTCCCATGAGTCGGGGATGCCATTCGTATTGCAGTCATCCTCGCATTCGTCAGGAATTCCGTTGTCATTTACGTCATCGGCACAATCCGACTCGCAGTACCACGGCCCGCCCTCGGCCGTCGAGTTCTCGTCGATCTCGCACTCATCGGGAACGCCGTTCTCATTGCAGTCGGGACTTCCGCCGGTGCCGATGTCGTTCTTATCATTGACGCCGTTGGCGTTGCAATCGGGGAAGCTCCGCTGGCCGCTTTCACAGTTGACGATACCGCAGGAAGTCCCGGTCAGCAGGAGGTCCACGAAGCAGTCAATGTCGTTGAAGTCGGTAATGCCGGTAAAGTCGAGATCGCCGCATGGACAGGTCGAAGACTGTGCAAGCACACAGACCGTGAACGGTCCAACATCAAGCCCATCCACATCTGAATCGCCGTTCACGTCCCCAATCAGCGGGCATTCCGGCACTACGATTTCGTATGCGCCCATGTCGGTGTAAGTGAATGTCCCGATGCCATCATCGTTCCGAAAGTCGTTATCCGTCACTCGCGCTGCAAGGATGAGGTCTCTCGGAAGCGGTTCGCTCAGGTTTGAATCGCCGTCAAGGTCGGCGGGGTCGGAGGCGGCGATCACTGCGTCGTAATCCGCCGCGTCGCTCGCCGGACTGCACGGCTGCAACGAATAATTGCGAAGCGTCACATCAACCGGAGACGTGTCCACGAAAAGCGGATCGTCATTGATGTTCCCCGCACCCGTGTAAAGAGCGCCAGCAACGTCGGAATACTGAATGTCGGGGCCGCTCATGTCGATGGGGCCGATCTGCTGCAAATTCGTTGTAACCGGCGGGTCCTCATAGCTTGACTGATCCTTGTTGCCCCACAGGATGCAGTTGCGAATCTCAACGGCAGTCGACGTCTTCCCCGCGATGCCGCCGTAGAGGCCGTCGGGACCGGCGTCATTGTCGGCGATAGTACAATTGTAGAACTTCGTGATTCGAAAATTGCTGTCAGTAGAGCAATAGGCGGCAGCGCCGATGCCGGCCATGTTGCCGGCAAAGAGGCAGTTGATTACGTCCACGCCAGTTGGATTCTCCATGGTGCCGACATGGTCATGGACCATGCCCCCGCCCAGACCGCCCTCTTCGGTGGTGTTTCCGAGAAACCGGCAGTTCACAAGCGCGATCGGGCCAATGTTCGGCATTGGGAATCCTGGTACAAAAGGTGGTTCGAGAATGGCGATTCCGCCGCCCGCGAACTGACTGCCGCCGGACGGATCGGCATGGTTGCCAATGAAGTCGCACTCGAAGAAATTACTCTCGTAGGCACGAGTGAGGTAAACGCCGCCGCCGCGTCCGATCGCTGAACCGGTGGATTGAGTCGCGGTGTTCGCCGTAAAGACGCAGCGTCGCGCCTCGAAGGGGATCAAGAGCGCGTAGACGGCTCCGCCGTTGCCGGAGTTGGTTTGGTTCAAGGTGAAAGACGAATCTCGGATTATGAGTTGCTGCGTCTCTGGATCGCTTCCAAAGCAGTGGATCGCACCACCACCGCGCTTGTACTGATCCGGCTGCGCCGCAGTACTCGTAGTCGAGTTTGCGATAAACGTGCATTCCTGAATGTCGAGCAATTCGGGATTTGCGCTGTAGATCGCGCCACCGCTGAGTTCGGCGCTGTTGTTCTGAAACAGACAATTGGTGAGCACCACCGTGTTGTTGGTCGAGCGCGATGCCAAGCCGCCGCCTTGGCCGACAGAGGCGCTCAAGGCCGTGTTGTTCTCAATGATGCAATTGAGGATTCTCGGGCTGGAGTCAATCCCGGTAATTGTGATTCCAGCGCCGACGCGATGGTCCGTTGTGCCGCCGTTGGCGTACCCGTCCCGGATCGTGAAGCCGTCGAGGCGGGTTACAGGGAATGCAGTGGCGTTGTTCACGGTGACGACATGGTAACTGTTGTCCGTGGCGACACTGGTCGTGCCGATGTCACCACTCAGGATTGTGGGGTAGAGATCGGGGTCGCGCGTATTGGGAGAGGCATCGTTATAACCGATGTAGCCACCCAGCATGATGACGCCGGGATTCAATGCACGCGACTCTGTGCGCGAGCCAAGCACGTGAGC
>CAZCGF010000281.1:1412-4317 GCA_964498115.1 uncultured Planctomycetaceae bacterium | reverse complement strand
AATTCCTGTACGCACGACGTCGGGAGCTCTTCGGCGGGTTTCTTCTCGGCGTCATTCTATTTGTCCAGCCTGCCGCAGCGGGGCAGGGCGTCGGCCAGCGGCGCATTGCAATCACCTGGACCGATACGGCCTATCAACTCACTCACTTCGGCTCATTCCAGTCGGCATCCCCTTGGACGCGCGCACCTCAGGAACTGGCCATTCCCCAACATAGTCGGATTCGCTTCTCTCTCGGCCGGATCTTTTTGATATCTCCGAACACAGATCAGGTTCTCGCTGTTGATCCGGTCGCGTGGACCATCGAGCAGTCGTACGCGTTTGGCAAAGGACTTCAGCCGATCGACCTCGTCCTGCTCGACCCACACACCGCCCTGGTCGCCTGTCGTGCGAGTTCCCACCTGTTGACGCTGAATCTGGATAGCGGCGCCGTCACGCCGGGCATCGATCTGTCGGTCTATGCGGATGATGATGGTGCGCCGGAAGCCGAGGCGATGGCGACCCTGGACGGTCGACTGCTCGTATCGATGCAGCGCCTGGATTCAAAGAGTGGATTCCCGGCATTGCCGCCGGCGGTGGGGGTGATCGATCTTGCAACGGGAATGCCCGTGGACGCGGACGCCAATACTCCAGGCGTGCAGCCCATCATCCTGCAGGGAACGGCCCCAAATGGGAAGATGCAGGTGGTGCCGTCAATTCAGCGGCTCTTTTTGAAATCGACCGGCTTCTGGATGGACTTCGGCGGGCTGGAAATGGTCGATCCGCTGAGTCTGCAATCGCTGGGCCTGATCATTGCGGAGCTCAAGGACGCAGCCTCCGAGATCGGCGCGTTCGTGATTCTCGATGATGACAATGGGTACTTTGTCGATTCGACCGACTTGCTCCTGTCATCGCACCTGCACAGATTCACGATCAGCGGCGGTTCGCCGACGCCGGATGAGCACACGGAACTCAACTACCTGAGCCAGATTCTGATCCATGAGCCGTCAGATGATCTCCTGTTCATGCCCGTGCCCGATGGCGTTCAGGTCTTTGAAGCGCCCAGCGCGAAGCGGCTTACCGAAGAAGCGGTGCCGTTTAATCTCCCTGCGGACATGGCGAGTTACGTCGTAGGTTGCGGGACGCTCGCGGACGCCAATGGTGACGGCCAGGTCAACGGGCCTGATGTTCAGAGTTTCGTCGATTGCGTAGTGAGTGGGGGGTTGGACTGCCCCTGCCTCGATCTGGACGGCAGCGGGCGCACCGACTCGGAAGACGTTCGGCTGCTGACCGCCGTCCTGACGCACGGTCCGTAAGCGGAATTGGCCCCGGACTTGGTATCAGAGATTGCAGCCCAGGACCGAGCCGATGTTCAGCGGCTCAATCGTCCCGAGGCCGAAGAAATTGTAGAAAGTGGCAAGAAGGTCCTGCACCATCGAGAACAGAAAAACCATCAGATCGCAAAGCAGACTACCGCTCATTCGTCGAACTCCGTAGGCAGGCCTCCACGGCCGCGCGGACCGAGCCACATATGGCCCGATTCCTGCTGTTTTCATCGGCGAAAACAGGCCAAATCCTGATCCAGATGCCTCTGCGACCGCAAAACAGCCGATTGGTATAAGGAGCCGACCGGCTGACCGGTGGGCGGTGCGCCTGCAAGGTTATAATCATTCGTCGCAGTGGTCGGCGGCTGCCTCGTGGTTCATTCGAAGCGGCAGACGACGGCCTGGGCGGCGACGGGCTCTGCAAGGGAAGGATTTGTCATGCTCAGAAACATCTTCATCCACGCCGTGATCGGACTCGCTGTGGGATTGATGCAATCGACCCCAAGCGCAGCGCAGGAGGCCCAGTATTTCCATTCGCAAATCGAAAACGAGCTGAGCGGCGTCGACCGCTCCGCCGGCGAGTTGCTCGATGCCCTGGTCTCCCGGCCGAAGGACGTGCGCGACGCGGCCCTGGTTGCCGCCGAGCACCCCGACATGATCATTCGCCTCAAGTACGTCGATCGCAATTCGCCCGATGCCCTGGGTGTCGTGCTGAAGGACTATCCCGCGTCAGTTGCAGAGGCCGGCCGGACGCTTTCGAGTCATGGCGATGTCATTGATTTGATGGCGAAGAACGTCGCCGGTACCGCGGTCCTGGGACGAGTCCATGCCCAGCAGCGTGAGGTCGTGGTCCAGTTAGTCGATCGACTCGGGCAAAAGAGAAGCGAGCAGCGCCAGGAGACCTCCGAGGCCTGGGGTAAGCGGCTCAGCGCCAGTGCCGAGGCAATGACGCAGGCGGCGAGCACGCCGGGTTTGGCCGGAACAAATCAGTCCAGCCTCCCCACCGGCGATGCGGCGATGCGCATTCTCGAGCAGGCCGACGTCAACGCGGAATTGGCCGCGGCCATCGTCGATCAGTGGGAGCACGAGCGCAATCCGGAAGAGTTTCGCCGAGCCGTGGATACCTGGTATGCAAAGGGTCGTGACGTGCTGCCGTGGGATTTTGGCGGCGATCCGGCCTGGCGTGCGCAGATGTTGGCCGAGTATGCGCGATTCGATCGGCAGTATCGGGAAGTCCTCGCGACCGGCGAAAAAGGCATCGACCGGCTCACACTCTTGTCGCAGCACGCGGACGCGTTTCCGAAGTTGATTAACGTCTATTACAAGAAG
Organism: uncultured Planctomycetaceae bacterium; assembly: GCA_964498115.1. Taxonomy (GTDB): domain Bacteria; phylum Planctomycetota; class Phycisphaerae; order UBA1845; family UTPLA1; genus UTPLA1. The sequence continues at coordinate 1,687 of CAZCGF010000281.1, read as the reverse complement.
CAGGCCGCCATCGCGGAGGCTTCACGGCCAAAGATCGCCGGAGGTCCGTTTACATCCGGAGGCGGCGGGGGCTCGGCACGGTCGAGTTCGCGATCGTCAACGCGTTCAAGCCGCGTGAGCAGCCGATCAAACAGCAGCCGGACCTCGTCTCGGCAAAACCGTAACAGTGACGGTCAGGGCGATTCCAACCAGGGCGGCTTCGGCGGACAAAACGGCTCTGGTGGACAGGGCGGATTCGGCAACTCCGGTGGAGGCTTCGGAAACTCGGGCGGTGG
>CAZCGF010000281.1:0-1312 GCA_964498115.1 uncultured Planctomycetaceae bacterium | reverse complement strand
GGTGGATTCGGATCTTCGGGAAGCGGATTTGGTTCCTCCTCGAACAGCGGCTTCGGCAGCAGCTCCAATAGCAATCGCAATAACTCCGGGCGCTGATCGCAGACCTCTCATGACGGCGTGCGACCCCGGATCGGCAGATCGTTAGCGGAGTGTTCGCGCGAAGTGAGTCAGGCGTGGCTCAAAATGTTCGGATTCGGGGCCATCGCGACGAGCAGGACAACCCGCTGGCTGGACTTGTTCTCGACGCCGTGCATTTCGTCGGCCAGGGCGTAGGCGAGATTTCCCGGGGACAGTTCGCGAACCTCGTCACCCACCGTGACGGTCGCCGCCCCCTCAATCACATAATAGAACTTTGCCGCCCCGCTGTGAGCGTGGACCTTCTGCGACTGCCCCGGCTCCAGGCAATAGACGTCGCAGAACATCTGGGGTGATTCAAACAGGTTGACCTTCTGCAACTTCTCGGGGCCGAACCGACGACAGTTTTTCGTATCAATGAAGCTCATAGCGGTATTATATCCGGCGATGGCCAATTGAGAGGATTGCCTCATGCGTGACGAAGCCGGTTACATCTGCGGGGCGTGCGGAGAGGAGATCGTCGTGCCCATCGACGTCTCGGCGGGGGCCTCGCAGCAATACACCGAGGATTGCCCGGTCTGCTGTCGGGCGAACGTGATTCACGTCGAACTGGACGACGACGGCGACGCGCGCGTATGGGCCAGCCTCGAATACGAGGCGTGAAATCGACAGACTCGCGAGCCTACTCCTTCGCCGGAGTCGGATAGGCGACCACGCTCCTGTGCCCCTGCTCGTCGATGCTGCGGACGCCGAAGATGTAGTTGTCCTTCGAGAGCGGATGAACGCACTCGGTCTGAATCCCGACGAACATATTCTTGTCCCAAAGCGGAGAAGTCGTCTCTCGCCAGACGATCTCGTAGCCCGACAGGTCCTTCTCCGTACCGGCGTCCCAAACCAGTGTGGTCGTGTGATCGAGCTTCGCGGTGATGACTCTCAGATTATCCGGCGGGGCGGGGGCAAGGGCCATTTCAGCAAGTGCCGCGAGATTGGCCCGCGTCACCTGTGCCACATAGCCGAAGTCCACGAAGCGGACGAGATCGCCATATTGCTGACCATTTTCCTCGCGGACATTCTGGTGTTGATGCCTGTAGTCTTCGTTCAATTCTGTGAATCGGACCGCGGGAAAGCCCTGCTCGCTGAAGGCGGTGTGATCCCCGCCGCGAAGGAATCGGTCGCGCCGCCAGATCAACAGCACATCGAAGCCCGGCACATATTGCTCACACGCTGAATCGACATA
>CAZCGF010000280.1:0-4369 GCA_964498115.1 uncultured Planctomycetaceae bacterium | reverse complement strand
GACTCGGCGGTGTAGCCTGCGACGTGCGGGGTGGCGACGGCGGCGAGGGCGACGAGCTTCGGATCGGGGCGGGGCTCATTTTGCCAGACATCCAGCACGGGCGCGGCGAGGCTGCCCGATCGGACGGCGGCGGCGAGGGCGGCTTCGTCGATGACTTCGCCGCGGGATGTGTTGATGAGGATGCAGCCTGGGCCAAGGCGGGCGAGCCAGTCGCGATTGGCCAGATTGTGCGTCGGATGCGGGCCGGCGACGGTGAGCGGGACGTGGAGGGTGACAATGTCGAATTGGGCGGCGATGTCTTCGAAGCGGTGGAGATCGGCGGCTCCGGAAGCTGCTAACGGCGGATCGCAGGCGAGGACGGTCATGCCGCAGTGGGATGCCCAATCGGCGACGAGTGAGCCGATGCGGCCGCGGCCGATGACGCCGAGGGTCTTGCCGGAAGGCGAGCCCCCCCACTGCTGCGCGAGGTGGAAGATGGCGGCGAGGACGTACTCGGCGACGCCGCGACAGTTGGAACCTTCGGCGGCGGCGAGGCGGATGCCGCGATGATTCAGGTATACGGTGTCGATGTGATCGAGGCCGGTAGTGGCGGTGCCGACGAAGCGGACGGGGGCGGCGTCGAGAAGACCGGCATCGACGCGGGTGACTGAGCGGACGATGAGGGCGTCGGCGTTATGGAGCAAATCGCGCGTGAGAGCGCGGCCGGGGAAAGGTTGGACCTCGCCGAGCGCGGCGAAGAGATGGCGACAGGGGATGGCTTCGTCGATGAGGATGCGCACGGGGGAATGATAGCGGGGGTCGCGGGCGCGGCGTATATTGGCGGTCATGAGCAAAGAGAGCCTGACGCGGGAGTTCACGAGCTATGGGGTGGTGAAGCTGCGCGATCACTTCGCGCAGATACAACGGTGCGCGGGGATGCTCAGCGAGGTGCAGCTGTGGTATCGGGCGAATGACAAGTCGAACAGCGTGGCGAACCTGCTGCTGCACCTGACGGGGAACATTCGGCAGTGGATCATCGGGGGGATCGCCGGGCGGCCGATCGAGCGGGAGCGACAGGCGGAGTTTGACGCGCGCGGGGGGCAGACGCGCGATGAACTGCTGGGGCCGCTGGAAGACGTGATCAACGAGGCGTGCGCGGTGGTGCGGACGCTGTCGGAGCAGGACCTGGCGAAGGAATATGAGATACAGGCGTACACGATCAGCGGGATCGCGGCGGTGATGCACGTGGTGGAGCACTTCGCCTTTCATACGGGGCAGATCATCACGACGACGAAGTGGCTGCTGAATGTGGACCTGAGCCTGTACGACGAAAAGGGGCACCGGCGGGATGGGCGGACGGAGGACGTGCCGTGATTCGGGCCGGCTTGTTGACCCACGCGACGTTGTGAGCGATCGGCGATTGCGAAGGCACCTGGAAGGGCCATGCCGGGAGGGGCCTGTGGGGCGGGTTTCGCATGGGTGGGGTTCCCCTTCTCCTGCCGTTGTTGTCCGTGGTATAGTTGCGCGTGGCAGCACCCTGGCTGGCCGTCAATTCGACCCTCGAATGCAAGTTGGACAATTGGAACCGCGGCGACGCGGAGGAGAGACGTATGTCATCGGTTCGATCCGTTCTTCTGTTCGGAGCGGTGGTGACTGTGGCCAGCGGCATGCAAATGGAATGTCAGACCGCCTTGTGTCCTGGTGACAAGCCGGTCCTCAATCCCGTGACGGGCGAATGCGAACCACTCGGCGGCGACGATGCTGTCGTTCCGGGAGGGCGATCATTTCCGCCGGGCCCGGGTACTGGGGGACTGCGAACCGAACCGGACACCGACACATCGATGGCCGACGACAGCGACCCTGAAGCGGTGGACCTGCTTGTCTTCGGTCTGAACGGGCGCTGGATGGCATCGGATAATGGGCGGATCAGTTGCATCCTGCACACCGGATCGGGGATGACGTCGACGCTGATCGAGGACCGGGAGTGCACCTTTCAGAACGCGAACGGCTCAGAGGTCACCAGCTTCACGACGTCCGACTTGGAGGGCATGGTGGTCGGAGACATGATCACGGGGACGACGCGCGCTTGCCGGTACGGCCAATCGGATCCATCGCTCAATGGGCTCTTCGATTTCCCCATGATGCTGACGATCAGCGCGGATGGGAAAACGCTTTCCGGATCATGGGACTTTGACGGCGAGGTGCGCGAGTTTTCGCTCATGCGTCAAACGGTCGGCAATTGTCGTACAGATGAGCAGCAGACCGGCGATGCATTCTCGCGGGTCCGCTCGCCGGATGCTCAGTCAGCGAACGATGGTCGCGGAGACGGCACCCGTTAGGGGGCGGTCATGCGGCCGTTCGCTCAGGTGGTGCCGCCGGAGAGGGCGCCGAAGAGGCCGGAGAAGATCTCGGTGGAGAATCCCTGGAAGATGCCAATGATGATGTTCATGATGAGGCCGACGATCTGAAAGGCGAGGTCGATAAAGGCGAGCTGGAACTGGTTTTCCATGTTCGTCGTGTCCATGGGGCTCCTTTCGGGAAAAACGGGGCGGTGCGGGGGTCCAAACCGGCTGCCGCCCATTAGTTAATCGGCAGAAGTTGATACCGCGACCGGGGCGATGCGCCGCGGTGGGGCTTTTTTTCGCGGTGGGGTGCGAGTTTTCAATACGAATGAAAGGGGCGGCGGGCAAGGCGGGCGGTTGGCCAGGTCGGACGGGGTTCCTTATACTCCCGATAGATAAATAGATGCCCAGGCGCGAGGCAGTTGAAAGCGAACACACAATGACCATGCCTACCGGCGTGCTCGCCCCACCGAGCACGAAGTCGATCACCTACGGGGTAGTTTCCTTCCTGAATGCACGCCCACTGCGGGAGTTTATTCCGCAACGGGAGGACGTGATCGTACGTCCTGAGGTGCCGTCGAAGCTGATCGACCTCTTGGATGCCGGGGAGTGCGACGTGGCGCTGTTGCCGGTGGTCGATTATTGGCGGAATCGGGACCGGCTGGAGTCGGTCTCGGACGCGTGCATCGGCAGCGACGGCGAGACGATGACCGTGCGGGTCTATTCGAAGAAGCCGCCGGATCGGATTGAGCGGCTTTACGTGGATGGCGATTCGCACACGTCGGTCGTGCTGGCGCGGCTGGTCTGGCTGGAGCTATACGGGCACAAGCTGGACGTCGTGCCGCTGCGGGATATTCGAATTGATCACGACGGGCCGGCCGAGGCGGTGCTGCTCATCGGCGACAAGGTCGTAACCAATGCCCCGCGTGGGTTTGGTTTTGAGGTCGATCTGGGGGCGGCTTGGAAGCACCTGACGAATTTGCCGTTTGTCTTCGCCGCATGGTATGGGCGGCGCGGCGAGCGACATCTTTCGGCGGCGCGGATGCTCAATGAGGCGCGCGATCGGGGCGTGGCGGATGTCCGGCGAATCGCGATGGATGCCGCCCCGCTGCACGGCTGGCCGCCGGAGCTGGCGGTGCGATACCTCGGCGAGACGATGAAGTATCGCGTCACATCGGCGATGCGGGCGGGGATGGATCGCTTCTTCTACATGGCTGAGAACCACGGGCTGTTCGCATGACGACGATGGCGACGGCGCCGCGGTCTGGTTCTTCTTCCCGGTTATCTACCCGTGATCTGCGAGATATGTATCTGGGGCAGCCGATTCATGCCCTGGGCAGGCAGGCCTTTGAGGTGACGGAGCGGTTGCACCCGGAGGACTATCGCACCTACGTCGTCGATCGCAACATCAACTATGCCAACTGGTGCACGGCGAAGTGCATCTTCTGCAACTTCAAGGCGGACGTGCCCGGGACGAACACCGGTCGGCCGGAGCTGCCTTCGGGATACACGCTTTCTTACGAGGAAATCGGTCAGAAGATCGAGGAACTCGTGGCCATCGGCGGGACGCAGCTACTCATGCAGGGTGGGCTGGTCCCATCGGACGGCGCGGCGGGGCTGCCGTTCGATTGGTATCTCGATCTGATGCGATTCATTCGCAAGAACTACCCGACCATTCACATTCACGCCTTCAGCCCGCCGGAGATTTTTGCGTTTCACCAGATCTACGGCATGAGCATTCACGACGTGCTGGCGCGGCTGATGGAGGCGGGGCTGGCCAGCGTGCCGGGCGGCGGCGGGGAGATTCTGTCTGACCGGGTGCGGAAGAAGATCGGCCAGGGCAAGACGATGACCGACGAGTGGCTCGAGGTCATGCGCCAGTGCCACATCCTCGGCATGCAGACGAGCTGCACGATGATGTTCGGCCATATCGAGACGATCGACGAGCGGTTTGAGCATCTGCGGCTCCTGCGCGACCTTCAGGACGAGTCGCTGGCCCGGGGCAATGGCGGCGGGTTCGGGGCGTTTATCTGCTGGACCTTTCAGCC
>CAZCGF010000279.1:0-4385 GCA_964498115.1 uncultured Planctomycetaceae bacterium | reverse complement strand
CTGAACGGTGAACGGCAACCGTTCATGTCCGGCGAAAATCTCCATCAGGCGCCGAATTTCATCTTCCCCGCTCATCTCATCGAGCGAAACGCCGATGGAATGGTCCTCATACCGGCGAAGATTGACGCCCTGTTCATCGGCGCGGACGATCACCTGATCAGCCTGCGTTTTCGTCAGCCGCACGCGAATGGTGTCGAAGAACACGTCGGTGCCGATCTCGAAATCCAGCCGGCGCAGGCCGGCTGCCAGCACGACGGCCAACCCATGCACCCGCTCGGCGATCCGACGCAGTCCTTCGGGGCCATGATAGACCGCGTACATGCTCGCCATGATCGCCAGCAGCACTTGCGCCGTACAGATGTTGCTGGTGGCCTTCTCGCGCCGGATATGCTGTTCACGGGTCTGCAGCGCCAGCCGATAGGCTATGTGCCCGGTGCGATCCTTGGATACGCCGACGATGCGGCCCGGCAGTTGCCGTTTGTATTCCTCCTTGGCCGACATGAAGGCCGCGTGAGGACCGCCGAATCCGAGCGGCACGCCGAATCGCTGGCTGGATCCCACCGCGATGTCCGCTCCGAACTCGCCCGGGGGACGCAGCAGCGTCAGGGCCAGGAGGTCCGTGGCGACGACGACCAGAATCCCGGCCTCGTGGGCCCGGTTCACAATGGAACTGTAATCGCCGACGTACCCGTCCGTCGCGGGATATTGCAACAGGATGCCGCCCAGTTTCCCGTTGGTAAAATCGATGGCGTTCGTCCGTCCCACATGCAGGGCGATCCCGAGCGGTTCGGCCCTCGTCTGCATGACGGCGACCGTTTGAGGGTGGCAGTCTTGCGAAACGAAAAACTCGCTGCGTTCCTGCCCGGAGCTTCGCGCAACTGCCAGACACATGGCCATGGCTTCCGCAGCGGCCGTGGCCTCATCCAAAAGGGATGCATTGGCCAGCGGAAGGCCCGTCAGATCGGCGACCATCGTCTGGAAATTGACCAGCGCCTCCAACCGTCCCTGGGCGATCTCAGCCTGGTAGGGCGTGTACTGCGTGTACCAACCGGGATTCTCGAGGACGTTGCGCTGGATGACACCCGGAGTCAGGCAGTCGTAGTATCCCATTCCAATCAGCGAGCGGTACACCCGGTTTTCTGTTGCGAGATTTCGCAGGTCCTGAAGCACGGCCTGCTCGCCGCGATGCGGAGGAAGCTCCAGCGGCCGCTTTAGTTGAATATCGGCAGGAACGGTCCCTTCGCTGAGGGCCTGCAACGACTGGAGGCCGAGCAGCGCGAGCATTTCCCCAGCGTCGGAGTCGGTGGGACCGATATGACGATGGATAAAGGTATCGGTCGGCTTCAAGAATTCGGGAGCGGACATGAGAGTGGTTCGTCCTTTGAGAGACGCGCCGATGTTCGGGCGCATATGATGAGATTAGCACGCCGACCCCTTCTACTCCAAGTCCAGAATGCCGGAGGCGGAGACTGCGCCTGGAGATTGCGGAACGGAGGTTTGCTATAATCACACACCGGTCGCCATGCGTATTCTCGTGATCGAAGATGAAACCAAGGTCGGCTGCTTCATCAAGCGGGCGCTTGAAGAGGAGAGCTACGCGGTCGACATGTGCGAGGACGGCGCCAAGGGTTTGGAAATGGCCCTCGCCACCAACTACGATACCATCATCGTCGACTTGATGCTTCCCTCTCTGTCGGGGCTGGACATTCTCAAAGCGATCCGCCGTGAACGAATCCAAACTCCGATCCTCATTTTGACGGCGCAGTCTCAGGTCGATCAGCGCGTCAAAGGTCTCGACGCCGGAGCCGATGACTACCTGACGAAGCCGTTTGCCATCGACGAACTCCTGGCCAGAATTCGCGCCCTGCTTCGCCGCGGGGCCACCGACAGTCCCGGCGTGCTGCAGGTCGACGACTTGATGCTGAATCCCGCCACGCGCGAGGTCACCAGAGAAGGGCAGCGGATCGATCTCACCTTGAAGGAATACGCCTTGCTCGAATACCTCATGCGGCACACCGGCCGCGTGCTCACCCGCCCGATGATCTCCGAGCACGTCTGGAATCAGGACTTCGATACCTTCACGAACGTCATCGATGTCTACGTGAACTATTTGCGCAACAAGATCGACCGGGGCCGGACGAAAAAACTGATTCATACGATCCGGGGCAGCGGATACATGCTGAAGGCGGACTGATGCCGCTGCGCCTGCGGCTCACCCTCTGGTACGGCAGCGCTCTGGCGCTCGTCCTCGTTATCTTCTCGACCGTCCTCTACCTGATCACCGCCCGTAATCTCCGCGATTCGGTGGATCAATCATTGGAGGAGACGGCGGCGGCGGCGGTCCGATCACTGGAAGAGCGAGGGTTTCTTCCGCTGATCGACGAAGAGGAGCTGATGTCCCAGTTCCCCGAACTGGCGCGCATCGATAAGTTCTTCCAGATCTTCAGCCCGTCCGGCACCATTACGATCCGCTCTCCGAACGTGAAACAACATGAATTGCCGCTGAGCCGCCAGGCCCTGGAGGTCGCGTTTTCAGGCCGCACCATCTTTGAGTCCGCCAAGTACCCCAAAGAACCCCCGCTGCGATTGATCTCTGTTCCGATCATCTATCGCGGCAACCTGTTGTATATCGTGCAGGTCGGGACCTCCATGGAATCGGTGGAGCAAACGCTCAATCGATTGCTGCTGGTGCTCGTGGTCACGATGCCCGTTGCTCTGGCCGTGTCTCTTGCCGGAGGCTGGTTTCTGGCCGGGCGGGCGCTTCGTCCCGTTGATGCGATCACGTTGGCCGCTCAGCGGATTGCCGCCGGCGACCTGACTCAGCGGCTGAACGTCCCGGCCTCCGCCGACGAAATCGGGCGGCTGGCCGGCACCTTCAATAATATGATCGCGCGATTGGAAACGTCTTTCCGGCAGATCCGCCAGTTCAGCAGCGACGCCTCGCACGAACTGCGGACGCCCCTGACGGTCATGAAAGGGGAAACGGAGCTCGCGCTCAGGCGTCCGCGCGAGGCGGGCGACTACACTGTGGTATTGGAGAGCAATCTGGAAGAAATCGACCGCATGACTCGAATCGTCGATGAACTGCTCTTTCTTTCCAGGGCCGACATGGGCGAAGTGAAGATGGAGCACCTCCCGGTCAGCCTCGAATCCCTACTCGAAGACATCTACCGCCAGGCTTCGTTGTTGGGACAGGAGCGAGACGTTCAGGTGGTGCTCGGAGCGATGACACCGGCCGTGGTGCAGGGAGACGAGCTGCGTCTGCGCGAACTGTTCTTGAATCTGGTGGACAATGCCGTGAAGTATTCACGCCCGGGCGGGGCCGTGGAGATGACCATGACCACGGCGTCCGGCTATGCCAGGGTGTCGATTACCGATCATGGAATCGGCATCGCCCAGGAGGATCTGGCGCGAATTTTCGACCGATTCTACCGCACCGATGACGCGCGGGCGCACACGAAAAAAGGAACGGGGCTGGGCTTGGCCATCTGCGCCTGGATCGCCGAATCTCACGACGGACGCATCGAGGTCCAGAGTGAGTCGGGCAAAGGATCGACTTTTACTGTGATCCTGCCGCTCGCTTAGCGCCTTTTAATACCCCCCTAATCGTCCTCTCATCGCCGCCTGTTACGGTCTTCCTACGAGTTCCAATACATCGCCTTCAACAAGCTCACACTCAGTAAGTAGGTTCCCAGGTCTCGATCGGCCCGTAGAACGGTTGGCATCGTAGCGGTGGCTCTGGCGTTAGGAGCCGTTTTTCTCTTGAGTGGTCAGTCACTCATCATGTCGCACGCCTCAGGATCACCGGGTGCTGCGGTCGTTCCGGCCACCGCCGCCGTCGCGGTTGCCCCGTCCAGCGGCTTCACGGAAACGGCCAAGAGCGTGACACCGGCAGTGGTGAATATTACGACTGTCCTGACGGAAAAGACGTCCGACGGCCGGAACATGCCGGACGAGCTGCGTGAACGGATGGAAGAATTTTTCGGCGGCCCGAACGGTCCGTTCGGACCCAGGGGCTTTCGAGGACCTCAAGGCCCCGGTGAGCCGCGAGGCCACCGCGGCGGCGGACAGGGATCCGGCGTCATCGTTTCATCAGACGGCTACATTTTGACCAACAACCATGTGATCGACGGAGCCCGGGAGGTGACCGTGACCCTCCCTGATAAGCGGGAGTTCAAGGGCAAGATCGTCGGCACCGATCCGAAGACCGATCTGGCCGTGGTGAAGATCGACGGACAGAATCTCCCGACCGTAGCCTGGGGAGACGCGTCGAAGTTGCAAGTCGGGGAGTACGTCCTGGCAGTCGGGAACCCCTTCGGTCTGAATTCCACCGTGACGCTCGGCATCGTGAGCGCCTTGGGCCGGGGACGGATGGGAATCACACA
>CAZCGF010000278.1:0-4432 GCA_964498115.1 uncultured Planctomycetaceae bacterium | reverse complement strand
GACGGCGATTCGGTGGGAACCATGGAAACCACCATTCCCGCGAGAAAGCCCAAGGCCACGAAACGCTGCTCGTCGTACGCGAAGCGATCATCCTCGAGGGTGAAGGTCGGCCCTTCAAATACTCTGGGTGCATCGACGAAATCCAAACCATGCTCCTTCAGGGTCCGACGCCGCCTCCTTGTCATCCCAGGCCAACCGCATAGGCACAGTGTCTATACGGCCCGTCTATGCGTCAACCAGGACGCCATCACTCTAACGACCTAATTGAGCGGCCGACCACCACCGCTGTGCCGCGGCCAGACGCGGCCCACGATCCGTAACGGTCCGCTCGAACTTCTCGTTAGACATCGTTGCTTCCTCAGTCCCTGGGTCAGATATTGCGCGATATGGAGTAAACGTGGTCGATGCATGGCGCGTCACGAAAGATCCCGGGGCGGGACTCGACCATGCGCATTCCTGCGCGTTCCAGCACACGCGCGGATCGGACATTCACGGACTCGACGATTCCCAGCACTTGCTCCGCATCCGTCCAGTCGAACACGAGGTTGATGACCTCTCGGACTGCCGCGGTGCCGAGGCCGCGGCCCTGCGACTCGCGTCTGACCGCATAACCGATCTCCGCGCTCTTGCCGTCGGCGGCGAGGGTCACGCCAATGTCTCCAACGAGCGTCCGTTGTTCGGACTCCGCGATGCCGATTTGCGAGCAGATTCCTGGATGCAGCAGTTGGGCGGCGTTCATTTTCGCCAGAAAGGCGCTGGCTTCGGCGTCCGTTCTGGTGCCATACCAATCCTGATAATGCGAGGCACGGGATCGGCGGTGCGCATCTTGTGCGACGTATGGGCAGCGATGTCTAACGATTCAACTAAACGGCCGACTATCGACCGTCTTGCGGCATCAGACGCGGCCACGTTGCTCATTGGGCGGTTCCAACTTGTACTTCGAGCGACCCCCTCGATCGTTACTCATCGCCCATCCAGCCTTCGAGGCGATGCGGCCGCCGCAGGCGCCTTGCCTTCGGCCTCGCCCGGCAGACCCGACCCGCGCACCCGGAAGAAGAGCGCCGGTACCAGGTAGAACGCTAGCAGAAGCGAGGAAACTCCACGGACGAAGTGACCGCTGAATGCGTAATACTCCTGCTCGGTAATCTCGCGGATTGGTCGGTCGTTGATCTCGAGGTAATAGCCTCCCGACCGTGCTCGCGGAACGCCGTGCTCGGCAAATCTGTCGTACACCCCGAGGTGAATCACAGCCGACACAACAATCAAGGCCGCCAGCAGCAGTGCCCATTTCGGGATCTCCGATAGGAGGCCGACGATCCGGCCCTTCCCCAGTTCGCTCCCGACAATGAGGACGAAGCTGCCTAAGGCGGGGAATGCCAACATACCCAGGAATATGAAGCTAATCCCGTAGGCGTCGTGTACCTCGATATGGAAAAACGTCAGCCCATATGCGAGGAGTGCCCCGGCGGAGCCGGCCAATGCGTAGGCGCCCATGAAACGAGCGTCTCGCGGTTGTCGCGCGAACACATAAATCACGAGGTGAACCATTGCCGCTCCGAGAATGGGAAAGAAAACCACCGGAACGGTAATCAGAAGCCTGAAGACCCAATTTATGCGCAAGCTGAGCACGCGCACAAAGACATAGAGAACGTAGAGCAAGCCAACCGTTGCTGCCAAGAGAAGGTCTATTTCCGTGGTATTCATGCAGAGCGCTCTAACGTCCTGCTTGACGCGCGCCCGCTTTACGGGCGTCGCCGTCCAAGCCGCGGTTAAAGGGCATCATTTGAGTGGGGCTACGACCACGCCGCGCAGCCCGGCGCGCTCGATGGCCTCCTTGACCAGCCCACCCGCCTTCGCTTCCTCGACGAACTTACCGACATACGCCGCGGCGGCAGGATTGCGCCCGTGGGGCACGGCCATCCCGAACGGCTCGACGAGGAACCGGCCTTCGAGCATCCGCGACCCCGGCCGGCTTGCGGCAACGCCGAAGAGGGCCGTCTTGGTCGCGGCATATACCTCGGCACTTCCCGCGTCCAACAGGGCAGCGCTTTCAGGCTGGGTCTTGACACGGATGATAGTCGCGTTCTTCAGTGTCCGAGAAAGAGTCACGTCCGCGCCGCCTTTTTCCAGGACTACGACCCGGACCCCTGCCCTGTCCACCTCCGATGCCGTGGTGATGGGCACGCCGGCGCGGACGAGGTACCCCTGCTCGACTTCCATTAACGGCGCCGAGAACTCCATGTCAGCCGCACGCTCGGCGCTGATTCCAAAGAGCGCCACGTCCCACTGGCCGGACTTCGTGCCGCCCACCAGCGCGGGAGGGTTGGGGTAGATGACGGGCTCGAACGGCACGCCGAGACGCTGCGCGAGCTGCCGCCCGAGGTCGGGCGCGATGCCCCTGAGGTCCCCGGTCGCGGGATCCTTCGTCGCATAAAGGGGTACCAGAAGGAATGCGACCCGGAGCTTCCCGGTCGGCGCTACGGCAGAACTCGTCTCCGGGTTCACACCACTCTGCGCTCCCGCGCAGCCACCGATGGCAATGCCGACAATTCCGGTGCTGATCCAGTCACGTACTCGCATGGCATTCTCCTCAGAAGTTACCGTTGCTCTCTAACGACCGAGGTGAGCGGCCGAGCACGGCGACCGCTGCCACCAGTGCGGTCAATAGGATTCCACACAGGCCGATGAGGATCGCGAGTATGCGCGTTACAAGCGTCTTGGGCGCAAAGTCACCGTAGCCGATCGTCAATCCCGACACGAACGCGAAAAAGAGCGACTCGTGCACCGACCAACCCTCGATCACTCCAATCACCAGGCCGAGACCCGTGATCGCCCCCAAGAGACCTGAGAGAACCGGCCATACCACTCGCAATCCGGCGGACAGCCCATCGACGAAGGCTCGTCGCATTGCGCGCGAATCGCGAGCTGCCTGTGACTGCTCCATGATGACGTCTAACGTTGGAGTTCAGCGGTCGCCGAAGGCAGTCCGCTGGAACGATTGGTTAGGCGGCCAGACAGCATCATTCAGCTTCGAGATCGCAGTCAGTCCACTTCGATCACAATTTTTCCGTTCGCTCTGTTCTCGTCCATCATGGCGTGGGCTTTACGAAGTTCCCCAAAATGGAAGCTAGGTCCGATTTTGAGAATGAGCTCGTCGGACTCCACGAGAGACACATACCCTTGAAGCTGCGCAAGCTCGATATCGGATGCTTCGCCGCTGTATGAGGTCAGTTTCACGCCTGTCGGAACGTCGCCCATGGGGTGGAACTCCTGCAGGACCCAGCTTCCGCCGAGAATACCCGTCATACAGACGATGCCGCCCCGGCGCGCCGCCTGCAGCGAATCGAGCAAAGTTGTCGTGCCGATGAGTTCCAGGACGCGGTCATAGCCATCCGAGTAGATGGCGCGGGCCTTGTCTGCTATCACTCCGTCGTCGACGATGACATGGGTGGCGCCAGCGGCATTGAGCTCGTCGGCCTTGGCCGGGTTTCGCGTGGTGGCGGTGACTTCGAGGCCTGCCGATCGGGCGAGTGAGATGGCCGCAAATCCGATGGACGAAGTCGCGCCTCGCACAAGAATGTTCGTCGCCCGCTCAATTTCCAGTCCTACGTGGAGTGAACCGTGAACAGTCTGAAGCATCTCGGGCAGAGCTGCGAGGCGCTTCCACTCCAATTGTGTCTGTATTGGAAATACATTCTGCTGCGGCACCAGCACGTATTCAGCGTAAGACCCGTCAAACTGCCGCCCCATTCCCCCCATCATTGCAACGACGCGCTGTCCAGCCGGCAAGTCAGAACCGGGCGCGGCGACGACTTCACCGGCGCACTCGATGCCAAGCACACGCGGGAACTGTACCGAAGGCGATTCCCCGCGCCGCGTGAACCATTCTGAACGGTTGAGTCCAAAGGCCCGGTTTCTAATTAGGACCCATCCATCCCGTGGCGACGGGCGCGGAATTTCCTTGAGCTCCAGCCTTTCCGGGCCTCCGGGCTCGCTTATCACATAGGCCTGCATCGTGTCCCGCATTGAATTACGTTGCTCCACAATTCGACGCATTTCTAAGCCGCCTAACGACCGAGTTGAGCGGCCGACCACTGCCGCCATTGCGCCCTGGCGAGCACGCAATCCATTGCGAGCACAGAGGGACCGCAATGATTCACGGTCCGCACCAACATGTTGTTAGCCATCATGCCGGTGCGAGGAACCACGTCTCGACAATTATGACAAGCAAAGGCACGACAATCAGAACAATACCGGTTGAGAACATGAGCGCTTCGACTCTGTTGAATGACATGCGCCAAGAAAAGAAGCCCGCACCAATGCGCATCGGGTGATCGTTCATCGACCAAAGGACCAGAACTATGCCGACCGCCCAAAACCAAGTCGTCAACGGCCAGATTTCCAGGACAGCAGCGCTCGCGATGCCCACGCT
>CAZCGF010000277.1:0-4467 GCA_964498115.1 uncultured Planctomycetaceae bacterium | reverse complement strand
TCTTGTTCGCGTTGACGACTGTTCCGTTGGTGATAATCGTGTCGAAGTGCATGACCGCCTCCTCCAAACCTGGATGGATTCCCTGACGATTGATTCCGCCTGCATTGTCTTATTTGTCTGTCAGGGGGTCAATTGCGGGCGAATCATCCCGCCGGGGGGAATGATTTTCCAAGCTTAAATGAGAAGGCAGGCTCGGCCCGTCGTCGTCAGAACTCTGCCCGCTGAAATGCCCTGATGCCGATGCGCATCGCCGTCGAGCCAGCGCCCAGGCCGATGAACAGCACACCGCCGAACAGGGCCATGCCGACCCCGTCGAGCCGATTCAAATCGCCCTGGCCGACCATCCGCAGGCAGATCCACCCGACAAGGGCAAGGCACAGCGTCACCAGGGCGACCGACGCGATCAGATTCACCGTGCCGCCCAGGCCGGATGCCACTCGCCCGGCACTCGATTCGTTGTAGCTCGGCAGTCTCGCGCCCAGGCCGATCGCCATGCCGCAAAGTCCCACGCAGACGGCAAAGGTCGAGCCCGCCTGAACCGCGGCAAGAGTGGGGGGCAGTTGCAGCGCACGGATGGACAGGATCGTCACCGTCACCGCCGCGAAACCGCAAATGGTCAACGCATAGGTCAGCTTGGCCCACATCACCGACGCCCGCTGCATGGGCCACAGGCCGACCAGCCACATCTGCCGGCCCTCCATCGAAACCATCGGAAAGACAAATCGACTCGTGAAGGTCGAAAGGATGAGCGTCACTGCCCCCTGATTAAGAAAGCAGATCAGGGCCTGCCACTGGAGGTTGAACCCCTCCGGCCGCGAGCGCGGCAGATACAACAGGTACAGCGAGAGAAGGCCAAAGAGAATCGCCAACTGCGACCACTGGGCCGGGTCGCGCAGGAAGTTGCGCACGTCCTTGAGCACCAGCATGCGGCTTCGAGAGGGCAGGTAGAAGAACAGCAGTTGCGTCATCCACAGGCTCGCCCGGCCCTGGATGCGCCGCGATCGCTCACCGCCGCTTTGGGCCCCGGCAAAGGCCGGCGGCAGCAGTCGTCCGACCAGCGTCACCGCCGCCCAACTGAAGAACAAACCGGTGGAAGAGATCACTCCGAGATAGAACATCGCATCGTCGAGCCGGCTGTCGATGCTGAAGCGAATGGCATTGGTCACCCACGTCGAGGGCAGCAGAGCGCCTCTGAGGTATTCCATTTCGCCGAGGAAATCCTGCAACCACTCGCCGGAGTTCGCCGCCGAAAGCGTCCACAGTCGCCCCCACCAAAGCACCAGGGCAAGCAGCATCAGCCCGGCGGCATAGATCAGCGTCCGCGCCGCGACGCGCGGCAGCCAGATCGCCACGACGGTCGCCGCAACCAACCCGATCGCGCCGGGAATTGGAACGAACCCGATCAGCGACAGCGAGAAGATCAGATAAAAATGCCACGGCAGCCCCAGCACGTTGCCGATGGCCATCATCAGCGGCAAGCCGAGCAGCAGCAGCGACCAACTCGCGAAGAAGAGCGCCTCCAGATACATGATCGTGACGACGTGTCGCGGATGCGTCGGCGCGGCCAGCAGAAACGAGGGCTCGGCGCGGCTGTACAACGCGCTATAGACAAGGACCGCCGCCGAGAACGAAAGCAGCACGGTCATCGCCAGCACAAAAATGTGAAAGACGAGCGGAATGGCGATCACGGCCTGCTGCTCGAATCGCCGCATGAAAGTAAACACGTAGTCGAAGACCGCGTACAGCGACCCCCAGATCACCGCCATGAAAAGCACGACCAGCATCAGCCGCAGCGGCGACTGATCGGCCAGTTGCAGAACGCGATTCCTCAAGAGCCGCAGCTTCAGCCTCAGCAGCAGCGAGAATCCGCCGCCGCGCGGCGCAAGGGCATCGCCGGTCAGGTGGGGGGCCAGGCTTGCCGGGACTTGCGTCATTTCCGTCTAAGACCTCAGGCCGCGTTGACCGAGTTGCGCGCTGCCTCGGCGTCTGGATCGGGCTGCGTCAGTTCCAGGAAGATGTCCTCGAGCCGGTGCTCGCGCTTCGCCCGGGCCTTCAGCTCCTCGAGCGTGCCGCAGGCGACGATGCGCCCGTGATTGATGATGGCGATGCGGTCGGCGATGGCCTCGGCAACGTCCAGCGTATGCGTGGACATGAACACGGTCAGCCCGGCGTCGGCGCGCTCGCGAAACAGCTCCTTCACTGTCCGAACCGTCCGCGGGTCGAGGCCCACCATCGGCTCGTCGACAATCAGCACCTTCGGCTCGTGCAACAGCGCCGCGGCGAGGACGACCCGCTGCTTCATGCCGTGCGAGTAGCTCTCCGCCAGTTGATCGGCGAAACCGGTCACCTGGAGCCGGGCCATGTAACGACTGCTGCGAAGCTCGATCGTCGCGGGATCGAGCCCGTACATCCGCCCCACGAAATGCAGAAACTCCCGCGCCGACAACTTTTCGTACAGGTACGGCTGATCCGGCACATAGGCGAGTCTGGACTTCGCCTCCTGCGCATCCATCGACATCGGAAGCCCGCAGACCTCAACCGTTCCCGAGTCCGGCAGCAGCAGGCCGGTCAGCATCTTGATCGTCGTCGTCTTGCCCGCGCCGTTGGGCCCGAGAAAGGCGAAGACCTCACCGGGGTTGACCGTCAGGCTCACGCCGTCGACCGCCCGCAGCCGGCCGTAACACTTGGTGACATTGTCGAGTCTGATCGCCATGCGATGCATCGGCTCCGTTTCAGCGATGATCCTTCACGCCCTGTTCGTCCTTTGAGGGCGGCTCTTTTGCGCGGCTGGTCGCGGCGGCGGCTCGAAACGACTCCAGATCGAACGCCTCGTCCGTCAGCACCCACTTCCCGAGCAGGGGGATCAGCACTTCCTGCCGAACCACCCGTCCGGAGTCGTCCGCCCACGCGATGGTGCCTTCCGTTTCTATACGGAAACACTCAACCGGCTCGCCGCGCGACTCGATGGTCTCCCTGCCGGTGACGGTCACGAGCTGGTTCTTGAATTCAATATCGCCGCCCTTGAGGACCGCCAGCGGGTCCAGCAGTCGAAGCCGCCAGCGCTGCCCCACATGGAGCCCCTCCAGATGCGTGAACGGCCGAAGCATCTCCCCCAGCCCTTCGCTGACGCGCCAGTCGAGCGGGATCACCGTCGTCGTGCCGCCGATCGTCGCCGTGCACGCGTAGTCGTGCCCGATTCGCTCGCCGATCACCGAGATCGGCACCGCCGCGCCATGCAGATAGAAGGCAAAGCGAAAGAGCCTCCCATCCGGTTCGTAGGTCAGGTCGGTATCGATTAAGAGTCGCCCCCGCGTCGGCAGGTATGAGGCCAGCGCCGACAGGTCCAGGTCCGTCGCGCTATGTACCGTGGTCAGTTGGGGGCCCGGCGTGGTCGTGACGAACGTCGTGCCGATTCGCTTTCCCGCGCTGTTCGCGATGCCGCACTGATACTTGCCGTCGCGCGTGAGCTGATTCGGCGCGTCCTTCGCCGTCCAGTACGGCAGAACGTCCCGCCGCACCAGCGCCGTCATGGCCGCCAGCCAAACAAGGGTAATAACAACGCCGAGACTTCGATTCATGGGCGGGTTACCGGTTTACGGCCAGGCTGCCGCTGCCTACAGGAAATCGAGCAGCCCATTGGGTCCGCCCAGGGAGTGTACCGTGTCTGATTCTATGTAGTCGCGGTTTCGTCGGTCAATCGGGCCGATATTTTCGCCGCCTCCATCCAGCCCGCCCGCCAAAGCCGCCATGCCTTATTTGGACCTTGACATGCCCCCAAGCCCCGCGTTCTGCTTGCGACGTGATTGATGAACCCGCAAAGATCGAGCAGCCGGGCCTCTCGCGACGATTTTCAGCGAAACGTCGCGCGCTCATCGCCGCAGGCCTCGTCGTCGGCCTGCCCCTGCTCATCACCATCTTCCTTGCGGTACGGACGCCCGGGTGGTATCGCCCGCCGGTCATCGCCCCCGAGGAGCGCCAGCTCGTGCGAAACAACCTCGTCGCCGCCGAGCAGGCCTTCACCGAAAGCGTCCGCGGCCCCGGCGACCCTTTTACGTATCATCTTCATGCAGGCGATGTGAACCGCTGGATCTCCATGCGCCGGGAGATTTATCCCCTCATCGACCAGCTCCTGCCGCCGATGCTCGACGACCCCTTCGTCGCCTTCGACGACGGCCGCATCACCATCGCCGGCCGCTACCGGCTAGCGGGCATGCGCGTCGTCGTCTCGCTGGAAATCCTGGCGCGCTACGCGGCCGGCGACATCATCTTCACCGCCGGGAAGATTCGCTGCGGCTCGCTGCCCCTGCCCATGCGCTTCGTGGAAGAGACCATCTCGCGCCCCATCCGGCGCAGGCCCGACAAAGTCTGGCCGGGCAGCCCCGCCATGTCCGGCGACCTCTTGACCGGTTTTCATCTGGATGCAAACGCCTGGTGGAAAAACGGCGGCATCGACTACCGCGTAACGGG
>CAZCGF010000276.1:0-4547 GCA_964498115.1 uncultured Planctomycetaceae bacterium | reverse complement strand
TTACGCGCGTCCGACCCCTTTTCCGGCCGTTGGCGCGACCCGCTCGATCCGCGATACTTCCGCACAGGCGACAAGAAATCCACCGACGCCCTCTACAGGACGAAACAGACCATGAAAGCCGAAAAATTACTCGCTAAACTCAACGAGCTCCGCCACGAGGCCGAAGGCGATGAGACAGACATCGAATGGCTCACCCTGCATCACGCCTTTTGCTTCATCTCCTACAAGATGGGCGAGTTCCAGAAATACCTCGACGAAGTGGCCAAGGGCGACGAGTAGGATCGAGATGGTGATAGGTAGGAGGGGTCCTCGCCGGAGGCGAAGACCGGAGTTGCACGGATGCAGCATCATTTGGTCGTTGTGCGCGAGCAATACCTGAAGCTGCTGCTTTCAGGTCACAAGCGTATCGAGTGCCGGCTCTCCGCCATCCGCCGCGCTCCCTACCAGGCCGTCGCCGAGGGCGACCTGCTCTGGTTCAAGCTGTCGTCCGGCCCCGTCCTGGCCGTCGCCGTCGTGGAGCGCGCCGAGTCCCGGACGTCCGACTCCGGCGCCGATCTCGTCCGATGGGTGAAGTCGCACGATCGACTCATCCACGCCGAGCCCGCGTTTTATAGTGACGCGGCGGACTGGGTCAGATTCGCCACCCTCGTCTGGCTGAAGGCCGTCATCGCCATCCGGCCGATGCGCATCAGCAAGACCGATCAAAGGGCATGGGTTGCCTTGAAAAACGCCCCGCGGCCCGGCATGCGAATCGCCGGTGCAAACAACGTTGCACTCTCCGCTAAAGGCCCATCTTCACGGCGGCCCCGCACACCAGAATGACGAGCCCGGCTACCGCATGACCGTATCGCTCGACCCGCCCGAGCCGCACAAATGAAATGCCCATGTGCATCGCCACCACGACCGCCGTCATGGTGCAGATCGTCACCATCGCAAAAACGGCCGTGATCCATACGACGCCGAACACGCTCGCCTTCGCCGCCGGATACATCAAGAGCGGAATCAGCGGCTCGCACGGCCCGAACAGAAAGATGGTAAACAGCAGCCACGGCGTCATCGACCCGCCGCCTGCATGTTCGTGCCCGTGCGCGCCGTGAACGTGAACGTGTTCGGATACGTGAGTGTGCGAGTGCGCATGGACCGTGCCGTTCTCATGGGCATGAAGGTGTGTATGCGGCCGGTTGCGAATCGCCCGCCAGATTCCCCACACGAAGTAAGCCAGCCCGAACGCCAGCAGCATCCACCCCGCGATCGACCCCCGCGCCGCCTCAATCGTCTCCAGCTTGAACACCGCCACGCCCGCCGCTACCCCGATCAGCCCCAGGATCACCGAGCTGCCAACATGCCCGATCCCGCAAAGCATGGTGACTACAATCGTCTTCGGCAGCGACCATCGCCCGATACGGGCCATCGCGACAAAGGGGACATAGTGATCCGGTCCGAGCAGGGTATGGAAGAACCCGATCGAAAGGGCGGCAAGAGTGAGCTTGGCAAGTTCGTCGGTCACATCAATACCCGGTGCAAGATTCATGCCGCCGCGGACGCGGCAGCGGACGCAGGATAATAGCGGGGGGAGGGTGTTGGCGACAGCCGGGTGGAATGGACAAGAGGAGGCGGCAATCTTGAGCCAGGCTCAGGCGAATAACTCCGCGATAGGTGCGGCCGAGTGGTCATTAACCACGCGAAACGGCCGCCCCTCTGAGGACTTGTTTGACTTGGTCCAGTCGATGTCGAGTGCCTGGCAGATGGTGGCGTGCAGCTCGCCCACGCGGATCGGCCGGTCGGCCACTTCATGGCCCCGATCGCTCGCCCCGATGACCTGGCCGGCGACAAGCCCGCCGCCGCCGATGACGGTGCTCCAGACGCGCGGCCAGTGATCGCGGCCCTGGTTGCCGTTGATGTTCGGCGTCCGGCCGAACTCGCTGGTGAGGATGACAATGGTCTGGTCCCAAAGGTCCTTGGCGCGAAGGTCCTCGATAAGCGAGGAAACGGCAACGTCCAACTCGCCGCTCTTGGCCTTGACCGTTTCAAAGTTGTCCTGATGCGTGTCCCAGCCCGGAAGGGCAACCTCGATAAAGCGTACGCCGGACTGCACCAGTCGTCGCGCCAGCAGGCAACCCTGCCCGAAGCCGGATGTCTCGCCGTACGCAGCGCGCACGGCGTCAGGCTCGGCGTCGAGGTCGAACACCTTCGCGGTGCGCGGCCGCATCATGAGCAGGGCGGCGTTGTAGTGCTCGGCGAAGCCTTCGAGAACAGGGTGGCGGGGGTACTTCGCCCGGAAGCTGCGGTCGAACTCACTGAGCAGCTTCAACCGGTCGTTGAACCGGCGTTCGCCGACGCCCTGCGGAACCACGAGGTTTTCGTTGGCGCGTTCCGCCGCGCCGACGTAATAGGGGGCGAACTTCGGCCCCAGATAACCCGCGGCCCAGTCGATGCCGATCGAGACATACGGCGGCAGATTCGCATCGCGCGGCGAAGGGCCGAGATACTTGGCGGTGATGGAACCGAGGGTCGAGTGCTTCATGCTCGGCAACACCTGATAGCCGGTGTGCATGAGATACGTCGCACGGTCATGATCGAATTCGTTACTCGTCATGCTGCGAATGAGGGAGAGATGCTTGAACTGACTCGCGATCCGCGGGAGATGCTGAGAGATGACGACGCCGTCGGCGGTCGTCTTGATGCCCTCGAAGGGGCCTCCAAAATCTGAGCCGGGATGAGGGTCGAAGGTGTCGAGATGACTCATGCCGCCGCCCATCCAGAGGAGAATGACCGATTGGGCGCGGTCGGGCTTTTTCTTCGGTGCGGCGTAGAGGATGCGCGGGTCGAGAAGGCCGAGGAAGGTTGCGCCGCCGGCGGCCCCGACAGCGGAGCGCAGCCACTGGCGGCGGGTCATTCGTTGGTAGCTGTCACAGCCCCGGCATGAATTCATGGATGCACGCTTCCCAATGGCGTTAACGAATGTACTGAAACTCCCGGGTGTTGATCAGGGCCCACTGCAAGTCTTCCCATGCCCATTCATATTGACCATAACCGACATAATTCACCGCCCATTGTCTTTCCCTCATCGTCGGCAATCGCGTGAGGAATTGGGCAAAGAGTGCGTCAACGAGCTGCGCGCTTGTGAGGCTGCTTTGTCGATCCCAGTAGACGAGCGGATGATCGGGGTGGATGCGGATGGCCGCGCTGACAAAGTCGCCGTTCATGAGTGTGAGCGACTGCTGGACACTGCCGGTGGTGGGGCGGGGCAATAACGTCTCGCGGTCGGAGACGCCAAAGACAGTGAGAAAGTCGCGCGGCGGTGGAGGGTACGGCTTGAGGATGGACGCGCGAAGCCAGTTCTGACTTCGGTATCGGCCGGTGGCGGCGAGGATCGAGTCCTGAATCTGCTCGGCGCTCATCCGACGAAGCGGCATGAACTCAAACAGGGCGCCGGGGGCGCGAGCGGATTCGTCGCCGTTGTCCGAGACCTTCCTGACGAGTTTCGGCACCTTGCGTGCAGACATCTGCTGATAGGTCCGCGAGGTGGCGATCGATCGAAGAATGTACCTGAGGTCATAGTTGTGGTCGACAAACTCAAGGGCCAACCAGTCGAGCAATTCGGGATGAGAAGGCGGATTGAGTGCGCTGAAGTTATCGACCGGCATCACAAGGCCGGCGCCCATGAGTTTGTTCCAGAGTCTGTTTACGGCGACTCGCGCGAAGAAGGGGTCATCGCGCCGAGTGATGAGATCAGCGAGGGCCCTTCGACCTCGGCCGAGATCCGAGGTGGCCCCGGTGATGTAGGTGCCGTCGGCCCGGCGCTCGCGGTCCTCCAGTCGGAAGATGGGCATCGGGATGACCCGGTCGCCGACGCGTACTTCCTCGGTACGGTAGGGTCGCGGACGGCTGCCATGCCAGAATCCTGCCATTCCCTGGAACTGCTTTTGCGTCCACCATTCGGTGGGGTGGTCGTGGCATTGAGCGCACTTGAGCTGGATACCCAGGAGACTCTGGGTGACGGAGACGGTCAGGACATCGGGGTCTCCCCGGTCTCTGAGGATGTAGGCGGCCGCGTCATTTTCGTCGGCCGGGCCCTGGGCGGTGATGAGATCCTGAACCCACTGATTGTAAGGGCGGTTTTCGATGAGGCTGCGGTGGATGAAACGCTTCAGGGCGCCATTGGGTGCACCGCGGACGCGATCACGCTCTCGCAGGAGGTCGCCCCAGAAAATGGTCCAATGATCCGCGTACTGCGGCTGCCTGAGTAGAAAATCAACCCATTTGGAGCGTCGCTCCTTCTCGTTCCACTTGAAGTATCGCTCGAGGTCGGTGGCGGTGGGGATGAGACCGACCAGATCAAGGCTGGCGCGGCGCGCGAAGTCCCAGTCATCGCAGAGCTTCGCAGGTTTGACCTTCTCCGCCTTGATGCGCGCGAGGATGAAATTGTCGATTTCGTTAAAGGGCCGAAAGTTGCCGAAGCGGACCTGCGGGACGGTGGGGCGTTCCCGAGGGAGGGCCTTGAGCATCTGCGGTTCACCCTGGGGACGGGAGTAGCTGAAGTCAGG
>CAZCGF010000275.1:0-4550 GCA_964498115.1 uncultured Planctomycetaceae bacterium | reverse complement strand
TCAACCCGCTGAATCCCTTCGCCGGAATGAATTGCTCACCGGCATCCGGCGAACCTCCGGCAGAGAACGCAAAACCGTAAACATTTCCTGAACTTCCAGGCCCTGCTACCGAACAATCCGCCCCTTTGAATGTAACCATCGGTTACATTTACAATGCTCCCATGGAGCGCCACATCCTCTGTCTCCAGATTCCATCCTTCGGGATCGCGCTCGCGCAGACCCGCGAGGCTTCGTTGCGCAAGAGACCGGTAGTCCTGGCGCCGGTCCATACGCGTCGCGCACTGGTGCAGGAAGTATCGTGGGAAGCCGCGCAGGAAGGCATTCATGCCGGCATGACTGTGGAACTGGCGCGCCGATTATGCCCGAGCATCCGCGTGGTACCGCCGGACCCGGCGCTGGTGCGGTCGGCGCATGGCGACCTCCAACAGGCCATCCTGTCCTTTGCGCCGAAAGGGGAGTCGATTCGTCCCGGCTCGCTGTTTCTGGATCTGACCGGCACACAACGGCTGCTCGGTCATCCGGTCGATACGGCCGCCCGCCTTGAACGTGAACTGACGGTCAAATGGGGATGGCCCAGCATGATGGGGCTGGCCGCGAACAAGTTGGTGTCTCAGCTCGCAGCGACGACGCTGGAGCAACCGTCCCGGCTGCTCTCGATCGATCCCGGGTCGGAACCGCAATTCCTCGCGCCTCTCCCGGCCACGCTGCTGCCGGGGCTCAATCGGACGCAGGCCTCGCGCCTTCTTTGTCGACTGGACGATCTGAACCTCCGAACCTTGGGGTCGATTGCCGACGTGCCACTGGACCAACTGGAATCAGTATTTGGAACAGCCGCCGGCCTGTTGCACGATTGGGCCCTGGGAATCGACCCCTCGCCCGTGCGTCCGCCGATCGAACAACCGGCGATCGAGCAATCCCTCACCCTCGATCCTGACGACATCGACTATGACCTTATTCGAGGACAGCTGTACGGATTACTGGAGCGAATCTGCGGGCTGCTCCGACAACAACGGCGGGTGTGCCGGCGTCTCTCGCTCGCCATCCGGCACAGCGACCAGGCAGAACAGGCGGCGCAGCAAACCATGCCGCACGGCACCTGCTGGGAAACCGATCTTCAGCCGGTGCTGGAGCAGCTGCTTGCGCGATGTTTCCGACGCCGGGTCCGGCTCCGGCGAATCATACTGCGGGCCGATCGCCTGGAGCCGCCGGTCGAGCAACTGGTGCTCTTCGACGAATCGGTCACTCAAGCGGAACCGGCGGCGCATCGGCTCTTCCTTGCCCTCGATAGGATTCGTGAAAAATTCGGCGACCAGGCTGTGTCGTGGGGAAGAACCTTGCGATGACCACCGTTCCGTTCGTACACCTGCACGTGCATTCGGACTACTCGGCCATGCGCGGCGTGTCGTCGCTGGAAGAGCTGTGTGTGACGACCCGACGGCAAGGACTCCGGACCATGGCCGTGACTGATACGAACGGGCTCTACGGCGCCGTCAGATTCCTCGAACAGGCGAAGCAGGAGGGCATCCGTCCGATCCTCGGCGCTGAATTGACGACCATCGACCACCGCGCTCTGCTGTTGGTCAAAACTCCAGCCGGTTATGCCAACCTGTGCCGCCTGCTCTCCGAGCGGCATTGCGAACCGTCGTTCACGTTCATCGAGGCCGTGGCACGTTATCGCGGCGGATTAATTGTCGCGACCGACGATGCCGTCGCTCTGACAAGCTGGGCCACGGATGACCGGCAGGACCTCTATGTCGAATTGACGCCGGGGCCTGCCATGCACGCGACGCTGCAACTCAGCCGCCGCCTCGGTCTGCCGCCCGTTGCCACCAATCGCGTGTACTTTGCCCGGGCGGACGACTTTTCGACGCATCGTCTGTTACGCGCCATTGCGCTCAATACCACCCTCTCACGGCTGCCGGAGGAGGCCTGTTGCAGCCCTCGCCGATGGCTCATCTCGCCAGCCCGCATGGCGGCTGAACTGCCGCATGTTCCCGAGGCGCTGGAGAACAGCGTGCGCATCGCCCAAGCCTGCCATAGTGACTGGCGGTTCCACGACACGATCTTTCCCGCCTTTCGCCGGTTCAGCGATGACGAGGCCTTTGGGGCGCTCAAGGAGAAGACCTATAGCGGCGCGCAGGAACGATATGGGACGCTGACGCCGATCATCCGCACACGCATCGAGGATGAACTCGCGATCATCAGGGCGAAATGCTTCGCGTCGTATTTTCTCGTCGTGGAAGAAATCGTCCGGCAGGCGCCGCGCACCTGCGGCCGCGGCTCGGTGGCGGCGTCGATCGTGTCCTACTGCCTGAAGATTACACATGTAGACCCCATCAAACATCATCTCTTCTTCGGTCGGTTTTTAAATCCAGGCCGGAAAGATCCGCCCGACATCGATATCGATTTTCCCTGGGACGAACGCGACGACATCCTGAATTGGGTGTTCCGTCAGTACGGCGAGCGTCAGGCGGCGATGGTTGCGAATCAGAACAGCTTGGGCGTTCGCGCGGCCATCCGCGAAACGGCGAAGGTCTATGGCATCCCGACGGAAGAAATCGGCGCGATGTCCGCGCGGGTCTGTCGCCGGCAGGCGATGCTGAGCGTTCCCATCCCGCCAAACGCGGAACAATGGCTCAGCCGGCTCACGCAGACGCTGCGGTTGCAGGCGCCTTGGCCCGACATACTCCGGCAGGCGCTACGGGCACAGAACCACTTCCGCCATCTTTCCATGCACTGCGGCGGCATCGTGATCGTGCCGGATGAAATCCGGCGCTATGTGCCGGTTGAATTTACGGCCAAGAAGCTCCCGGTCATCCAATGGGAAAAGGATCAAACGGAAGAGGCGGGCTTGGTCAAGATCGACCTCTTAGGCAATCGCTCACTCGCAGTCATTCGCGACGCCCTGGCCGCCATCGCCCGGCACACCGGCCGCGAGATCGACTATGTCAATTGGGACCCGCTGTCGGATGGCGCGACCCAGGACGCGATCCGGCGCGGCGACACGATCGGCTGTTTCTATATCGAATCACCGGCGACGCGACTCCTGCTTCGAAAACTGTGGAAGAACCTGCCGACCGCGCGCCACGCCGCGCTCGATGTCTTCGAGTATCTCGTGATGGTCTCATCGCTCGTGCGACCCGCGGCCATCGTATTCGTCCATGACTTCGTTCGGCGAGCGCACGGGTTGCCTTACGAGCCGCTGCATCCCCGGATGGAAGCCATCCTGCAGGAAACCCACGGTATCATGGTCTATCAGGAAGACGTGACGAAGGTGGCCATGGCCTTGGCCGATTTTTCGCTGGAAGACGCCGATCAGTTGCGGAAAGTCATCAGCAAGAAGCACAAACAGCGACAGTTGCGGGATTACTACCATCAGTTTTGCCGCGGTGCCGCACGAAACGGCGCTTCGCCGGAGTCGATCGCCAAGATCTGGGCGATGATCATGAGCTTTGCCGGCTACAGTTTTTGCAAACCCCATTCGGCCAGCTATGCCCAGGTCTCCTTCAAGTCCGCCTACCTGCGCGCCCATTATCCGGCGGAATTCATCGCCTCCGTCATCAGCAACCAGGGCGGGTTCTATTCGACCTTCGCCTACATCTCCGAAGCGCGCCGCATGGGGCTCGCGATCCTGCCGCCGGACGTGAACGCCAGCGATTGGGCCTATCGCGGCGAAGGTGATCGCTTGCGGATCGGCTTGATGCAGGTGAAGAAGCTTCCCGAAGCGCTCGGCCGACGCATCGTGGAAGAGCGGACACGAGCTGGTCCTTACCGCTCATTCCAAGACTTTCAAACGCGCATCGATCCGGAACCGGCGCAAGCCAGGGTGTTGATCCGCGCCGGCTGCTGCGATTCCCTGGCCGGAGAGTTGACGAGGCCTGCGTTGCTTTGGCGATTGTATGCGGAAAAAGACGCCCGCATCGGTCCGCTTCCGGTCCCCGAAGACTATGCGGAAACACGCAAGCTGGCCCATGAGATCGAGTCGCTCGGCTTTCTCGCGAGCCGCCACCCGTTGACCCTCTATCGCGACCGAATCGAGCGGCTCAAGCCGATTCCGGCATCGCACATGTCTCGCTACATCGGCCGCCGGATCACGATGGTGGGATGGCTCGTCACGGAAAAGCCGGTGGAGACGAAAACCGGTCAGGCTATGGAATTCATCACACTCGAAGACACGACGGCTCTCTACGACGCCACGCTGTTTCCGAACGTCTATCGACGCTGCTATCAGCTCCTCGCGCCCAACCGTGCCTATGTCGTGAGCGGACTGGTGGAAGACGCGTTCGGCGTCGTGACGCTGACGGTCTCCAAGTTGCAGCCCCTTGATGATGCGCCTACCGGTGAGCCCGCATGACACGCCGTTTTGCAGATGCCGCCTTTTTCCCTTCCCGATTCGACGTGCTCGAGTTTCCGGGGCGACGCCCTGCGCAAGGGGACAACCCGCATCCGAGCCCCCATTGATTGACTCTCCCGATGCCCCTTCATATAATGCCGCAACGAACCGTTTAAGCTGATCTCACAAGCACTTATGTCTGCCTTCTCCGCTGGTT
>CAZCGF010000274.1:3329-4567 GCA_964498115.1 uncultured Planctomycetaceae bacterium | reverse complement strand
TGAGTTCCTTGAAGAAGATCACCGCGTCGTGCGGGGTCTTGCCGTCGGGGTCGATGGCGAAGCGGGGAATTGTGCCGACGTGGGTCCAGCCGAGCCTTCGATACAGGCGCTCGGCGGCGCCGCCGCGTTTGGCATCGAGGGTGAGGAGGGTGAGGCCGGCGGCGCGGGCGGCGTCTTCGACGGCGTGCATCAGGGCCGTGCCGAGGCCGGCGCGGCGCACGGATTGATCGACGAGCAGCTTAACCACTTCGGCGCGGTGCGGCTGGTTGGGGGCCCAGGCGGGGTGGAGCTGAACGGTGCCGACGATTCGGCCTTCATTGCGGGCAACAAGAAAGACGGCGCGGGGGTGAGCGCAGTTGATCGTCGATCGCCACCACGCTTCGGCGGCTTCGATGGTCAGCGGCGCCAGGAAACTCACCGCCTCGCCGGATGCGACGGTCTGCGAAAGAAGCCGGGCGAGGGCGCGGAGGTCGTCGTCATTGACCGGCGGCGTGAGGCACTCAATCGGAAAAGGATGGGGAGGCATGATTGTCATTATCCGTTCAAATGAAACATGTCGCCAACAAGGCAACAGGTCGCGATCATGCTTCGCCGCCGGCGCAGGCTGCGGGCGGCTGCATCGGAGATCAGGGAAGGCTGAACTTCGACTGGCGGGATAGCTCGCGCCAGTCGCGGACGTTTTTCCTGACGAGATCGCGGTCCTCGCGATTTGCGTTTCGCGCGGCCTCGTCCATCTGGTTTGCGAGCTGGGCCAGCATCTTTGCTCCTTGTGGGTTTTGCGCGAGGGGCACCTGGCGGCGCACCTCCATGCCGATTCCGCCGAAGAGGTCTTCGATCAATCCCCATTTCGATTTTGACTCGAGAAACTCGTAGGCCGCGAGGAATGAGTCCTGGTCCTCCATGTCTTCGAGGAGGAACTGATCGCCGACTTCGTGGGCGTGAATGCCGTTGCCGATTGTCGCGAGATAGGAGGTGAGATCGGCCGCCTCGGCATCGGTGAGGCCCAAGGCATGGCGAAGATTAAACCATTCAACGACGGCCGAAAGGGTCGGCTGACTCCCATCGTGGAAATAGGGGGCGGTGACGGCGGCGCCGAGGAGCGTGGGCGTGTCGAGTGACCGATCGCGGGAGAACTCGGAAGCGCCTTCGACAGTGCCGATGTCGTGGCGCTGATGGTCGAGGAAATTGGCTGAGGGGATGTGGCATGTGGCGCAGCTGCGATCGTTGAATTGCTTAAA
>CAZCGF010000274.1:0-3229 GCA_964498115.1 uncultured Planctomycetaceae bacterium | reverse complement strand
AGGTCGGGAATGTCGAGGGGGTCGAAGACGGCGTTGTTGCCGTGCGGGGCGAAGAAGCTGTTGGACACGTCGACATTGCCGGGTCGCGAAGAGAGGCCGGGGATGAAGAAGCCGGGATTGTTGCCGCTTTTTTCGTGGCAGGTGTTGCAACTGACGCGAAGGGTGCGGGCCGGCTCGCCGAAGATGAGCGGGTTATTGAAGGCCGCCGCGCCGAGGGAACTGAGGACCATGTCGCGCTCCAGCGCGCCGCGCTCGACGCTGTTGAGCAGTTGGCGTGGCCGGGGCATCGGGCGACTGACCCTGCTGCTGGGTGGAAGCGAGACGGAATGAGCCTCGCGGCTTAAGAGGGTCGGACTGGCTGTGGGAACCGGCGCGAGGTGCGGCACGTTGGAGACGGTGTAGGCGGGGCTGAAATGGTCCTGGAAGTATGCGCGGATGAATGCGGCGTGTGCGGCTTGCTTGTCTGCGGCGATTGCCGGCGCGGTTGAACCTTCGGTCGGCATGAGGTCGCGCCAGGCGGATTCGAGTTGGGACAGGGCCTTGGGATCGCAGGCGCGAAGCGTGGGCGTGAATCCGTCGAAGGCGTCACGGGCGGTGCGAAGCAGAGAGGATCGATCGGCGTCTGTTGCCTTCATCGCGCGATCGAGACTTTGGATGATGATTGCGGCGGTGGCGCGGGTGATGGCGACGAACACCTGGCGCGCTGCCTCGCCCTGCGGCATGATGTCAATTTCCGACTCTTCCGGATTCACGGGCAGGTCGGCATCCTGCGGATCGGGCTGACGGACTGCGCGGGCCGTTTCGACGGAACGGACGACGGCGAGCAACTCCGCTGAGGCGCGCTCGTCAAACTGCGAAAGGCTGCGGGCGACTCTCTCTGCTTCGCGGGCGACCTGGTCCCAGGGAGATGGGTTCAGATTGAGAATAAAGACGGCGCGCTGGTAGGCGGAGGCGATGAAGTCGTTTGCGGTGTCGGATTCTTTGCGATTCTGTGCCGAGGCGGCCGACATCGTCAGGCAGACGAAGACGGCGCAGGTGATGGTGAACTGCGTCAGGTTGTTCCGCATGTTTTCTCGCTCTCTGTCACAAATCGGCCCGGACGAAGCGTGATCCTGAAATCGAAAACCCATTTTAACCGACGCGGCAACTCGAGGGTGTCTTGCCCGTGGAATAGGGCTCGTTGACTCATTTCGCGCGAGGCGCGCCTCCGCTGACTTGCTTCTGTTTGCAGAATTGGCCGGGCGTGACGCCTGCGAGGCGTCGGAATGCCGCGACAAATGCACTGGGGCTCAGATAGCCGCAACTGTAGGCCACGTCGCCGGATTTCTTTCCCTCGGCAAGGAGGCGGATGGCGTGAAGCAATCGAAGCCGCGATCGCCATTCTTCAAAGGTGAGGCCGGTCTGCTGCGGGAAGAGTCGCTGGACCGTTCGCGGGCCGACGCCCTGGCCTCTGCATAATCTCTGAAGGGTACGCCGATCGCCGGGGGCCGCTTGCAGCAGATTGGCGATCTTTGCCGCGCGCGGGTCCTCCGGCCAGACAAGCTCATGGGGGGCGCGGGCCCCTTCGAGCACTTCGCACACGACCAGCCTGGCGAGGGCGACGTGCCAATCGACGCGCCGGTCCACTGCGTTGAGCGTGGCGATGCGCGCGATCACCTGTCGCAAGAGCGGGCTAACCGCCACCACGCGGCAGGCCTTGGGGAGGCTCCGGGCGATCGACGGGCGGACGTACAACATTCGGAGCGAGATGTGGCCGCACATCTCCAGTTCGTGTCGAATTCCCGCCGGGACCCAGACGGCGTTGGCGGTCGGCGTGGTCCATACGCCGTCGGGGGTGCGGACGATCATGACGCCGGCCTCGGCCCAGACGAGTCGATGCCACGACTGGGTCGATGAGGTTGTTCGGACTCCGGGGTGGCACTGCACGACCATCGAGCGGATGACCAGGTGTCGCTCGTCGGACGGCGTGAGCGGGCGTTGGCGCATAATCGACATATATAGTCATTATAGCGACTTGGCGCACCAGCTTGCGAGTGGATAGACTCGAATTGCTTCGAAACACAATCCCGTCAATCGAGGAGAAATGCCAATGGCCAATCATTTGTCCCATTTCGCGATCAGTGCGGATGAATTGCAGCGTGCCCGACGGTTTTATGAGGGCGTTTTCGGCTGGGGGTTTCAACCCTACGGACCTCCGGGGTTCTATCTGATTCACACCGACGGGCCCGGCAAGGGTGGGCCGGTTTTGGGGGCATTGCAGGAGCGGTTTGAAGTGGTGCCGGGCGTGATGCTGCGCGGGCCGGGATTTGAGTGCACGATCTCGGTGCCGAGCGTTGATGCTGTCGAAAAGTCGGTGGAGAAGCACGGCGGAAAGATACTCATGCCCAAGGCGACGATTCCGACGGTGGGGACAATGATTCGCTTCGCGGACACCGAGGGGAATGTCGTCTGCGCCATGCAGTATGAGGATGCGGGCCGATGAAAAACAACATGACGTCACGCAAGAGGTCGACCTGGCGACTGCCGAAGCTCATTGTCATTTCTGCCGCCCTTGCGCTGCCCGGCGCATGTGCGAGGCAGGGGCCGCTTGGTGATGCCGGCATCATGGCATTTGTGGCCACGAATGACGCGGCGAAAGCGCGGGCCTTTTACGTGGACACGCTCGGGCTTCGCTTTATCGAAGAGGACGATTACGCACTCGTCGTCGAATCCGCCGGGACGCGCATTCGCGTGCAGAAGGCCAAGGGCTATGAGCCGCCGCAGTTTACGGTACTGGGGTGGCGGGTAGACGATATTGAGGCCAGCGCTTTGCGACTGAGCGAGGCGGGCGTCAAGCTGGAGCGATTCGAGTGGATGAGCATGCAGGACGAACGCTGCATCGCCACATTCGGGAACGGCGATAAGGTGGCGTGGTTCAAGGACCCGGACGGTAATACGCTGTCGATCGCTCAGCTCGTTCGTTGATGCGCCGACGCAATTGCGCAGGCCTTACCCGCCGATGAGCGTACTGAGTTCCGAAAATGGTAGTAGCTGGTCCATGCCGGCGAAGCTACCTTTTTCGGCCAGCGGGCGTGCGGCGCGCATGAAACCGGTCCACGCGGCGCGGGCCAGGGCGGCACCGACGCTGATTCGGCGAGCGCCCATGTCTGCAAGGTCCTGGACGGACAGGCCCGTGCTCTTGTTCATCAGAACGTTGACCGGCTTTGGCGCGACCGCCGAGATGACGGCC
>CAZCGF010000273.1:0-4599 GCA_964498115.1 uncultured Planctomycetaceae bacterium | reverse complement strand
GTTCTTGTTCGAGCCGAGAATGTGAATGGTGTGTCACTGGGCGATGAGGGACTCGCACACCCGCCGAATTCCTTAGGAAACTCGCAAAGCTCGGCGTCTGGCGGCGCAGAATCCGGCGCACACACTGCCTGTTCGCCGGGGAATGACCCTCTCCTTGCCCGGTTGCTTGCGGCTTGGCCATGCCTCACAAGCGCTGCTCGCGCGGACCTTGTCTCTCGTGCCGAGGCTCTTAAGAGGCTGCATTGACGAAGGGTTCGTCGGCGGACGAGCGGCCGAGCAGAAGATTCCACCGCCCTGAGGGCGATCTGCCCTTTAGCTGGCAAGCAACCGTGGTGCAACGGTGTCAGCGGATTGCCGCTTCCCTGGCCGCGGCGCATTGGACTCGCATGCGTCACTGTCGTGCTTGCGCAGTCATTCCATCACCTCGTTGGCGTTGCCGTCGTTGGTGCAGGGATTCGACCGGCTCGATCGACGATGCGTCCGCCGTGGTTGGGGTTGCCCGGTCCGATGGCGACGCCGTTGACGTAGAGCTTCACGCCGTTCAGATCGAGGACGGCGTTGGCCCCCAGCGTGAGGTTGTCGCAGTAGATCGACTCGCGAAGGCCTGAGTTGCCGTTGGTGATACGGTCCACCAATTGCAGTCGTATCCCTGGCGCGACGACGATGTTGGCGAACTTGAAGTTGTTGTTGCCGCCGGCAGCGCCCGGGCCCATGTCTGTGCTTGGCGCTTCAAGGTAGACCGGTAGCGGGTAGACCATGAACGGCAGGCCTCCGGAGGGCGGGCCGAGCATCGTCAACGTCGATCCGGGCCCCCAGCTCCAGCGTTCGCCTGTGCCGTCTCTCATGCCGATTGAGAAGTCGCCCTTAAGGTTGATCTCGCTGGCGACCGTGAGAACGCCGCCGGGACAGATGCTTAGCGAGTTCGCGTTAAGCGTTGAACCGATGATGTGCAGCTCGGCCACGGCCATCGGGTCTGTGCCTGTATCCGGACAGATGACGACCGGTCCGTTGACCGTCAGTGTTGAGCCGTTGGCGATGGTGGCGATACCCCCGGTGACGTTCATCTCCATCGCGGTGAAGGTCGCGGCGCCCGCCGGCGTCACGCCGACATCGAAGAAGCTCACGCTGCCGGGCGGCACGTCGATGCAGCTGCCGGCGACGTCCGTGTTTGGCCGAACCGTCACGCGGCCGCCGCGGGCAATGGTGTCGCCAGTACCGCCAACGTCGCGGGCGATGTCGAGCGTGCCGCCTGTGCTGGCGCGGAAGATGGCGTTGTTCGTCGCCGAGTTCGTCCCGTCGATGATGAGCGAGCCCGCGTTGCTGTTGGCGTCGACGACGCCCTGGTTCAAGAGGGCGGCCGTGAGCAGGCCAAGTCCGACGATGTTGCTGCGGTTGACGATGACATCGGCAGGCGTCGCCGAGGCAAGCTCGGCGGCGGCGTCTTCGAGGCGGAGGATGCCCGCTAGACCATCCAATCGCATCATGTTTGCGGCAGCCGTGACACGGTGGCTATTACTGATCGCCACCTGTCCGTTATTAGTAATCCCGCTTGGGGTCTCAATTGACAGGTCTCCCCCTCCCACTTGCACCTGGGCGTTGATTGCCACAACAAGTGAATCGAGGGCCACATTGATGTCCAAGAATGCCGGAACTACTGTGGAGCCGATGACGGCGCTGAAGTTACCTCCAAAGAGATTGTTCGGTACCTGATTGAAGCTCCAATTGGCCGCAGTGCTCCAGAGACCGTCGGTGGTCTGCGGGTCTGGATTCCAGAAGAAGCAGTCATCAGGTATGCCGTCGGAGCAGTCAGTCACTTGAGGATCGCACGTCGGATCGAAATTGTCGAGAATGTCTTCTGATGTACCGTCTCTGATGTCGCAGGAGTCGGGGACGCGATTGTTATTGCAGTCCTGGCAATCGACATTGTCAGGGGGACAGACTTCGATATCGCAGGAATCGGGAATCCCATTGGGTGCATCCAGCGGATAGCAATCTCGATCGTAGCCGCTTGTAATGTCGCAAACATCGGGAATGCCATTTCGATTGCAGTCCGCGCAGGAATTGTCTCCCGAAGGGCACGCAGCCAACTCACAGCCGTCCACGATTCCGTTTGCATTGCAATCCAGGCTGTCATCGAAGCCGTTGCAGGCGTCGCAAGCGTCGCCCACTTGATCGTGGTCACTGTCGCCCTGGCTGTTGTTGTTCACGAATGGGCAGTTATCGCATTCATCGCCTATGCGGTCCGTGTCGCCGTTTTGCTGGCCCGGGTTCGGAGTGTCCGGACAATTGTCACACGCATCGATAATCCCATCGGCGTCGGAATCGGGCTCGCAATTATCGGGGATTCCATTGGTGTTACAGTCAGTTGACTGACCACAGCCTGGGACGTCACAAGGTCCGCCCGGCGCACCGCAGGCCAGATCGCAGGCGTCTTCAATGCCATTCTGGTTGCAATCCATGGCCAGACATGGGTTGGTCTCGCACTCGTCAGGAATGCCGTTCGTGTTGCAGTCGGCGCACGATGGGTCTCCGGGCGGGCAATCGGCAATCACGCAGGCGTCGCCGACACCGTCATTGTCGCAGTCGGCCTGTCCGGGATTAGCGACAATCGGGCAATTGTCGCAAGCATTGATGACTCCATCGGCGTCGGTATCCAACTCGCAATCGTCAGGAATCGCGTTCGTGTTACAGTCGGTTGACTGACCGCACCCCGGAATGTCACAGGGGCCTCCCGGCGCGCCGCAGGCCAGATCGCAGGCGTCGTCAATGCCGTTCAGGTTGCAATCGACGATCGGACACGGGTCTGTCTCGCACTCGTCCGGCCTGCCGTTGACGTTGCAGTCGTCGCTGGTGCCGCAGCCCATGACATTGCATTGGCCATCAAAGGCGGTGCAGTCGATATCACACGCGTCGAGAATGCCGTTATTGTCGCAATCGGGGCATCCGACGATTCCGGAGGCGACGACGGTGCAGTTGGCGGTAAGTACCGCACGAGATATCAAGTCCGGCGAATAGGTGAATGCTGTCACCGACCTTGAATTAGTATCTGCCTGGTAACTCGAAACCGTCGACGCTCGCGAAAGCACATCAGAGGTATAGGTAGCCGCGGTGATCGGTCGCGAAATCACGTCATCGGTGAAGACAAAGACACCGTACGGGCGTGATATGACATCGAGCGGCATCTCGGGTCCTCTCGGCGCGGGTCCGGCTACCGCCGTACTCGTCTGCCGGGGACCGTTGGGCCGCTGCGCGCTCGCGACCGCCGAGTAGGCAATGGCGACAGCAGCGATGGCTAGCAGACCTCTGAGAGCGCGAGCTGGTTGACTTGATTTGCGCAAATGACTCATGATCGATTCAACCGCCTGTTGTCCAAGCGAAATTCGGTCCCGATTTCACCACGACGCGTCCAAACTGAAGCACGAGGTTGATGCCTCGCCTACTGCGGCAGGACCAGTCGAAGCTGAACCACCGATCGGCCCTGGGGAATGGTGACATTGGTTGCCGTTGCGCGGGCGGTGCCGTTGCCCTGATCGATCAGTTGCGGCGTGTTTACAGTTGATGAATCTCCAAAGGCAGGCACCACTCGGATTCGTACCATCATTCCTGCCTGCACGGTGACGTTCTGAGTCTCTACGACGACATCGGCCGTCGTTGTGCTGCTGCTGATAAGCACGTCCTCAGACGCACTAAAGCCCCCAAACGGATCATTGGGCGCATTCACATTCTTGATTGACACGACGCGGAGTTTTGGAGCCATTGCCCCTGGAAAGATAGGGCCTTGCATCGATGAATAGCTCGATGCTAGATGATTAAGAACCGTGCCGGTCAACAGATTGCCATTGGGTAGAGTTTCAATGCGAATGCGCCCGAGGCCAAAATTGACGGCGGGGTCGCCGCTTCGAACACTAAGGGTCCCGCCTCCATTGACTTGGTCGGCGATCAGCCGAATGGCACCGCCTGAGCCATCGGCCACATCTTGTCCAAATCCTCCTTCTGCTGAGATAGTTCCTGTAGTACCCAGAGTAATGGTGCCTGATGAAGCGATTAGGATAGCACCGCCTCCGCCCCCGCCCCCAATGACACCGGTACTGCCACATCCGTAGCCACCACCGCCAGATCCCCCTATTAGGGGAACCAGTGTCGGAGAACCATAGACGCTTCCGCCCGCAGCGTTATCTCCCGCGATGCCGCCTGTACCAAATCCGCCACCCGCACCATCGCAATTGCCACCTTGCCCCCCACCGGGACCCTCGCCTGCCGAATTATCTTGTGACCCGGTTAGGCGAACGCCCCCAGAAAAGCCCCCCGGTCCTCCGGCCGCGCGATTGGCATTCGCGGTACCGTCTTTGCCATCGAGTTCCACTTTACCGTCGATTGTTACATTGCCGGACACTAGCCATACGACAGGCGGATTCTTGGGATGATTCTTGAATGTTACGGTTGCCCCATTAGGAATCGTGACCGAAGAGTACTTGAACACCACGGCCCATTGCTCCGGGTCGTATACGCCCTTCTCCATTACGGGGCTTGGCATATTCCACGGGCCGGTCGCGGCCATGCTGAGGTCGATTTGTCGCATTTGGCCCGGGCTGAGCGTCA
>CAZCGF010000272.1:0-4624 GCA_964498115.1 uncultured Planctomycetaceae bacterium | reverse complement strand
CCCCGGCTCAAGATCAGCCATCCAAGTGACGCCGAAGAGGCCGCGGCATGAAGATCGCCTGGCACATGCCGACCCTCCAGTCCCTCGGCTGCGGGCTCTCAAGACGAGCGATTGAATTTGCGAAGGGATTGCTGCCTCGGCACGCAGTCTGTTTCTACGTCAGCGATAGCAAGACCAACATCACCCGCGGCCGTATCGAGGGGCTTCCCGTCGAGCGCGTTCCCTGCGAATCCGCGGCGCCTTTGCACTGGTCGCTTCAGGCGCTGGCCCGGCGAAAAAGCGCCGCAAGGTGCGTCGACTGCGTACCCGGCGATTGTGACGTGTTCATTTCCTGCCAGCCCGAGGCGGTGTCATCAAGGCGGCACCTCTTTCCGCGGCAGGTGATCGTCTACGTCTGCGGCGGCACGACCTTGCTCCACGACGCCGCGGATCTCGCTCGACAGGCCGGCGGCCCGGTGTCGCATCGTCTGGCCTGTTTTCTCGATCGCCGGCTCAAGCGTGCCAGTGAGCGTCGCG
Organism: uncultured Planctomycetaceae bacterium; assembly: GCA_964498115.1. GTDB lineage: Bacteria > Planctomycetota > Phycisphaerae > UBA1845 > UTPLA1 > UTPLA1. The sequence continues at coordinate 4,108 of CAZCGF010000272.1, read as the reverse complement.
CCTTCGAGTCCGCCAACGCCATCGTCTTCGACAGCCAACACACCCGCGAACGCGTCATCCGCGAGTACCGCATTGACCCCGCGAAGTGTCACACCATTTACGGCGGCGTCGATCCCGACCAGTTCGCCCCGGCCGATGCAGCCGCGCGCGCCGCCGCAAGAGCCGCCCTGAAGATCGGCGCCGATGAATTCGTCGTCGCCTGGACCGGCCGATTGTCCCCCGAAAAAAATCTTGAGCTGCTCATCGACGCGGTCGCGCTCGCCGAGCCGAAGCCCGATCGCGTCCTGCTCATCGGCGACGGCCCGCTGCGCCTGCCGCTCGAAAGCCGGATCGCCCAAAACCGTCTCGAAGGAATCGTCCAAGTGCCCGGCGCGCAGTCTGACGTTCGGCCGATCCTTCATGCCGCCGATGCGTTCGTCTTCCCCTCGCGCGGCGAATCGTTCGGTGGGGCGTTGGCCGAGGCGATGGCCTGCGGCTTGCCGTGCATCGCCGTCCGCCCGGATGGCAACACGACACGCAATGCATCATTAGAGATTCTCGAAGATGGACAATGCGGCCTGTTGGTGGGGGACGATGCCCGGGAATTGTCGCAGGCCATTCGGCGTCTGCACAACGACGCCGATCTCCGCCTGAGAATGGGGGCCCTTGCCCGTCGCCGCGCCGTCCACCGATTCACCTGGCAGGGGGCCGGCGTGGAACTGGCGAGCCTGCTGGAGGCCCTCCGCGGCGATCGACACGCCACTTCCGCATCCGCGACGCATCGCACCACAATGGCGAACGCGCAGAAAATGCCGAAGTTATGTGACCCCCTCGCCCGACCGATGGAGGTGGTGGGCAGGACGCCGCGATAATACGAGCTTCTGCGCTCGAGTCCGGCCGTCTTTCCCAGTCCATCGGAATGCGAACATGCGCTTTACCCTTTACGTGATGATGCTCCTGGCGATCCTGCCGCTGGTCATGCTGCGGCCGTTCTTCGGGCTCTGCGTCTATTACGTCGTCTCGCTCCTTCAGCCGAAGCTCCTCTGCTGGCATCCCGATTTTCAGGACGCCATGCTCGTCGGCGTTCCGCTCATCGTCGGGGCCGTTTTGATCGGCATCCGGCGCAAGCAGGTTACTCCCCGCAAGGAAGTTCTCTCCGGCAAAGTCGTCGGCCTCACCGAACGAGTTGTCCAGAGCTCGCTGATCGAACCTTCCTGGCTGCTGCTCACCTGCGCGCTCATGTTTGTCTATATCTCCGTGACGCGGCTCCTCGTGCCGCATTCGATCGCCCACACGTCGTATCAGTATCGCGGCCTCTTCAAAATGCTCATCGTGATGGCTCTCATCACCGGCATGGCCTCCGACTATCGCAGGCTCCGCGTACTCTACATCGTCGTCGCCCTCTCCGTCGGCTTCTGGGCGATTAAGGGAGGCCTCAAGGTCATCACCCTCGGCCCGCACCAGGTCTACGGAAAAACATACGACAACAACCTCTTCGCCCTCACCAGCGCCATGGTGCTGCCGATGGTCTTTTACTACGGCATGTCGCTTCGCCGCGCGAAATGGCGAAACCTCCTCATGATCTGCTCGGTGCTCATCTGCCTCGGCATCATTGGTTCGCGATCCCGCGCCGGATTCGTGGCCTTCGGTTTCGTCCTCGCCGGAATGGCCTGGTCGAGTCGGTATCGCGTTCGCGCCGTCATGGCCGTCTTCCTCGTCGTCATCGTGGCCTTCGCCGCCGCCGGAAACGAAATCGTCGATCGAATTGACTCAATCCTCGCCTACCAGTCGGACAGATCGGCACGCTCGCGTTTCTGGACCTGGGAAGTGGCCCGCGAGCTTGTCGCCAGAAACCCGGTCATCGGCGTCGGATTCGCCAACTTCGAAGTCGCCAAGGAAACGCTCGACGGCGGCCAGAAAGCCGCCCACAACATCTATCTGCAGAATCTCGCTGAACTGGGCTTTCTCGGCCACCCCCTGTGGTTGCTGGTCGTGATCGGCTCGCTCGTCAGCTCATTCCGGTTCATGCGATGGTCGAGGCGGCTCCCGCTCGACATGCGATGGGCCTATTATTGGTCGCGCGGCATATGTCTGGGCATCTCGGCATTCTGCATCCACGGCCTCTTTCATAATGAAGAGTACCTCGAACTCATGTTCGTCCTCGTCGGGCTGCACGTTGCCTTGCAGACCGCGACACGTCGGGAACTGCAGCTCCGAAAGCTCCAATCCCTGCTTCCCGAGAAATCGCGACCCGACACGGCCCAGGCGGCGCCAGCTCCGCAGCCCATGCATCCGGGCCGATTGTTTGGTTCCCTTCCCTGCGCCATTCCCACCGCATCCTGACAGCTACAGCGTGAAATGAGCCGCTCCCGAGTGATTGCGCAAAGCCGCATATCGCTTGTGTCTTTAATGAGATGTCACGCGCGCAAAAAAAAAGCCGAGGCCTTTGAAGGCCCCGGCCTGGTGGGAAGACCGCTGTTGGCACCCTTGGATGAATGCCGCAGCGGGTTGTGGGCAGGACAGACAGGATGCACTCTACGATCCCGTCAGCCTCTACATTCGGTCCGATTTGTACGGCGCTTAATAATAAAACGACCTCAAAACTCAGAGAGCGATTATTGCCGGTCTGCGTCTTGATAACCGGTCCACAAGCCATTTGCGGAAGTTCATGTCGTGATCTTATAGGAGCAAAATCGCAAGCGACTCCCCGAACCGCCCGAGTGAGTAAAGTTTCCTCACACCTGCTCGTCGCCTGAACGCGATTGAAACGACAATACGATGAGGGCGACAAGAATTGCCAAGGGCCCCCAGACAAGCGTCTTCAGAATCGTCGCCTTCGCCGTGATGATCGACGAGCAAAAGAAAACCGCACCGCCGCAGAGAATCCGCACGCGACGGCTCCGATGGCTAAGCGTCTCGCCCACAAGGACCGCATAGGCCGGCGTCAGCGCAAGGTAATGTGCGAACCAAACAACGGGGGATATCAGCGTGCTGCCCACACAAAGCCCGGCCACGGCGTAATCGATGGAGCGGCGATCATTCCGCCGTCGCAGCCGCAGCATCATCATTGCGAGCACCACCACCAGAAGGACGCCGCTGACAATCCGCCCCATCATGAAGACGCTCGCCTCAGGCTCCTTGCTGTACGTCCCCGTCACCACGCCCCAAAGTCGCGCCGTCGCGAGCCCCAGGGAAAAATTGCTGAACCGCGTAAAGACCGCACCCGTCGGCGTCGCCGCCCCCTCCGGGAACTCCGCGATCTGCATCCACGTGACGTCCCATCCGAAAATGACAACCGGCAAAAGCACCGTCGTCGCAACGAGCCCCGCCGCGCAAGTCGCCCAGCACTTCGCCGCGCGGGAAGGCCTGCGCACCAGCGGCGCAAGCAAAACCGCCGAGCTCGCCGGCTTCATCGCCGCAATGACCGACCAAAACACGCCCGCCTTCATCGGCTTGTCCGTCGCCAGCGCCTGCCACCCGCCCATCGTCGCAAGCAGCAAAAACGCGTTGACGTTCCCGTTCCACGTGTCGTGCCAAAGCGGACGCAGTCCCGCGACAATACAAAACCCCACGGCAATCGTCGCCGCGCGCGCGGAGTACATCTCAGTGACGCGCCGATGACACACGAAAAGCCCCGCACCGATGCATGCCCAGCGCAGCAGATCCCAGGCAAGACTTCGCCACGGCTGGGGAATAACGTGAAACGGCCGGATGGCCACCGCGAGAAACGGCGGATAAACATACCCCGGCTCGCCCTCGTGGATCGGCCTCTCCGGATTCTCGTAGAGGCTCCGCGCGGCATTCTCATAAATGACAAAATCGCCGTGGTATTCCCCAAGTCGCGCCGCCGTCATCTGCCAAGCTGCGACGATGAAAAACCCACCGACCAGAAAATACCCGCTGCGCATTCGCGCCGCGGAGGCGGCTGGCACGGCGGCGGGGGAGGTCACCTGCGTCACGCCCGAGGCTCCGTCTTCACCGGCGGCGAAGCCTTGAATCGCGCAAGTGCTCGGGCAGTCACCGACATGATCGCCGCGCGGTAGTCCTCAAGCGTCGCACCCGAATCGGGCCGTGGGATGCAGACAAGATCAAACCCGGCGGGCAGGGCGGCTGCCTCCAGCCGAAACGC
>CAZCGF010000271.1:0-4634 GCA_964498115.1 uncultured Planctomycetaceae bacterium | reverse complement strand
TCGGCCTCCGCCTGCTTCACGCGCGGGTCGTTGGCGCCCTGGGCGATCAGCAGCGGCTTCTTGATGTTCTCAACCTTGGTCAGCGGCGACCGCTCCATGAGGAGCTTCTTGCCTTCCTCGGTCCGATGGTCACCGACCCGGCTGGTGAACATGTCCAGCATCGGCTTCCAATACGGCGGGATCGAGTTGAGCAGCGTGATCAAATTCGACGGCCCGACGATATCCACGCCGCAGCAGAAGGTGTCCGGCGTGAAGGTCAAACCGACCAGCGTCGCATATCCACCGTAGCTGCCGCCATAGATCGCCACCTTCGCCGGATCGGCGATCTTCTCATTAACGGCCCACTCGACCGCGTCGAGCAGATCGTTGTGCATCGTGCCCGCCCACTCCATGTTCGCGGCATTGATGAACTTCTTGCCCAGCCCCGTCGAGCCGCGGAAATTCACGCTGAGCACCGCATAGCCGCGATTCGTCAGCCACTGGTGCTCCGGATCGAAGCCCCAGTCATCCCGCGCCCACGGGCCCCCGTGCACATTCAGCACCAACGGCAGCGGCTTCTCCGGATGTCCGTTCGCCTTCTTGTCGGCCCACGCCGGAATGGAAAGATAACTCACCAGGTCCATGCCGTCGCGCGACTTGATCACCACCGGGTGCATCTTCGCCAGCGGCAGTCCTTCGAGCTTCTTGCGGTTGGTAAAGAGGAACTTCGCCTTCTTCGCCGGGCGATCGTAGTGGTAGTAACTCACCGGGCCGTTGTCCATGACATACGAGACGATCCAGTGCTTGTCATCCTGCGATCGGCTGGAGACGTTGATCTCGCCGTCGGCCACGCTGCCGAGATAATCCATGTCCGCCTTGATCGCCGCATCCAGAATCGTCCAGTGCTGCCGCTCGTAGGTAAACGCCACCGCCTGCACAGTCTGCGTCTTCGGATCGACCAGCGTCCCGCTCGCGTCCGCCTTCGCGTCCTCGGCGAGGAGCTTCTTCTCGTTCGTTTCGACGTTGATCGCAAACAGTCCGGCCGTGTTGCGGCCCCGGCTGTCCACCTGGTACAGCGTCTTGCCGCTCTTATCGAAACCGACCGGCTGCGTCGTCAGGGCGTCCTCGGCAGGAATCTTCTCCGACAGCGTCCAGTCCCCGCCCGCCGGTTTGAACATTTCCATCCCGCCGTCCGGTGTCATCCGCATGGCATACCGAACGCCGAACTGGTTGTCCGATACGAATCCGATATACCCCTCGTTCTGCATCACCAGCTTCCGGTCGCCGCTGGCGATGTTCACTCGGTAAATGTCGTGAAGCTGCTTGTTCCGATCGTTGATCGCCAGCAGCAACTCGCCCGGGTATTCGTCGCTCTTCTCTTGAATCCGCGCCTGCACCCCGTCCATCGGCGTCAGGTCGCGCGTCTGGTTCGTCCGCAGATTCGTCGCATAGACGTGCCAGTTCTCGTCGCCGCCCTTGTCCTGAACATAAAGAATGTGATCGTTGTCGTAGGCCCACTGATAAGAGCGGATGCCCCGGACCTTGTCATCCGTCACCACCCGCGCATCGTTCGGATTGCTCAGCGGCGCCACCCACACGTTCATGACCCCATTCGACTCGGCGAGAAACGCAATCCGCGTCCCGTCCGGGCTGATCTGCGTCCCCGCCCGATCCGGGTTCCCGAAGAAGACATCCCGCGCAATCAGCGGCGTGCTCTGCATGTCCTTCGGCGCCGCCGCGGCGCCCCAGCCGCCCGACTGGCTGCAGCCCGTTATTCCGAGCGCGAGAAATGAAAGTCCCTTGATCGTGTCGAAACGTGTCATCGTGTGTCCCTTCTGAAAACCAGGTTTGATTGGGCACTGCACTGCTCGTTGAGAGAGCCGCCCGGTGCCATATCCGCTTCTGATATAACGAGATTGTTGTGCGTATCTTACGAGGCGATTCTACGCACATCGGAGAGATGCGTCAAAAACCCCCGGCGTCATGCCGGTCACTGCGCCGTTGCAAGGCGCACACGCCGGCGTACCCGATGTGCAAGCATGAGTGCACCCACCGCGAAGGCTCCCTGTACCGCCAGCCCTGTCGTCACCGGTGCATTCAACTTCTTCAGAACTGCCGCCCACGTCCCGATCGGAGACATCGTAAACAGCATCGAATACTCCTGGCTCGAATGCCGATCCATCAGCACCGCCCACGCCGCCTCCGCCAGCAGCGGCGCCAGCCACAGCAGGGCGATCGCAAAACTCCCGATCGTCAGTCCGCCCATCCCGATCCCGTAGCAATAACGAAGAAGGCCCGACATCGTGACCATCGCCAGGAAGAATGCCAGGGCCATCGTCATGGCACTATTCGGCGCCAGCGAAAGCCCCGTGACCTCCTTCAGTTGCCCGTGAAACGTCTTGCCCGTCACCACCAGCATGATTCCCAGGGCAATCGCCGTCGCAGTCGCCGCCGACGCATAAAACGGCGTCGGCCGCCGCGGCGCAAACTGCGCATCCGCCGCCGCCCGCTTCGCCCACCGCGCCTCCGAGCTCGCCCCCACCGCCACCGGCAACAGGGACAACAGCGCCAGCGATGCAAGCGTCATCAGCATCTGATTCCCCGGATCAATCGCAAAATCCACCCGAATCACGCCTAACGCGCTCGGACGCCAGTACTTGAACGCCACCGCGCAGGTCAGCGAGCAGATCGCCAGAAGAATGTGCGCCAATATCGGCGTAAAGGCCGGCACGTCGTCCCGATGAAACTTCCGCGCCGCCGCAATCACAAACACCAGCGTCAACGTCGTCTGAATCAGCCCCGACGCCAAAAGGGCCGGCGCATCGAATGCAATGCTCCCCGCCGTCGCAATATTATTCGTTACGATCTCAGTGAGCGGAAAAAGCACATACAGCCCCGGTACGATCTTGAACATCGATGTATTGTTCGAAATCGCCAGAAAGACGACGACGCCAATGACCCCCGCCTTGCCGCGCGTCGACAATCCGATGAGCACCCCCAGCGACCAGAGCGTCGCCGCAGCGCAGAGCATGATCGCGTAGAGAACCGACGGAATCGCCAGCATCGCTGCCCGCCCGGCCCCCACGCCCGGCGTCACCATCGAAATGAAAACATGCATCGCCACCCAGATCACCGCGCTCATCGACAGAATCTGCGTGATCGGCCCCGTCACGTATCCAAACACCGCCGTGTACCCGCTCATCGCCGACAACCGATGCGACGTGATCATGTCCGTCGTGAAGTCCCGCAAGAGCGCCTTCTTGATCTGCCCCGACGCAATGAAAAACAGCAGCACCGCCTCGCACATCATTAACACGCCTACGGCGCTCTGCGCAAACGACGACAGGTTCGGGTTCACCGCGCGATAAATCATCATGCTGCACACGATGATCCCCGCCGCCGTCAGGGCCGCCACCGCCCCAAGGCGCTTCCACCCGCCCAGCAGCATCAACTGCGCCCACCCCAGCGGGTTCCTGATCAATGGTGCATCGAACATGCTCATCGCTTAATCCACCTGCTTGATGCCCGTCCGAAGATACGCCTGCTCCAGGTCGTGATCCGTGGGCGCAAAGCTCGCCACAGTCAGCCCAGCCCGCATCAGTCTCGCGAGCAGGTCCGCCGCTGCCGTGTCATCGTGCTCGAACTCAAACGAAATCTCCCGCCCGTGAACCTCGATATGCGTCAGCGAAGGAATCTCCGCCAGTATCCGCCCCGCGTCCGGCTCCACTCGCGCCAGCGTGACATGGTAAAGGCACCGATTGTCCTCGCTCCCGCCCACCACCTGCGCCACCGTCCCGAACTGCTTGAGCCTGCCGCCCTCCATGATCGCGATGTGCGTGCAGTACTCGTGCAGGTCCGCGAGGATGTGCGAACTCACGATCAGCGCCTTCCCCTGATCGCGAAGGCTCCCCAGCATCTTGCGAAACTGAACCCGCCCGGCAGGGTCCAGCCCAGCCGCCGGCTCATCCAACAGCGCCAGCGTCGGGTTCGGCAGAAGCGTCCGCGCCACAGTCAGCCGCTGCCGCATTCCCCGCGACAGCGCCTTGATCTTTGACGTCCGCTTGTCAGTCAGCCAAAGCTGCTCCAGCCAGAAGCCCGTGCGCTCCTCGATCTCGTCTTCCTCCAGCCGGTACGACTTGCCGATGAATCGCAGGAAGTCCGTCACGTTCATCTCTTCATAGACCGGCGGCGTATCCGGCGCGAAGCCGATCCGCGAGATCGCCCCCACGTTTCCCGGTTCGATCGTCTCGCCCATCACCTGAACGCGCCCCGCCGCAATCGGCTGCAAGCCCGCGATCGCCTTCAGACTCGTCGTCTTCCCCGCCCCGTTCGGACCGATCATCCCCAGCAGGTCCCCCCCGCGCAGGCTCAGCGTAAAATCATCCAGCGCAACGGTCTTCCCGTACTCCACCCGAAGGCCCGTCGCTTCCAGAATGACCGTCAAATCAATCTCTCCATCCCGCGCCGCACCAGTCCCACCCGCAGCATCATACGAAATCCCCACCCCCGCGCGCACCCCTCGGCCCGGCCGGCCGTGTGCCCATCGACCAAAGGCCAACGCCGGCCGTCTTTTTGGCGCCGATTGCGCAAAAGCCAAGGTGACATAAGGTGACACAAGGCCGTGCTGGGTGATTGCAACTCGCGCGGCGGTCGCG
>CAZCGF010000270.1:0-4639 GCA_964498115.1 uncultured Planctomycetaceae bacterium | reverse complement strand
CATCGACTGCCTTTCGGGATGCGGTGATGACCATGACATTCGAATAGGGTGTGTTCGATTATCATGGTATGCTCGTCGCCATGGTGGAGCGACTCGCACGTCTCTCTCAGATCCGCCACGCACTGCGACGCAGCCGGGTGGTCGCGGTGATCGGACCACGCCAGAGCGGGAAGACCACGCTCGCCCGGCAACTGGTACCGCCGACTGTCCCCCGGTACTTCGATTTGCAGGTAAGAGTGGGGTCTGGTCTTGCAATCCAACATGTCTCGAATGGGGAATGGGGATTGACGCGTCCGCGGTAGGTATGACGCAACGAGGTGTCACGTCCGCCCGACTTGCTTGGGACCAGGCAGACGGAAAGGGAGGCGAGGATTGAAACGCCCCCCTACAGAGGAGGCCGTCGCCTGCACCGGCCGTAGCGCCCGCTGTGCGTCTGGCGATCGGGTTCGGCTTGTGGCGGTCGGCTCGTAGCTTGGTGCGTGGGCAGTTGGCATCGCTGCACCCGAATGGGATGCCCAGCGGCTTGATCGGGAACTTGCGCGGAGGCACTCGCGTGGAGCTGTATGATTTGCTGGCGCAGGGGGTGAGAGACGGGGCGGGAGGCAAGCGGCCCAACGGGACGGTCAGGGAAGCAAGTCGGCGACGGACACCGACGCCTCAGACTTAGACAGCGAGGAGACGTTCTCGGTGGAAGCGGCCTTTCGTGCGATTTGATACGAAGCCGGTTGGCCAGGCGATCCGATCGGGTTCCGGTAAATCTCCAGACAGCGCTCCGCCAGATTGACGATCCAGTATTCCGGAATGCCCGCGCGCGCATAGAGACGACGCTTGTGCTCGCGGTCCAACGGCAGGGTGCTGTCGGAGACTTCGACGACCAGCATGGCCGTTCGAGGATGTTCATCACGGTAATCGCCCGGCGCTCCCGGAACGACGGCGAGATCCGGTTCCGGTTCCGAGTCGGGGTCGATGATGAGGGGCATTTGCACGCGAACCCAGACGTTTGGTCCGAAGAGGCGTTCCAGCACGCGTTGTGCTTTGCCGATAGCGGCCGCATGGGGACTGTTTTGGGGCGTCATCGTGACGATCTCTCCCTCGATCAATTGGACGCGCTCGTCTGGGCGGAAGACCCCGGCGTCGGCCATGCGGTCGTATTCACGGCGGGTCCATCGCTTGATTTGTACGGCAGGGAGAGCCACGGTCGGCCTCGCATCGGTGTAGGGCCAGTTTAGCAAACCACCTGGTCGATCACAAGCGATCGGCCCGGAGCGAAACGCAGGGTCTCGTCTTGTAATCCGACAGGTTGCGATGTGGGCAGGAAGGCCGCCGCGACCGCGGTGGGGGCGGCGCTACGCTTTGCTGCGAAACCCGTATAAGAGCGTGATGTTGATGCGGCGGCTGAGGTAGTCGTCGCGGAATTTCACGTCGTCGGTTTCGTGAAAGAGATCGGAATTGAAGATCACCGCCCGATTGTAACGATAGGGAACCCGCACCATCTGCGCGCCGCTCTGCTCCAAGAAGGCCTGAATCTTTCCGCGATTCTTTTCGCTGTTGTATTCCTTGAAATTCCAGTCTTGCGGGGCTTCCTTGTCCCAGACGAGCAATCCACCCGAGGCCGGATCGAGATTGGCCTCATCCGGCGTCACCCAAAAATTGACGTTCACGGCGGCGGCATCGGCGTGCATGCCCAGCCCGCGGCGTGCGCTGTCGTGCTTGAAGGACCAGGATTGAGTCAGGCGATGGTCCTTGAAGATTCGTGGAAATCTGGTGCGCAACTCCTCGGCAATCTGAAACAGCAGCGGCGTGGCGAAACCATCGCCGATAAATGCGCCGAGGTAGCCGTTTTCGTATTCCTTCTTCCAGATGGTGGCTTCCCAACAGAACGCGCGCATGGCCGCCAGGGCCTCGGGCGTGAGCAACTCATCGACAAACAGGATTTCCGGTTGCTTGGCAAGCCATTGTCCTTCAATCGCCTCCACATCGAGTCTGGGATTGAGCGCACCGGTGGCGATGTGCCTGGCCTGGGCGGGGTAGAGGATGCGATTCCAGCAGGGTGCCAAGGCGTCCGCGTCCGCCGGATCGAGCTGCACCCACGTTTGGGGCGGCGAGATGGCATCGGCGGCTGAACGGATGCGGCGGAGCGCCTCGACATAGTCCTGGGCCTCAGGACCAAGGCGGTCCTTCTCGATGAGGTAGCTGATCTGCTCCACGTCGTGTTTCAGCCGGGCGCGTGAAACGAGGTGCGGGCGGATCCGCCGGCCATGGTCGTGCTTGAGGCGCGCGGTGGTCGTGAGATGGGCGACTGCCTCGTCCTGGCGTTGCTGCCAGACCGAGAGCAGGCCGAGGTAGTAGTGGCTCTTCCAGTTGCTCGAATCAACCTGTATAGCCTGCTCAAAACAAGCCCGGGCCCGGTCGAAGTGGCCGCTTTCCATGTGCAGCAAGCCGAGATTGTTGCGCGCCTCCACGTGATCCGGTTTGAGGCCGAGGGCACAGTCGTACGCCTGCTGTGCGTTCGTGGTCTCGCCCAATTCTTTCAGGGCCACGCCGAGGTTGTTGTGCAGATCGGGTGACATGGGGGTCAGGGTGATGGCCTGGCGATAGTGCACGACGGCCTCCGCCGGCCGGCCACGGTCTCGCAGCAGGTTGCCCAGATTGCTCCACGCCTCGGCATAACGGGGATTCAGCTCGATCGCGCGGCGATACGACGATTCGGCCGCGTCGTGATCCCCACGCTTCTGGGTGATGACCCCCAGATTGAAATGATAGGTCGGTTGCGTGGCATCCGCGGCGATGGCCTGCTGGAGCAATCGGCAGGCCTCCTCCAACCGGCCATAGCGGTAGGCGATGAGCCCAAGCAACTGGGCCGCTTCGGCATGGTCGGGTTGCGCTTGGAGAATGTGGTGGTACAGGTCGGCTGCTTGGTCAAGACGGCCGGCCTGGTGGTGGATTCTGGCTTCGCGGAACCGCTCTCGAAGATCGGGGGAGAGGGCGCCCGAGGCGCGCGCACGCTGTTCCTCGGCGCGGCGCTGGCTGCGATTCATGGGGGAATCTCCCTGGCGATCGTGGAGCCGATCGCTGCACAGCCTAGCGCATTGGGGAACGGTGCGTCAAAGCGGGAGGAATGGACAGGTTGAATGTTGAGGGGTGCGTGTCTCATTCGACACTGACCACTCAGCAGGCACCATTGTCGCAACGAGAATTAGCCCTGATCCGAACATCATGTCGAAGGTCGCGCGGGGTCTGCTGGACCAAGAATTTCGGATCAGAGCTAGCTGGCTTTCGCGAGGGGCTGGATCTTCGCCCGCTGTTTCACGATGTCGAGGGCGGCGATACGGTAGGCTTCCGCGTACGTGGGAAAGTTGAAGATGCTTTCGACAAAGGCGTCGACGGTATTCCCGTTCATGAGGGCCATCTCCGCCAGGTGGATCAATTCGGTCGCATGATCCCCCACGATCTGGACGCCGAGGATCTGTTTGCCGTCTGGGCCGGCGACCATTTTCAATAATCCCTCGCGGGTCCCCGCGATTTGGCCTTTCGCCACTTCATCGAATTTCGCCCGTCCGACGAGGACGTTGGCGAATCGGGCTCGGGCTTTAGATTCGTCCAGGCCGACACTGGCCATCTCGGGAATCGTGTAGATCCCGAGCGGGATGAGGTGGTCGGCTGAGCCGACCGCAATGCCCAAGGCGTGACAAATTGCCCGTCGTCCCTGTTCCATGGCGGCGGAGGCCAGGGACGGGGGACCCGCCATGTCGCCGACGACGTAGATGTGCGGAATGGCCGTTTGGCCATGCTGGTTGATGGCGATGAACCCTTTTTCGTTGAGCGAGAGCCCCGCGGCGCCGATCTCCAGATCGTCGACATTGGGCTGCCGCCCGAGCGCGACAAGCATTTTTTCCGATTTAATCTGCTCGCCGTCTTTCAGTGTGGTGACCACCGCCGAGATGCCGTCCCAACGGACGGATTCGATCCGGGCTTGCCCGCAATAGCGGCCGCTGTGGCCTTCAAGCCCTTTGATGAAGCCGGAGACGATCTCCGCGTCCATGAAGCGCAAGGGGCGTTCAGCCAGGTCAATCACCGTCACCGTGGTGCCCAGCAACGCAAAAATCGAGGCATACTCGCAGGCGATGACGCCGCCGCCAAGGATGGTCAGGGATTTGGGCAGGTAAATCATCGAGAGAATCGAGTCGCTGTCGAGGATGTGTTCGTGGTCGACCGGGATCGCGTCTGGTTGCCGTGGGCGTGACCCCGTTGCCAGAACGATGGTGTCCGCGGTGATCAGTTGCGTGTGCCCGTCGACGGTCGTCATCTCGAGTTGATGCTCGGAGACGAACTTGCAGCAGCCATGCAGAAACGTGATGTTGTTGCGCTTGAGTTGATCGGATATGAAGCGTGCATGAGCCGAGACGACTTCGTCCAGCCGATGCATGAGAATGCCGACCTCCACACCTTCCTTCAGCTTGCACTCGAAGGCGTGGGCGCCGCGCTTGAGACGATCCAGGCTCAGCGCCGTTTCGCGCAGCGTCTTGCTGGGGATGGTCCCACGGTACACGCAGCCGCCTCCCAAGCCCTGTTCGCGTTCGACGACCGCGACACGTTTCCCGGCTTTCGACGCCATGACGGCGGCCTTCTGACCGGCCGG
>CAZCGF010000269.1:2829-4643 GCA_964498115.1 uncultured Planctomycetaceae bacterium | reverse complement strand
ACCGTCCGGTTAAACACCAGCCTCCCCGCCTTCGAATCCGGGTCCACGCAGAAATACGCGTGCCGCTCAAATTGCACCCGATCCGGCACAAGTGTCCCGAAGGCGTCCTGCCGAGCCGAGTACTCCGCCGCGCTCGGCTCCAGCTTGCAACCGCTCAGCACTTCCAGCGAGTTCGGATTGAGATTCGACAGCCACGCCTGCTCCCCGCCGTCTATCCGCTGACCGGGCACGAACTCAGGGTTCTCAGCAGAAAACAAATGATCGTACAGCCGAACCTCCGCGTCGATCGCGTGCGCTGCCGACACCCAGTGAATCGTCCCCTTCACCTTCCGCCCATCCGGCGAGTCACCGCCGCGCGTCGCCGGGTCGTAAGTCCCGTGTACCTCCGTCACCTCGCCCGTCGCCGGGTCCTTCACGCACCCCGTGCACTTCACGAAGAACGCATACCGCAGCCGCACCTCGTTGCCGGGATACAGCCGGTGATACCCCTTCGGCGGCGTCTCTTGAAAATCGTCGCGCTCGATATACAGCTCTCGCCCAAACGGCACTTGCCGCGTGCCCGCCGCCGCATCCTCCGGATTGTTCACCGCGTCGAGCTGCTCGACCTGCCCCTCGCGGAAGTTCGTAATCACCAGCTTCAGCGGACGCAGCACCGCCATCCGCCGCGGGGCCACCTTGTTCAGATGCTCGCGGAGCGCATTCTCCAGCCGCACGATCTCGATCGTGCTGTTGAACTTCGCCACGCCGATGTCCGCGCAAAACGCTCGAATCGACTCCGGCGTATAGCCGCGACGCCGCAATCCGCTCAGCGTCGGCATCCGCGGATCGTCCCAACCGCGCACGTGCTTGTCCTTCACCAGGTCGAGCAGCTTCCGCTTGCTCATCAGCATGTGCGTCACCGCCAGCCGCGCAAACTCGATCTGCTGCGGATGGGCGATTCTTCGGCCCCACGGCCCACTGCCGTCGTCCGTCCGACCCTCGTTGATCGAATCAAGAAACCAGTCATACAGCGGCCGATGGTTCTCAAACTCCAGCGTGCAGATGCTGTGCGTGATCCCCTCGATGCTGTCTTCAAGTCCGTGCGCCCAGTCGTACATCGGGTAAATGCACCACGCATCCCCCGTGCGATGATGCGCCGCGTGCAAAATGCGATACATCACCGGATCGCGCAAATTCAGATTCGGGCTCGCCATGTCGATCTTCGCGCGCAGCGTCTTCGACCCGTCGGGAAACTCCCCCTTGCGCATCCGCGCAAACAGGTCGAGATTCTCCTCAACGCTCCGATCGCGAAACGGGCTGTTCGTCCCCGGCCTCGTCAAAGAGCCGCGATGCCGCGAGGTCTCCTCGGCGGAGAGGTCGCAGACAAACGCCTTCCCCTTCTTGATCAACTCAACCGCCCAGTCGTGCATCTGCTGGAAGTAATCGCTGGAGAAGATGACGCCCGCCTCGGCGTCGGTGTCGGACATGCCGACCCACTTCGCCCCCAGCCAGCGCACGTCGCGCACAATGCTGTCGACGTACTCCTGCTCTTCCTTCACCGGATTGGTATCGTCAAAGCGCAGATTGAACCGCCCGCCGTATTTCTCGGCGAGGCCGTAATTCAGCCAGATGCTCTTCGCATGGCCGATGTGCAGATACCCGTTCGGCTCCGGCGGAAAGCGCGTCTGCACCCGCGGCCGACCGTCAGGCCCCGTGCCCCAGCGCAGTGCGGCGTTATCCGCCTCAACGATCTCCTGGACGAAATTCAACTGTTTCGGTGCGGTTTCATTCATACCCGGAATTGTAACTGGAAGCCCCAGCGGGCAAAGAGGCGG
>CAZCGF010000269.1:0-2729 GCA_964498115.1 uncultured Planctomycetaceae bacterium | reverse complement strand
CCCGTGGACGAAACCGCCGATGCACAGACAATCGCGATGATGCGTTTCATTTCGATGGCCCTCGAACTTACCGCTATCGCGTGCTCTTACTCTTCCGCCAATCGCAACACCTCTGACCGGGTTGACTCGGAAATGTGGAACCCTAGTTCCGAAACGAGACGATTCAGGATGGGTCCTATCGGCCCTATCATTCCGCGGCGCTTCGCTTGAATGAGGACTCCCAGCACACCGGTTGTCCTTAGTCCCAGTGACAGGGCCGCCTCAGTTCCCTGCCGCTCGTCAATCAACAGCAAGTCGGCCTTTACTTCCAGCGCAAGCGAGATCGCTTCCGATTCTCCTCGATCGAGCGTCCTGCAGAGACTATTGATGCGTTCGTCGTCAGTAGGATTCCTCGTCTCGATGAATGGATAATTCGACAGGTCTGTCGCGGCAAACCGGCGGCGCGGGCGTGCCAATTCTTGTGCGACGGCGGGGGGAATCAGTACCTGCTGATAAAGTGAATGAAGCAGCGGGAGTGCATCGAGAAACGAAAGAGCACGGATCGGCGACGTATCGCTGACAACGATGATCACCGTCAGGCCCCGAGAGAATCGAGGTTCTTCAAATCACGGGTAATATCATCGCTGGTCACGTTGTAAATGGGAATGCCCCGATCCAGACATTCATCTTCAAATGCGGCGCGCTCCAGGCCCGCCAGTTTCGCGGCCGGCCAGAGAGGGAGTTTCCCCGCCTCAAACAACCGGCATGCCAACTCGATGACGATTCCCCGCTCGGTCAGGCCCGTAATCTTCAGGATTTCATCAGGAATAGTCACAGTCATGGATCGCTACCTCTATGCACAGAATTATACACGCCAGGAACCCTTAGGGCGATCTAAAGTCCCATCCAACCCGGGAAGCGTAACCCGTTGCCAATAATGCCAGGGCAAAGCAACGATCCGCAAGGAATATCAAGCACCTCCCCCGCCCACCGGCCATAATCCCATCATGAGCGAACCACTAAAAACCCAAACCGCACGCGACTACACCGAGCGAGTCCTCCGCGTCCTCGTGCACATTCAAAAACACCTCGACGAGGAGCTATCCCTCGACGACCTCGCCGCCATCGCCCGATTCTCGCCCTTCCACTTTCACCGCGTCTTTCGCGGCATGGTCGGCGAATCCGTCAAGGAGCACGTCCGCCGTCTCCGGCTCGAACGCGCCGCCCACCGACTCAAGTTCTCCGACGAGCAGGTCATACGCCTGGCACTCGACGCCGGCTACGAAGCCCACGAGTCCTTCACCCGCGCCTTCGCCGCCATGTTCGGAGTCAGTCCCAGCGAGTTCCGCAAGACGCACCGCGCCGTCCCCTATCCACCCAGCCCGTCCAACGTGCACTTCGTCGCCGGCGGCGATCTGGAATCCTTCGAACCCCAATCACCGGGAGAAAAAACCATGGACGTCAAAATAGAAAAAATCCCCGCAACCCGCGTCGCCTTCATCCGACACATCGGCCCCTACGATCAGGTCGGCGCCGCATGGGGACGCCTCATGTCCTGGGCCGGTCCCAGAGGCCTGCTCGGTCCCTCCATGCGAATCTTCGGCCTCTGCTACAGTGACCCCGACGTGACACCGCCGGAAAAAGTCCAGTACGACGCCTGCCTCGTCGTCGGCCCAAACGTCCAGCCCGAAGGCGACATCGGCGTGCAGGACGTCGACGGCGGAGAGTTCGCCGTCGCCGTTCATCACGGCTCATACAGCAAGCTGGGCGAAACCTACGGCATGCTCTGCGGCCAATGGCTGCCTGCCAGCGGCCGCCAACTCGGCCCGCCGCCGTGCATCGAGCGCTATCTGAACAATCCCCAGTTCACCCCCGAAGACAAGCTCGTCACCGAGGTCTGCATGAAACTGGCCTGACGCCGTACCGTCCGCGTGTCGGTCAGTTCACCAGCGCCGCCACGAACGATACCGTATCGCCGATCGTCACCTGCGTGTCGTTGTTCGTGTCGCCGTTGTCAATCCGGCACGTCGGCGCCGATTGATAATACGCCTCAGGATCGAGAACCGCCTCCACGAACAGGCGAATGTCCAACCCGTTGACCGCACCGTCGCAGTTCATGTCGGCCAGCGCCTTCGGCGGCAACTGGCGAATCTGCACCCCGTTGCACGCCGATCCGTCCGCGGGGTTCTCACCCGGCGCGATGCCCGAATGAACCCGCAGCAGCCCGTTGAACTGCGTCGTCACCGTGGCGATGTGCCGCGAATGCGTCACGCCGAGTTGATGCTGGCCGCTCCAGCCCCCGCCGACAAAGTAATCCGGGTTCCCCGGCTCCTCGTCGCAGTTCGTATAGCTCAGCACGTCCGGCCGATTCGGCATCCACGCATAGATGATCACCTCGTAGTCGGCGGCATCCAGTTGTCGAAAGAACAGGCACGTCTCGAGATTCGTCGTGTAAGTAATCAGGCAATGATCCATCAGCGTCTGATCGTCGCCGAACGTACCAGGGTCATTCGCGCTCCGCAGCTCCGTCCCGCCGAACTGCCACACGTTCACATCCGTCACGTTGCCGTTGAGATCCTTCAGATTGAACGTCGTCGTATTGTGCACGGCGGTCAGGCTGTTCCAGACGCCCGGCAATCCCGCCGCGCCGTAAGACGACGACGGCTGCGCAAGCGTCGGCCCGATGGCCACATTCAGCGACTCGCCATGAGCGATTGATGAAAATAGTCCGACCGTAATGATGACGGCGA
>CAZCGF010000268.1:0-4683 GCA_964498115.1 uncultured Planctomycetaceae bacterium | reverse complement strand
ATCCAGCAGAGGATGACGATCGCCACGGTGACAATCCCGCCGAGGGCTCCTCCGTGGAGATTCGTCCATGCGACGAATAGCGGGATGAGAAGCAGGAGTCGCCGTGGGGACTGCCGCCCCGCTTCAACGTCGCAGACCAGAGCGTAGCACATGGCCATGAGGGCGATCGAGGCGAGGTGCGGGCGCGGGTGAAAGTGGTAGCTCGAGGCGGCGATGACCAGGGCGATGAGGAGGGCCGCGACGGGAGGACGGGCCCCGGCGGTGCGCAGGCGACCGAAGATGAACGCGTAAGTCGCGGCGAGGACGGTCGCGGCGAGCAGCAATAGTGCATCGAGACCGCCGACGCGGTGGGCCAGGGCCATGGCACACTCGCCGAGCCACTGCTGGGCGATCCACGGTTTTGACTCGAATGTGAAGCTGAAGGGATCGTGGTCGATGAAGGTGCGCTCGCTGAGCATGCGCTCGCCGACGACGGTGTGCCAGAGGGTGCCGGGGTCGCGGAAGAGTTGCTCGCGGCCGAAGTAGAGCAGCGCGAGCCAGATGACGAGGAAGGCGGCGCTGCCGGGCCCCCACCATGCCGATCTGCGGAGCGAATGATCCATGCGCTAGTATCGGCCGGATGGGTGACGGGCGTTATTGAACTGACTGAGATGTGGGCGTTTGCTGCTTCTCGCCGGAGAAACGCTCGCCGAGGAGGGTCACGGCCCCGATGAGGACGACGAGGATCAGCGCGGCGATGACGGCGAATTCGGTGAAGCGGTTGGTTGTGTCGCCGGGGGGAGGGTTTTCGGTGGATTTGTTTGCGCTCATGGTTGACGCCTCATTCACAAATCTGGGCTGGTGAGATTCATCGCTGACCGACCGCGGACCGCGGGCACAACTGGATGGCGACCTCGTCGAAGATCAGTCCGGCGTTTGCATTTCTGGCTACGTGATACTCAGCACGACCGGCAGACTTGATCGCGGCGCGGAGGCTTTCGGAATTTCGAGCCGCCGCCATCGACCGCAGCCTTGCATCGACCGCGAATGATATGGCGGATGCGCCGACGTGAACACGGAGGACGTCGCGCAGGACGGTGGCGATCATGGCACAGACGATGAGCTGTGCGTCGCGGGCATTATTCGTGTCGCCGTCGTCATCGTCGGCGTGCTTCTTGAGGGTGGCGGCCAGTTCCTTCGCCATTTCCTGCATGGCTTTGGAAGCGGCGATCGGGGAGACGGCGGCGCGCTCAACCATGCCGACGATGGCGTCCATCCGCTCGTGCAGACCCATGCCGGCGTAGCGGAGGGCCAGGCCGAGGCTGCCCTGAGAGAGTGCCGCGAGAAACTTTGCTTCGGGCTCGCTGATGGATGACCGACTCATCACCTGCGCGGCGACGAACTCATCGGGCAGCGCGCCGAAGTGGATGGGCTGGCACCTGGATCGCGTTGTGGCGAGGAGGCTGTCGGTGGAGTCAGCGAGGAGAATCAAATAGCTGTGGCCCGGCGGCTCCTCGAGTGTCTTGAGCATGGCGTTCTGGGCTTCGTCGCTGAGTCGCTCGGCTTCGGCGACGATGAACAACTTCGCGCGGCCGCGGCTGGGGCGGACGCCGATGGGCTTGATGAGGAACTCTCGAATGACGTCGACGCCGAGGACGGTCGCCTTTCGGCTGCGCACGGCGCTGTCGGGGTGGTGCTTGGCCAACATGCGATGGACGCGGTGGAAGTCGGGATGTGTCCCGGCGGCGAAGAGTTCACAATCGACACACTTGCCGCACGGCTCCAACTCGTCGCGCGGGGTCTCGACCTCGGGGGGCGCGCCGAACAGGCCCGGCGCGGGCGGCTCCTGTGTCGACGCGGATGCGCCGCAGAGCAGGACCTGGGCGAGGCAATTGGCGAGCATTTCCTTGCCGACGCCGGGCGGACCGCTGAAGACGTAGGCGTGCGGAAGGCGGCCGGAGGCGAGAGCTCTGCGGAGGAGCGACTTGGCTTCTTCCTGATATTGAACTTCAGAGGGCTGCATCGGCGATGGCCTTCATGACGCGTTTCTGCACATCTTCCACGCTGCCCAATCCGTCGACGACGGCGACGGGGGCGGGATAGAAGGTCGGAAGCTTGAGGAAGAGTTCGTGGACCTTTTCGTGAAAGTTG
Organism: uncultured Planctomycetaceae bacterium; assembly: GCA_964498115.1. Classification (GTDB taxonomy): domain Bacteria; phylum Planctomycetota; class Phycisphaerae; order UBA1845; family UTPLA1; genus UTPLA1. Next base: position 2,553 of record CAZCGF010000268.1, on the reverse strand, counting down.
AAGGGCCGGGCCTCCATGGCATCGGTGTGGACGTCGTGAAAGAGGGTCGGATGGCGGGCGGCGGAGGCGTCGGCTTTTTTGCCGGCGGCGGGCTTACGGCCGGTGCGCTCGTGGCCGTGCTTGGGCGGGACGTCGAGGATGATGGTCAAATGGGGCCAGACGTCGCCGATGGCGAAACGTGCCAGATCAATGACACCGGCGGGATCGTAGCCGGCGGCGCCCTGGTAGGCGCAGGTGGCGGAGACGTAGCGGTCGCCGAGGCAGACTTTGTTCGCCTTCATGGCGGGCTTGACGACTTCGGTGACGAGTTGGGCGCGCGATGCCATGAAGAGGAAGGCCTCGCAGCGGACGTCCATCTCCGACAGGTCGTAGTCGAGGAGGACGTGTCGGATGCGGTCGCCGATGGGGGTGCCGCCGGGGTCGCGGGCGCGGGCGGTTTCGATTTTGCAGTCGTGCAGGGCCTTCTCAAGAAGATTGAGCTGGGCTCCCTTTCCCGCTCCATCAATTCCGTCGAAGACGATGAACTTCCCCCGAAGACGATCCAAGATGGTGCGGGACAACTCACGCCCTCCGTTGGCGCTTGATCGACTCATAAACGTCTGCCGCGTTGTAACTCGAGCGGACGAATGGACCGGACGCGACGCTGGCGAAGCCGAGCGAGCGGGCCTGGTCCGCGATTTCATCAAACTCCGACGGCTCGTAGTAGCGGGCCACCGGGGCATGATCCTTCGAGGGGCGAAGATACTGGCCGACGGTCAGGATATCCACCCCGACGCGGCGGAGGTCGGACATGGTTGTTGTGAGTTCTTCGCGGGTCTCGCCGAGGCCGACCATGAGGCCGCTTTTGGTCCACATTTGGGGGCGGCGGGCCTTTACCTTGCGGAGGACTTCGAGGGTTCGGGCGTAGCGGGCCTGGGGGCGGATGGCCGGCGAGAGGCGTTCGACGGTTTCCTGATTGTGGTTGTAGATGTCGGGCTCGGCGTCGACGAGCAGGTCGAGCAATTCGTCGCGGGCGTGGAAGTCGGCGGGGAGCACTTCGATGGCGCAGTCGGGTGAGCGGCGGCGAATCTCGGTGACGCACTGGGCGAAATGGCCGGCACCTTCGTCGGGGAGGTCGTCGCGGGCCACGGCGGTGATGACGACGTGCCTTAGGTCGAGGCGCTGGACGGCCTCGGCGAGACGACGGGGCTCGTCGGGGGCGACGGGGTCGGGGCGGGCTGTGTGGACGGCACAGAAGTGACACCGGCGCGTGCAGCGATCGCCGAGGATCATGAAGGTGGCGTGGCGATGCGACCAGCACTCGCTGAGATTTGGGCAGCGGGCCTCTTCGCAGACGGTGGCGACGCCGCTTTCTTCGACGATCTTTCTCGTCTGGAGGAGCACATCGCCGGTGGGAAGCTGGCGCTTGAGCCACGGCGGAAGGCGTCGCTCTTCGCTGTATCGGGTTGACTCGATGACGTTCAGTCGCATGATTGCGCGCTTCCTGGTGCCAGCCCATCTGGTCCGTCGGTCGCCAGTATAAGGGAATCGTGGCAACCGGCGAAGATGGGGTGCTAAGATATGGTAGTCGGGAATGTTGTGTCATCGCCGACTCGGCGAGGAAGGAGTCCTGGAGATGATGAAGCTCAAGAAAATCCTGTTTCCGACGGATTTCTCCGACATGTCGCGTCACAGTCTGAAGTTCGTGAAGGCGTTCGCGGAGAAATTCGACGCCGAGGTGCACGTCCTTCACGTCGTCGATGAGGCGTATCAATACTGGATGGCGCTGGGCCCGAACAGCCTGCCGGTGGGCCCGCCGCCGGAGGAGATGCTGGCCGGGGCGAAGACGGAGCTGCAGAAGCTGGCAGACGAGGAGTTGAAGTCGCTCAAGGGGGGCGTTGTCACGGAGGTTTCGCTCGGTCGGCCATTTCTTGAGATCGTCCGGTACGCCAAGGAGAAGTCGATCGATCTGATCGTTCTGGGCACGCATGGACGGAGCGGGCTGGCGCAGGCGCTTCTGGGCTCGGTGGCGGAAAAGGTGGTTCGCAAGGCGCCTTGCCCGGTGCTCACGGTGCGCGACGGGGCGCATGAGTTTGTCAGTCCGTAGGTTTTCAATTTTTCCTACGCTTTCGTAATTCCACATGCTGGTTCTGCTGCGCCGTGAACAAGACCGCGATAGCGGCGGTGCGGCGTTATTGCGCTGAAATGTTCGCGCGGGGAGCTTCAAATCGAAGGTGACATAAGGTGACACAGCGGAAAATTCTCGATTGCAAGTCGCGTGGCGGGCATGTGTTGGGGCAGTCCGACATTTTGGTGGTTTTTGGTGAAAAGGGACTGAGGCTTGAGACCTGGGGCCTGGGGATTGGGGGCTGCGGCTTGGAGGCGGATTCCGAGCGTGGCGTGCTCTGATTGTTCGGGCGCTGGGCATGGGTGGATTGGCCTCCATTGATGCACACTTGCTCCGCGCTCGCGCCTTTGGGTGCGGAATTGGGGCTCGCTATGAATTGGTACTGGTCAGGCTGGCCAGAGATTGCCGGCGAGGAGTTCGATGGAGTTGGCGGCGGGGTCGCGGAA
>CAZCGF010000267.1:0-4689 GCA_964498115.1 uncultured Planctomycetaceae bacterium | reverse complement strand
GAAGCCGCCGCAGAAATCGAGCGCCTGCGTGAGATCGAGAAGGACTGGCAGGCGATGAAGGACGAACGAGACGCGGCACGGGCCGGGTACGATTGCTTGCTGGACGAAAATCGCGGGCTGGTAAAGCTGGAAGCGGAGAACGAGCGCCTGCGGGCGGAGAATAAGAGGCTGCGGCAGGCGCTTCAAATGATGGTAGATGATGCCGACATGATTAGCGCCAGGCTCAGGATGAAAGCCAGGATCGCCCATGCAGCCCTATCCGGCAAGACGGAGGATGGGCGTGGCTGAGAAACCAATCATCTTTTCGGGACCGATGGTCCGCGCGATCCTAGCCGGGCGCAAGACGATGACGCGGCGGGTATTGAAGTCGGTCGGTGATGCGGACCGAGTGTTTCAGATGAACGACGGCTCATGGCATGTCTGCGATAGCCGTGGCGGGAATATGTCTCCGGTAACAATCCCCTATGCGGTCGGGGACCGGCTGTGGGTGCGGGAGGCGTGTCGAGCCGAGGAACTATCGCGCCCACAATTTGAGCGTAAGGCCACCGCACAAGAGCGACGTATTATGAAGCGCACTCATGTCTTTGAGTCATCCGAATTTGATGGCGCTGACGGCGTTCGCTATTTGGCAGATGATTTCTGGGCAAAGATTGAAAACACCCCCGCTGCCGGTGAAGCATGGCATGACCTATATCACTACCGAGGCCTCGCAGGAAAGAAGGGCATCGGTGCCAATGTTCCCCCTATCCACATGCCGCGCTGGGCCAGCCGCATCACGCTCGCCGTGATCGCCGTGAAGGTCGAGAGGGTGCAGGATATTTCTGGCGCGGACGCGGTTGCGGAAGGAATGCCATCGCACGGCCCAAATAGGCCGCAGGACGATTTCCGCAACCTCTGGAACACGCTCCACGGCCCCGGCGCATGGGACCGGAACGATTGGGTGACGGCGATCAGCTTTGAGCGAGTTGCATGATGATAGCAACCGTACCGCCCCCGGCGAATCCGAGAAGGAAAGGGACTGAGAGTTGAAGGATGGAATGAAGCATGAGACTTGGCAAACTCCAGATTGAGAAACTCGCCTATATTCCGATTAGTGCTGCTCAAATCGTCGGATGTTCTGTGACTAGATCGCTGGCAAAGAGGGGCTTGATGAAGGCGCTCGGCAAGGACGGAGACTCGTGTTTCGTAGTGACGCCGGAAGGGCTTGAAGCCCTCGCCCAAGCACTGAGGGAGGGCAAGTGCGAAATGGCGTTCACGATTGAAAAGCTCAGAAAGAGCCGTTCCACGTCAGCACCACGGCGAAAGTGATCCACGCCCCGGCGAGCGGGAATATCCACTCAAGATAACTCTGAACCCCGCCCCATCCGCCATGCTGGTTCCGCTCGCGGACGGCCCAGTAAAGCCCGTTGGCGCCGTTCCCGGCTAGACAGAGCACGACCAGCGCCCAACCAAGCAAACCGCTGTGTGCGAGGCCCGCACAGGCGGCAATGCCTAGCCCAAGGGCGGCGAGGATGGACGGGGCCGTGTGGGCGGATATATCCCACCAGTTGATGGAACGGGGCCAGTTCACTTGCGACCCTTCCCGTCCCGCGCCTTGAGGCAGGCCCGGATCGCGTCACGGGTCACGCCGTAGTCGTTGAGCATCTGCTCGAGGTGCGGCGCCTTGATCGCGTCCAGTTCGGCCATGGCGGCCCTCTGAAACGCCTTGGAGTAGGGGATCAGCGGCGGGCATGTCACGCCCGCCCCCGGCTTGCAGGCCGCCAGAACCGCGCCCAGGGCAAGCAGGACGGCAACGCAGAGTGCCCGGTTAAAACGTGCCATCATCGAGCCTCTTTTTCGTTTCGGAGGTTTCACGGCGCTCGGCCACGACCTGCCCCATTTCCTGCTCGACCTCGCGGGCAGCCGCTTCCGACTCCGCCCGTTCCTCGGCCGCGCCCTGCTGCTTGGCAGCCCGGAACGCCAGCCAGATGAGGAAGCCGACGACAAGGACGCCGGCCCCTCCTGCGATGAGACTTTCCACTACTGCACCGGAGGCTGCGTCTTGAAGAGACCGCCGAGGCCGTCGCGGAAGATGTTCATGGCCAGCTTGATGATCTTGTCGGCGAGCAGCACGGCGCCGGCGAAGAACGCGGCCGTTTCCGGTGACATGCCGAGGCCCGCCCAGTCGAAAGTGACAAGCGCGCCGACGATGAGGCCGAAGAAGTTCAGGATGTTGTGAATCGCATTCGTGTTCATGGTTCACCTTTCAGTTCAGCCGGGAGCCGCCCGGCGCGGTCAGGCTTCGTTCGTCGAGACTGCCCCGGTCGCGGACAGTTTCACCGGCCGCACATTGGCGGGCTGATTGATGCGCCACGGGCACCGGCGGGCGCCGATCAGCCGCGAGCGCGCGATGCGCTTGATGTTCACTGCGTTGGACTGGTTGCCGCCGAGCACATGGAAGCATGCGGGATCTTCGCCGACATAGACGCCGACGTGACCGCCTTTGCCGCGGCTGAACACCAGAACGTCGCCCAGCGCGGCCACAGGGGCCGGTGTGCCCCAGAACACCCAGTTGCGCGCCCAGAGCGCGTTGCCGCGTGGAGCTGCGTCCCATCCCGCCTGGAGCGCGGCATAGGCCATCGCCAGCCCGCACCATGCGGTCGCATCCGACTTGTAGACATGGGCCAGCCCCACGGCTTTCGCCCATGCGAGGATCGACGGATTACTGCCGGTGCCCGGCTTCTCCGCTGTGCCGTAGAGTTTCAGGAATTCGACAAGCAGGCGCGGCCCCGGCTCTTCGATGAGCCAGCGATAGCGGACGGGAAGCGTCATGTGTCGTTCCCTTTCGGTTTGGCGAGGGCTTCGAGGTCGCGGCCCGACAGCACGATGCAGGCCATGCCGTCGGCCCGCTGCATGACGACGGAGTAGGACTGCGTCATAGGATTGATGAAGATGATGCCGAGCGCCTTGCCCTCGGAGCCGACAGGCCCGCGCATGGCCGGGATTTCGCCGAACTGGACCATGAGCATGGCGGCCATCTGCTCGAACGGCGCGCAGGGTACTTGCTGCGGCCGCGCGGTGAGCGGTGCGAGCCCGAGAAAGACGATGACAAGCAGGACCAGTCGGGTCATGTCGTCGGCACGATGAACAGGCAGATGACGCGGCCCACGGCAGACGGCGTTCCGAACGGATAGGAACCGTCAGACGGCGGCAGCGCGCAAGCGTGAACGAAGCCGTCGTTCGACATGCGCACATCATCCGCCCGAATCAGCCCGTAGGCGTCGAAGCCGCGCGAGGTGCGATAGTGGACAACCCAATTGCCATTGATGTCCTGCGTTGCTGCCTCATAGGGCACAGGCTCGCAATCGCGCATCGAGCAGCACTGCGACGGATACCAGTGCGTTGGGCCGTTCGGATGCCCGAAACCCTTCGGCAGTTCGTCGGCCACGGCTGCAGAAGCCAGCGCGACGAGCGCCAGCACGGCGAGGATGATGGGCATGGGGTTATTCCGGCTGGGTGCGTGGCATTACGGCGCCGCTTGCGTCGCTGCGTTCACGGAGAGACTCGCGGCGGTCAACGTAGCTCTCGAGCCGCAGCATCACGCGCTCGAGGCCGCGCAGCTGCTCTTTAATCTGAATGATCTCACCGGAGAGGTTCGATCCACGGTCAACCTGCCGTTCGATCATCTCGACGCGGCTGCCGAGCGCCGACAGCCACCAGATGCCGACACCGGTATTGATTGCAAGCGTGACGATGAGGGCAATGGGAATACGTTTGTCGAGATGCCATTGCGTGTCGGGAGGACTGTCAGTCATTGCCTTTCACCTCTCATGATGCCCGAACTTTTCACGCAACCGTACCGGCCAACTGGCCCACCACCGCAGTGGGTTTTCACTTCATCGCAATCGCGCAAACGCGCGACGCGTTAGTTGACGACGTGGTCAAATCAATCGCGAAACTGCCTGCGCTCGTTCCCGTGGCACTTGCGGTTGAGCGGCCGCGAGCGTTTTGTGCTGCGTCGTAGTTCTCAGTAAGTCCGCCTGCCCACGCATGAGTATTGGATCCATCGAGCATTGATCCAGTGATGACGATTCCACCCGCCGTCGCGGTTATGTTTCCGGTCGGATCGTCCACATAGCTGAGCGTGGCCGTCGCGGTCGGGGTCGTGGAATTGAGCCCGGTGACGGTGTAGACATGAAACGTCATCGCGCCGGTCGTGGCGTTGATGTTCGCGCTGGCCGTTCCGACAATCGTTGCCGTGGTGCCGGACGTTACCGTTAGCCCGTAGATCGCGCATGAGGTCTGGCCCGGCGATGTAGCTTGCAGATTTTCGACAAGTTCGGTCGCGGCATTGCCGCCGATCGTCATGCTACTAATCGTGCCGGTGCTGCCGGATCGAGCAGAAACGACGACGACGACGAAGCGGTCAGCCGCAGCGGCTCCAATGTCGGCGTCCGTATAGGTGCCTGTCGCGCCCGAACTAGTCGCCGCAAACGTGTTTATGTAGGTGAGTGTCGGGCCGGAAGCCGCAGCCGTATAGGCATTGAACCCCGAGAGATTCGTCGTCGTCAGGGTCGCCGCCGCCGGGACGAGAAGCCCCAGCAACAGCGCGAATGAGAGAAGCCAGCGGCGCATCATATCAGTCGTCCGTGTAGGCGTTCGTCGTGTAGAACACCCTCACACCCACGAGCCGGGCGTCAGCGGAGAAGG
>CAZCGF010000266.1:0-4757 GCA_964498115.1 uncultured Planctomycetaceae bacterium | reverse complement strand
TGGCGTAGTCCATGAGAAACAGAAAGGCTTGATTGTTTTCGGCCAGGTTCCCGACTGAGATGTACTGCCGATTCCCCGCGAAATCGGCAAAGGCCAGGGTGCGCTCATCCAGCACCTTGAGAAACCCCTTCGGCCCCCCTCGGTGCTGGATATACGGCTGCCCCTTCGCGTTGGCGGTGGCTAAATAACACGAATCACGGTCGCCGATGAAGTCGGCTAGATCCTTGGAGATTGTATTCTCCCACCCACCAGCCGTTTCCATCCGTTCATAATGCTTCCGTGACCCCATGCGTTGTTGAACCGCCTTCACAGATTCGGTAAACGCAACGTCGCTGATGGGTGGTTTCATCGTCGCCCCTTCCCGAACGAATAGGGCCGCCCCCCGCTCCGCTTACGCGTAATGGCAGGGAACAGACCCTGGTCGCCTACTTGTGCCTGGCACGGAACGCTTCCGTCAGACGGGTTTTGATTGCAGGAGAGGGAGACAAAGCCTCGCCGTGCCGGCACTGTTCGCCCGAACGGCGCAATATTTTCCGAACGGTGTGCAATTGCACTCGGTATCGCGCACAGGCGTCGCAGATCCAATAATGGAGCCGAAGACTGAGCCGGGTCGCCCAGGGCAGCGGTCGATCCATCGCTTGAGAAGCCAAGCTGGTGACTTCTTTACAGGGGAGAGTGATATGAGCCAATAACGTGGTGATCATGTTGCGCAAAGTTCTTCGCTTCTTCCCGCTCCTTACGACTCGACATCAGGCAGTAAGCGTCGCGTCTTTCCCTCGCCCTCGTTGCACTGACTTGCCCTTCTTAAGCTGAGTCGATGGAGGAACCGTTTCCTTACACTGGTGCGCAAGAATCTGTTTTACCGTGACTTTTTCAGCCTTGGCCTGAATGCCAAGGTCTTCCATCAAAGCCCGCAGGGGCTCCGCGATAGACCAGGCTTGGGCGAAACAGCCCCGAGGCCGATGGGGAGCTTCAGCGTCGAATATTTCTGAGACCTGCCCCAGACAGGCTTCATGCAGATGCGCCTCAAGGCCGGCAAGAAAACGGCACGCGGTCTTCCGCACTGCGGCGCTTTCACCGAATATTTTGACCCAGGCAGTCACAAACGGACCCAATAAGAACGGCCAGACCGTACCCTGATGATACGCGCCGTCACGTTCCACCACGCCCCCTTCGTATCTCGGGCGGTAGCGAGGATCACGCGGCGACAGGGTGCGGAGTCCCACCGGCGTCAGAAGTTGATCTTCGACGATGGAAAGAATTTGCTGCGCGCGGTCGCGCGGGACGAGTTCCTCAACCAACGAGATGGCATAGAGTTGATTGGGACGGAGCGACGCATCGTCGCCCTCCGGGCCGTCGATGACATCGTACAGATAACCGCCTTGCTCGTACCAGAATCGATTGCGGAACGAAACGATCGCGTGGCGGCGGTCAGCCCGGCACCGATCGGCATAGTCCGCTTCACCGTACCGGCGCGCGAGTGTTTCGCCGACTTCCAGCGCTCGAACCCACAGCGCTTGGATCTCCACCGGTTTTCCATGGCGCGGGGTGACGACCCAGTCGCCGACCTTCGCGTCCATCCAGGTTAATTGTGCGCCTGGCACTCCGCCCGTAATCAACCCATCCTCATCCATCCGAATCCCATACCGCGTGCCGTGACGATAACCGTCGAGGATCTGTTTCACCGCCGGCCAGGCTGTTTGACGGACACGGGCCTCATCCTGCGATGCCTGCAAGTAACGATCGATCGCATGGATGAACCAGAGCGAGGCATCGATCGTATTGTATTCCGGCTGCTCGCCGACATCGGGAAAACGATTCGGCACCATTCCCTTCGAGACATGCGCCGCAAAGGACTCGATGACCTGCCAGGCGACGTCATGGCGGCCGGTGACAAGACAGAGCCCTGGCAATGAGATAAACGTGTCTCGCCCCCAGTCGGTGAACCAGGGATAGCCGGCGATCACCGTCTGCCGATTCCTTCGCTCGGACAGATAACATTCCGCAGCGCGCCGGAGCTCGCCGGCCAAAGCGTCATCAGCCGGGGCGGCTTGTCGGACTGTGTCGCGGCGAACCTTCTCGCCCTGCACGAGAGCGCCGACGTCGAGCCGGTCGATGGCCTCGCTGGTAAGGACCATGGTCTGAGAGGATCCGGACTCAAGCTCGAACGTGAACTCTCCGGGCGACCACCAGTCTTCCTCGCTATTCAGCCCTCGTTCCCGTTCGACGGGAAATTGGAGGGACCGATACCATTCCGGTTCATGGCGATACCTCCCCGAATGAACCGCCCGCACCGGTGGCACATCGGGGTAGAGCTGCCAGGCGACGAGGCCGTCCCCGATCGAAGCCTCGGTCGTGAGACTCCCGTTCTCGTGATGCGTCCCATGATAGTCGCGCGCGGTGAGTTTCGGTCTCACACGAAGCACGGCCCGCTGTTTCTTCCTCCCGAGCAACGTCCATCGCACAATGACCAGATCGCGGCCCTGAATCATCAGGATCTCCCGCTGAAGCCTCATGCCGTTGCAGGCGAACGTCCAGATCGGCCAGGGGTCGGTGGAGAACTCGACACAATGTTCATACCCGGCCGGATGGACGGCGCCCGGATAGAGATTTGTGGACAGTGGCACGACTTGACCGTCGATCGCGAGCCATTCTTCAAGATGATTGACCAACACGAACCGTTCACTCGGCGGTTTGCGAGCGATCAATAAGAGCGCATGATACCGGCGGGTATGGGCCCCCGCGACCGTACCGGAAGCGAATCCCCCCCTCCCGTTTTGCTCAAGCCATTCGAGGCTCAACGCCCGTTCGAGGTCTTGGCAGTCTTGCGTGCAGATTTTCATGTCAGACTCCTGGCGTTTCGCTCTCAGCTCTCAGCCTTTGAAAGAATACCTCCGCTTCTTGCTCTTGCTGATTGCGAGGGCTGACGGCTGCTTCACTCCCCCGATTGCTGAATCAGCTTGGCCACTAATCCCGTCCAGCCCGTTTGATGGCTTGCCCCGATCCCGGCGCCATTGTCCCCATGAAAATATTCGTAGAATAAGACATGGTGGCGCCAATGGGGATCGTCTTGGAATCGCTGGGTTCCTCCGAACACCGGACGCGTTCCGTCGGCATTCCGGAGAAAAATATGGATCAACCGGCGAGAGATCTCGGTCGCCACTTCCCACAGCGTGGAGTGACGGCCCGACCCCGTCGGACATTCCACCCGATACTGATCGCCGAGAAAGTAGTGGAACTTTTGCAGCGACTCGATCAGGAGATAATTGACCGGGAACCAGATCGGCCCGCGCCAATTCGAATTGCCTCCGAACAAGCCCGTGCCGGATTCCGCCGGTTCGTACTCCGCCCGATGCTCACGGCCCATGACCGACATCACAAAGGGATGATCGCGGTGATAGCGCGAGAGCGCGCGGATGCCGTACGGAGACAAGAACTCCTCTTCATCCAGCATGTACCGCAACACGGATTTCAGGCGATCTCGGCTGACCAGCGAGAGAAAACGCCGCACGCCTCCGTCGCAGGACTGCGTTTCCAGATGCTGCGCAAAGTCCGGCCGGTTCTCGATGAACCACTGCATCCGGTGCTTGAACCGCGGCAGACTGTCCACGAGTTCGGAATCGAGCGTCTCGACCGCAAAGAGAGGAATCAGACCTACCATCGAGCGGACCTTCATGTGCTGGGTTTCCCCGGTCGGCAGATGCAGCACGTCGTAGAAGAAGCCGTCTTCACGATCCCACAACTCGATGTTCTCACCGCCGATGTTATTCATGGCGCGACAGATGTAGACGAAATGTTCGAAGAATTTGCTGGCCACGTCTTCATAGGCGCGATTGTCCCGGGCCAGTTCCAGCGCGATCGTCAGCATGTTGAGACAGTACATGCCCATCCAGCTGGTCGCATCCGACTGTTCGATGTGGCCGCCGGTCGGCAGCGGCGCGCTCCGGTCGAAAACCCCGATGTTATCGAGGCCGAGAAAACCGCCTTGAAAGATGTTCTTGCCCTCGGCGTCCTTGCGATTCACCCACCAGGTAAAATTCAACAGCAGTTTGTGAAAGACGCGTTCCAAAAACCGCCGATCGCCGACGCCGTTCCGCTTCTTGTCGATCTTATAAATGCGCCAGGCCGCCCAGGCATGGACCGGGGGATTCACGTCGCCGAATGCCCATTCATAGGCCGGAATCTGACCGTTGGGGTGCATATACCATTCGCGCAGCATGAGGACGAGCTGCTCCTTGGCGAACGTCGGGTCCACCAGCGCGAGCGGGATGCAATGAAACGCGAGATCCCAGGCGGCATACCAGGGATACTCCCACTTATCCGGCATCGAGACGACATCGGCGTTATAGAGATGCGTCCAGTCCGAGTTCCGGCCGTGGTGACGTTCACGCGGGGGGGACTGCCCTGCCGGATCGCCCTTGAGCCATCGATTCACATCGTAGTGATAGAACTGTTTGCTCCAAAGCAGTCCGGCAAAGGCCTGCCGTTGTATGCGGCGCGCGTCTTCCGACAGATGGGCCGGGGCAAGGCCGTCGTAGAACTCGTTCGCTTCACGAATGCGCGCCGCAAAGACGGCCTCGAAGTCCTGCTCCGCGAACCCCGGGCTCCGGCCATCATCGGTCAATCGCAAGCGGACGGTCTGTGTCTCACCGGGCGCGAGCGTGAGCACATACTGAGCCGCAGCTTTGGTGCCCAGATGATCCGGATTCACCGCCTCCTTCTCACCCTGCACGACATAGTCGTGAAAGCTGTCCTTC
>CAZCGF010000265.1:0-4783 GCA_964498115.1 uncultured Planctomycetaceae bacterium | reverse complement strand
ATTGTTTCGTTCACGCTTGGCGAGTTGCGGATTGCTCGCAGGCCGGGGTCGATTACACTTGAAACCTCACAAGCAACTGCGACCAGGCGTTTCGGATTGCTAGCAGGCCGGGGTCGATTACACTTTCACCTTCGACAAACAGGCGGGACTGAGGGGTGCGGATTGCTCGCAGGCCGGGGTCGATTACACTCGCCGCCACGCGATCCATCTGCAGGATCGCGTTGCGGATTGCTCGCAGGCCGGGGTCGATTACACTGCCTCGTTCATAAGCGGAGCACTCGCAGGGGCTTGCGGTCGAAAGCCGGTCAAAAAATCTCGAGCTGTTGGGGCGGAGGCGCGACCGGCCTCCGCCTTTTTCCCCAGTAAATCCGCATGCGTTCGAACTGTTTGTCGGTGATGGAAAGAACTCTAACCTCGCCGTCATCGGGTAGCGACCGCTCGACGCGGAGGGCGTGAACTTCGGCATTTTCTTCGCTCGCACAATGTCGAACATACACTGAATACTGTAGACGGGTGAATCCGTCCTGCAATAGCTTCTTGCGGAATTGCGCGTAGGCGCGGCGGGCGGCCTTGGTGTCTACCGGCAAATCGAACATGGCCAGCACCCACATGCAGCGGTACCCGTTCAGGAACACGCGACGGGAATCTCCAGCCTCTTCCGACCTCCTTCCATCACGGAAACGAGTGATGCGAGAAATCGCGTCAGTGCTACCAAAAGCGGCCCCGATTCGTGCGCCGTCATGACTCGCTCGGTCAGGACGGCGAGAATGTCGGACTTAACGTCCCGATCGAGGTCGGTCTTGCCTGCGAAATACAATTGTCTGACGCGGCGATCGACCAAAGGCCTGAGCGGTTCGACTAGATCATCGGCCAAACAGAAGGGGTTGTAGCGATTGCGATGGTGAAAGCCGATGGAAGGGTGTAGGCCGGCAGTTACGATCGCCCGTGCGACTGCGGCGCGGATCGCCATGTAGCCGTAATTGAGCAGATTATTGGGCGGATCGCCCTCCACGTTCCTTCGAAATCTGCCCCCCGGAAAGAATACCGACCAATAAACCTTCGCCGCTTGTGCCTCGATGTTGTTCGGGTCTCCCGATTTGACTTCGTCCGCGAGGTTCTGGAGCTTCTTAATTGCGGGGGCGCCTTTGGGTAAGTTGCTCGCCTGTGCTTTGATCTTGGCACGAACAATCTGCTGCCAGATGCGTTTGCCCGCGGGTCGGGAGAACTCGACCTGGGCCCGGAGGCGCTCGGTATGGAGCGCGTTGGCTTCGATGGGACAAAGCAGGGCGGCTGGATGATGATTGGCTCCGCACGCGACCATGACCGCGCCGTGCCTCGCAAGCGCGGTGAGCACGCCGTGGGTATAGGTGACGGCGGGATGATCGACGATGACGATTCCGATGTCCTCGCAGGGAATCGCCCCCATGACCTCCCGCTCACGCGTGAGCACAAGCTGATCGCTCTTGACGGACAAGTACGTGGGGCCCGACGAAATCTCGACCGTGCGTTTAATCATTAGCGTTGCGGATGCGACCTAGAACATCAACAACGACCTTTCGCCCTTCGAAAGTCATTGGAGATTTGCTGACGACGCCGAGTTTTTCGGATGACTTTCCCGCGGCCGTATGATGACGAAACCACATCTGGCCTGTTGTGGACGCAGCAGTATCGAAGCGGTAGAGATCCTCTCGTTCATGGTGCTTGAGCAGGACCATTTCGTTCTTGCTCAACGACATCCAGAACTCCGCCGAAGGGATCGTGGCATGCTTACGCCGAATAATGGGTTCTTCATTGCGCACCCTCCTGATGGCTTCTAGCATCGGGACGAACTCCGCCACTCGTTCCATCGATTTCCTCGCGCTTGTTGTACAAAAAAGCGTTAGATGGTGGGTACTTCCTGGCTTCACGAAACAAGCCCCGTGTCTGATGGGACGAATGGACTCGTCGCCCTTCAGCAATCTGACTTTCTTGATAACGGTTCCGCTGGGCATGGTTAGGGGCTTGGCCCAAACTTCGTTAGGGATCTGTTTTTTCTCATTGGGTGCCAATCCGAATTCGGCGAGGCGGGCAATGACGATCTCCCGGATTGTGCGGTCTCGTATGTCGTCGATCATGGCGAGCGTTAAAGCGTCCAAGGGCTTGCGATAGACGAACCGAGTCGAATCCTCAATCCAATCCTTGGCCCAGGGGCGCTCGCCGTTCGACTGTGCGCGGTGAGGCTTGGAAGCCGGACCATAGATGGTTTCTTCGTGCAACGCACCGGCGACTTTCCTTCGAACGCGATGGGAGACGTTGATGGCGTTGACCACTCGTTCAACATCGGCGCGAAAGGTGTCGGGCGTGCCCCACGGGGCGGGCAATCCGTCCGACGGCATTCCCTCCCGTGTGTAGAGCTTCGACAATTGCTGCAGCCGCGACCGGGTCATCAGCGCGGTCACGATCGCGTCGACCGCGTGATGGCGATGGTCGTCGCGGTTCTTCAAGTTCACGTCATCGTGGCGAAGCACCTCGTTGAGGCCCCAATGACGGCGCAGGTCCGCGGTCAGCTGCCCCTTGGTACAGACCACGTCGGCACCAAGGCACTGTATGTATTCATGCACCTTCCGGGTGATGTAGGCTGTGTCGGTGAGTTGTCGGCTGACGAAATCGTCCAAGACAACGTCCTGTTGACGAAAACGCTTGAGTTTCGGATAGGGCAAATTGCGGGCATGTTGCAGGAGGCGAGCGTACTTGTCGGGGTCAATGCCCGCCAACCATTCATGAGGCGTGCGATCGCCCTTGTTGTGGTTCTCTTCGCGGAAGCAAACCACGCGGTTCATCATCGAGTTGTCGAGGCTGCGATGCCGCGGGAGGATGTGATCGACGTGCACTTCTCCGCCGAAAAGTTGGGCTTGGCTGATCGGTTTTCCGGAATAGACGCAGAGTCTGTTCTGCTCTGCCCAAAGGAGGTACCGATCGATGGCTTCGCGTGTGACTCGCACTCCCATTGATCGGATTTCATTCGCCGCGGTATCCCTCGCGTTCTGCCGGTTCTTGTTTTCCTTCAGCATTTTGGCTCGCTGTTCGGCAGTGCCCTTTACCTCGCGCGTGAGTTCGATGTGAATGCGCGCCGGCTTGCCGTACTCGCGGATGATCGCATTGATGAGCTTTCGGACCTCAAACAAACCCTGTCGGACGATCGGATTGGTGATGTCGGGAGGCGGTGGAGGAAGGGCATCCTGTTGGTTCACCTCTCGTTGGTCGGGGCGCAAATAACCCGCTTGGCGGAGAGCGCATGGCGTGTCGTCGCGGGTCATCAGGGGAAGTCCCTTCTCCAGGTGGGGGAGTAGCTTCTCGATGGCCTCCTTGCTAAGGCTTGAGTACCCTTCTCCCAAATCTAGATCCAGCAGAGCCTCGATTTTTAGGTCGTCCAAACCCCAAACAGCACTTGCGCGTCGGCGGATCACGTCCTCATCACCGGCGATGACTGCACGAACGATGTCATTACGCTCTTCCTCGGAGCGGTCGTACCACTGTTTGCCGAAAACATTCTTGTTGGCCATGGCCGTATCGCTGGGCATCCCAAGCAGTTTGTCACGTTCAGCGTTTTCATAGTTGAAACGAACATGTTCATGGAGGCCCAGCTTTTTCTTGATTTTTTCAAACTTAGCGTCCTTGGCTCTCTCTAGGATATCGATCAGCTTTTCGCGTTCGTCCGGGAACAAGGCTCGTTCCCATCCATCGGTGGAGTCAAGCAAACGAAGGTTGTTCACTTCCTGCAAGAGGCGAAAGCGCTGAGCGATGCGATCCGCCTTGTGGCACCGCTTTTTCTTAGGTTCAAGTTCACATTGGCCAACTACCGACTTGGGCCAGTACATTCGGCGCTGGCCGAAGATGATCCCACGGTGCAGCCAGGTTCCGTCGGAACTTGGATCGTCCAGCTTCTTGCGCAATTCGTCCGTTAAGAGTAGAGGATGAAACTCCTTTTGCTTCGTCCAGATGGCGGCGAATTCCCGTCGAAACATGTCTCTGCGGGTGTGCTGTCCACGAACGCGCGTTAGAGCGTGTCGATCTCGCATAGATGCAAAGTATGCCCCGAGCGTCTGTTGCCCCGAATCCGCGATCATCTCGGCGAGCCCGCTGATCTCCGCAAGCATACCTTTTTCTTCTTTTTTTCTGGTGCGATCGGTCTTGCGATTGGACAGGAATCCCCGCCGTTGATTGAGATGGATCAGAACTCGCCCAATTTCGTATGCTTCTAGGCGCTCCCCAAGCGCCTGGCGCCGTAGGAGGTAGGGGTCCAATTTTTCCAAACTCTCAACTTCGCTTGCGTCGGTCGGCCATAAACCGGCAGTCCGCAAACATGATTTCAACTTTCGTTTTCGATGGGCCCGGCGCGCGAGCTGCCGGCGCATTCCCCGCGCGATCCTGCGCTGCTCGTTCTTGGATTTTTCCCCGCTCTTGTCCCGGTCCACGCCTTCAGGGAAGACCCGAACTCCCGCAGCGAGTAGCGAGTTGCGGCCGACGACGGCCCATCCGATCGAATTGGCTCCTAGATCCAGCCCAAGTGTGTAATCCGACATGATCGTACCTCACATTGTTTGCCCTATTGACAGCCCAGCAAGAATATGTAACATCTCTTACCAGTGTAATCGACCTCGGCCTGCGTGTCTTTTCGCAACAAGAATGATTCGCAGGCTCCCCGCTACGGCGGGACCAGCCGCAACGCAAACAGGCGGGGCGGCTTTTTTTATGCACGATTAGTCTGGGTTGGGAGGGTCGATATTGGTTTGGCTCGAAACTC
>CAZCGF010000264.1:0-4793 GCA_964498115.1 uncultured Planctomycetaceae bacterium | reverse complement strand
ACCGGTCGGCCGTACAGCGGTCGATATTCGGGGTGCCTGGTCGCAGACGTGCATCGCATCCTGCTTGGCGGAGGTGTATACCTCTATCCGGGCGAGGTGGATAAGCCGGAAGGAAAGCTGCGGCTTCTCTATGAGGCCAATCCGTTGGGCATGGTGGTGGAACAGGCCGGGGGGCGAGCCTCTACCGGTACGATGCGAGTTCTTGATTTCGAGCCGAAAAAACTTCACCAGCGGGTCCCCCTGATTATCGGCAGTCAGGGCGATGTCGAGACCGTCGAAGCATTTACTCAGGGCCGGGCGTAACGCGCATTCTTCACGTCATTTTCTCCGGGAGGATCGTCATGGCAGATCGGGTACGGGAAATTCTCAGTTGGTATGAAAGTGATAATGCCGGCACGAAGGCGAATCTGGCGCGCATGCTGCGTCATGGCAAGCTGGCCGGTACCGGCAAGCTGGTGATCCTGCCGGTCGATCAGGGATTTGAGCATGGGCCGGCCCGTAGCTTTGCCCCAAACCCGGCCGGGTATAATCCCCACTATCATTTTCAGCTCGGCATCGACGCGGGATGTAACGCCTATGCCGCGCCGTTGGGATTCTTGGAAGCGGGCGCCAGCCACTTTGCGGGCCAGATTCCCTTGATCCTTAAGTTGAACAACCACGATGTGTTGCACGATGAGAAAGATCCGCTGCCGTCCGTGACGAGCAGCGTCAGGGATGCCTTGCGATTAGGCTGTGCGGCCGTGGGATTTACGATTTATCCGGGGTCGGCCCATTGCAATACCATGTATGAGCAATTGCGAGCCATCACGGAAGAAGCCAAGGCCTCCGGTCTGGCGGTCGTCGTCTGGTCGTATCCGCGCGGTTCCTCACTCAGCAAAGAGGGTGAAACGGCGATGGATGTCGGAGCCTATGCGGCGCAGATCGCCGCGCAACTCGGTGCCCACATCATCAAGGTCAAGTTGCCGACCGCCCACCTCGAACAGGCGGCTGCCAAGAAGGTCTACGAGTCAACGCAGATCCCGATCAAGACGCTGGCTGAGCGTGTGAAACATGTGGTCCAGAGTTCGTTCGACGGCCGCCGCATTGTGATTTTCTCCGGCGGTGCCAAGAGCGAGGACAAGAACGTGTTCGATGAAGCACGGGCCATCCGGGACGGCGGCGGGTTCGGCAGCATCATCGGGCGGAACTCTTTTCAGCGTCCCAAGGCGGAGGCGGTAAAGTTCCTCCACACGATCATGGGGATCTATTCCGGAGAAGTTCAATAATTGTTCGGCCGACGATTCATCGGATGAAGGTGGAAGCATGATGGAAACACCCACTCAGAGGCCTGAATCAAGCCGCAGCTGGATGGTCGCCGCGGTGCTGCTCACGGCGGGGATGATCATCGGATTTGTGGTGGCTTCCGATCTGGGATGGCTCTCGAACGGTCATGCCGTTCCGGATAGCGGGGTTGACCCGCTGGTCAGGCCGGTTGCTACGGCGCCGCAGCCGGTATTGCCGGGGATGGGAAATCTGACGTTTGTCGAGATTGCCAAGGCGGTCAAGCCGGCCGTCGTCAACATCTATGCGACCAAGACAGGTAAGGGAGAAGGCGGGGCTCATGCGACGCCGTTTGAGGACCCGTTTTTTCGCAAGTTTTTTGGCGATGAATTTTTTCGCCGGTTTGAACAACAGCAGCCGAAAGAAAAGAAAGAGCGCGGTTTAGGGTCAGGCGTCATCGTTGAGTCGAACGGCTTGATCATCACGAACAACCATGTGGTCGGCAAGGCCGATGAAATTCGTGTGACGCTTTCGGATAAACGCGAGTTCAAAGCCAAGTTGATCGGGACCGATCCCAAGACCGATATTGCGGTTGTGAAAATCGATGCGACGGGCCTTCCAACGGTGGCGTGGGCCGACTCAGATTTACTGGAAGTCGGCGAGTTTGTCCTAGCCGTCGGCAACCCATTCGGACTCACGCAAACGGTCACATTGGGTATTGTCAGCGCACTGGGTCGGGCGGCGGGGATTGCGGAGTACGAAGACTTTATTCAAACCGATGCGGCGATCAATCCCGGCAATTCCGGCGGCGCGCTGGTGAATGTGCGTGGCGAGCTGGCGGGAATCAATACCGCCATTTTCAGCCAGAGCGGCGGCAACATGGGCATCGGCTTTTCAGTGCCCAGCAACATGGCCCGCTCCATCATGGATCAGCTGGTCAAGACCGGGAAGGTGGTGCGCGGCTGGCTGGGTGTGTCGATTCAGGAACTGACGCCTGAACTCGCGAAACAGTTCGGCGTGGCCGATACCAAGGGAGTGCTGGTCAGCGATGTGATGGATGAGAGTCCCGCCAAGAAGGCCGGGGTGGAGCGTGCCGATGTAATTGTGGAATACGACGGGAAGCCGATGGATTCTCCCACGCATCTCCGGAACGCAGTCGCGCAGACGCCTGTGGGCAAGAAAGTGTCTGTCAAGCTGATCCGTGACAAGAAGCCGAAAACAATCGACCTCGCCATCGTCGAGCAGCCGAAGTCCATGACGCAATCGGGCGAGGAGGAGTCGGCTGAAGCGGCGGCGCCAACCGGGATTCTGTCGGATCTGGACGTGCGGGAGCTGACCGATGAAGTGGCCGGCCGGTACGGAATGAAATCCAGCGAGCGCGGAGTTGTGGTGGTGCGGGTGAAGCCCGGCAGCACGGCCGAGGAAACCGGTGTCCGGGAAGGCGATCTGATTATCGAGATCAATCGGCAGCCGGTGACGTCTCTGAAGACGTACGAGCGCATTGCTGCCAAGTTGCCAAAAAGCGAGGCCGTGCTCATGCTGTTGAAACGGCAGGGACGGACGATCTATCTGACACTCCGCCCATGAAGCGCGAGAGACGGACTCTGCCCCGCTGATGCCGTTGAGGAAATGGTTGTGGAGATGGGATGGACGAAATATCGCATATTCCTCCCATGAAGTGCGAGAGCCAGACTCGGTCTTGCCGATCTCATTACGAAGATGGTCGAGGGGACAGGGGCGGACGATCTATCGCATAATCCCGCCCATGACATAGTGAGAGGGTGCCCGGATGGGTGCCATGAGGGAGAGGGGGTTCCGGTATGATATCGCGAGCCATATTTATCCTTCTCAGTGCGCTGGCCGGCATGGTTTTGTTTTTGCGTGCCGAAGGCGCCAGTGGTGCGTTCTGGCTGTATGGGTTTGGGATCGGGGCGGTGACCGGTGGTCTCATCGTCGTCGGTGAATACGCGTTACGGACATTGTCATTCGGTATCATTGTCGGTGCGACGGCGGGTCTGGCAGTTGGGCTTCTGATGACCGGGCTGGTTGAGTGGGTTGGCGGTGAAATCTTCGATGTGCAGACGTTCCTGTTTCACATCGGCGGACTGGTGTTTCTCCTCGGGTTTCCCTATCTGGGTTTGGTGCTAGGGGCGCGATTCGGGCAGGAACAGTTTCCCGTGTTTCAGCCACGGGCAACCGATCTCTCCGGCAGTTCGAATAGTCTCAAGGTGCTCGATACGAGCGTCATCATCGATGGTCGTGTCGCCGATCTGTGTGAGACGGGCTTTCTGGAAGGCACGTTTTTCGTTCCGCAGTTCATTCTGCACGAATTGCAGCATATCGCGGATTCGTCGGACTCGCTGAAGCGCGCCCGCGGCCGCCGTGGACTTGATATTCTCAATAAGATCCAGAAAATGGCGGATATCGATGTGCAGGTGGTTGAAGAGGATTTTCCGAATGTGAAGGAAGTGGATGCGAAGCTGGTCGTCTTTGCCAAGAAGAAGGGCGCGCGCATCATGACGAACGATTTGAACTTGAATAAAGTCGCTGAGCTGCAGGGGGTGCGCGTCCTCAATATCAACGAACTGTGTAATGCGCTGCGGCCCGTCGTCCTGCCGGGCGAGACCATCCGGGTCTCGGTGGAATACCTCGGCTGGGATCTCGACGGGACCCTGGCGCCGCAGGGCGAGTCGGGCGCGCCCGGTTCGCCCCAGCTCCACGGGGTGGAGGATGCGCAGACGCAAACCCGCACTCGTCCGCAACGGATTTACGGCACGGCGACCCGCACCCGGACGGGACCGGATCCGGTGGAACTGGGGCCGACGCTCGCGCGCACTCCGGTCCAGTACCATTCCCAGGTTCGGGACCGGCTGGGCGGCGACGGGAATCGCGGACCCAGCTACGATCAGTACACCCGATCGCTCTATCAAACGGCGGGAACCATGGTCCGTGGAGGGATGCCGGGCGCGGGCGACGCCACCCAGGTTTTCCAACGCATCTACCAGCAAATCGTCGGCATCGGGACGGGGATCATCCGCGGGCAAGTCATCGATTTCCTCAGCAACCAGCCGGTCCCGAACCACGACATCCGCCTGAACGCCATCGATCCGGACGGGACCGCCCGATCCGCCACCACCGACCCGAACGGTTTCTTCACCTTCGAGATGCTGCCCAGCGACGTGTATCTGATCGACGTCCCGGGGTATCTCGTGCAATCGCCTGAGACCGTCCAGGTCCAGGGCGGCCTGGAACAGAATGGACTTCGTGTCCTGGTGCAATTGCCTGAGCCCGATCCGGTCGCCGATCCGATCGTCGCCACTCCCTCGCCCGCCTCGGTCCTGGTCGACGGGGTTCCGCATCTGGTTTTCGTTTCCGGCGACCGCATTTATTTCAGCCGGTATGTTGCGGACGCCTGGGAAACCGCGCGGCCGATCGCCGAGGGCCGCGCCCCGGACATCGTTTATTCGGATCGCCTGCTCGGTTCGGCCTCCGGGCCGCGCGCGGGTCTGGCGGTATTCTACCGGCACAGTCCG
>CAZCGF010000263.1:0-4796 GCA_964498115.1 uncultured Planctomycetaceae bacterium | reverse complement strand
ATTACAGGCGCACAGCCCGGTGACCGGCTCGGTTACGCCAGGGCCGCGGGCGACGTCAATCTCGACAGTAACGACGACATCGTCGCAGGCGCGCCCGGCGCCGATCGCGGAGGCCTGACGAACAACGGCATCGTCTACGTCATCTTCACCGGCGGTCCCGGTATCTCATCGCGACCCATCGAAGATCCGTTCCTGCCGACCCTTCAGATATGGGGCACCCACGACTTCGACGGCTTCGGCACTACTCAGACAGGTGTCCAGAGCATGAACGGTGACAACGTCAATGACACCGCCATCGGTGGTGAAGGCTACGACGACGCCGTCTTCGGCGCCGACGCCGGTTTCGTGGGCGTCATCTTCGGACGAGATGATGTCATCGGTGTCTCAACTGTCGACCAAATCGCAACCCCCATCCTCCCGGGTGTCGTCTTCATCGGCGTCGGTCCCGGTGCCCGTGCCGGCGCTTCCGTCAGTTCCGCAGGTGACTTCAACGGCGACGGAACGGGCGACCTGCTCGTCACCTCACCGGGTGAAACGCGCGTCGTCAACGGCGTCACCCGATACGGCGTCGCCTATCTGATCTTCGGCGGGCCCCACCTCACCAACCAGCGGTTCAACCTCAGTCAAGTTGGTAGCGCGGCCTTGCCGGGCATCGTCTTCATCAGCCGCGTCCTGCAAAGCGCCGGCCCCGGGACTGAGGAAGCTCGCATGGAAATCGCCGGCCTGGCCGGCGACGTCGACGGCGACGGCTTCGACGACATCCTCCTCGGCGCCCCGAAGGCCGACTTCGTCAACACGCTCAACCCCAGCCAGCGCCTCATCGACGCCGGCGAGGTCTACCTGATCTACGGAAACAACTTCGGTACAAACAGTTTCGTGATCCCATAGCGTCCCGTTTGGTCGCGAGAGGCCCAAATCAGGCCTCTCGCCCGGATTTCAGGCCCTCGACGGACACATGGCTGATAACAAGAATAAAGGCGACGGACGCCTTACAATAACCTGTGCCGCCCCCCAGGAACCGGCGATGGCGGCCATTCGAAAGTGGAAACGCCCCAGCGACAGGAGTCTCCCATGAACCAGCGGGCTATACGTAAAGCATTTACCCTCATCGAGTTGCTCACCGTGATGGCCATCATCACGCTCCTCATCGGCATCCTCACCCCCGCTCTCGGCGCCGCAAGAGACCGTGCCCGGGCAACCGCCGTCAGAGCCCAGCTCAACGCCATGGAAGTCGGCCTCGAGGCCTTCAGCAGCGATGAAGACGGCTTCCCGCCTTCTAATGCGAATCTCTGGGCCAGCGACATTAATAATCCGACAGCGGGTACCGATGTCGGCAACATTATTGACTGGGAAGTGGCTGGTGGTGGTGGAACGCCGCTCCTTCAGGGAGCCCACCTGTTGCTCGACGTGCTCGTCGGTCGAGACTTCCTCGGATACGACCCGAAGGCCCCCGGTGCCGGCGCGCCCAGCACTTACAACCGCTGGGACTCAACCAATGACCGCCGCAAGCCCTACATTCCCGCAGACGGCGTCGACGTGACATCCGTCAATGAGCCGCCGGAGGACGCCTTCGGCACCAATCCTGGACTCGCTCCCAATCTGCCGCAGCCCACCATCGATAATCTTCTTTGCCGCGTCTTCCGCGACAAATTCGGCTGGCCCATTCTTTACTACCGTGCCAACCCGACTGCGACTCAGAACACGCCGATCATTCAAACGGGCACGAACCCCGGCGCCGCATTCTATGGTGATGGCGTTTATGACGGCGTCGATAACGAAGTATTTACAAGCTACGATTCTGCAAACTGCACGGCCGCTCCCGGTATCCCGACGCTCACCCACCGAATCTGCGATGCACGTGACCCGCAGATGGTTGAGAATCCGAACTACGGATCATCGCTCGATGACACCAGCCGCTTCGCAGAGTTCATTCGCTCCTTCCGGGCGAGCACTTTCGACACGACGATGCCCGACATGATCGTCCAGCCCCGGCCGGTCCGCTCTGACCGCTTCATCCTCTGGTCCGCCGGCAAGGACGGCATCTACGGCAACCTCGACGACGTTGCCAACTTCCAGGTCCTCTCCACCGAGCGCTAATCCCGCTCGCCAGGTTTGATTACCCCGCGGGGCTCCGCCGTCAAGACCGACGCCGGAGCCCCGCTCTTTTTTCCGTTCCACTGCCCGCGCCCCCGCACCTCCCTGATTCCCGGCGCAATTCCCAACTTCAGCTCGATAACTCCAATCGCGTGAAACCTTTATGGCACTCCCGCGACGCATCATGCCATGGAGAACGTAAGTTCCCCGCCGGAATTCCCGTTTTTTTCACCCCTCAAATCCTTGTTTCGCCGCCGCCGCATTTTGTACGATAGCGCCCGTTCGCCCATTTTTCGGCCTTCTATTCCAATTGAGTGACTTCTTTCGCCGGCGGAGCCTTGTTTCCAGGTCCTATCTCTGCCGGGCCCTTCGAAATCCGTGCGAAAAAAGTTTGATTGAGTGTGGAAGAACTGATAGCAGGAGGATTGAGATGACGCTCGCAGGTCTGAAGTACCCGATCTCTGGAATGGTGTTGGCGATCGCGCTGCTGGTTTCGGCGGCCGAGGCGAACGCCCAGCAATACAGAAAATACTACTGTTTTGACGGCTCTTCAACCGGAACAACGTTCACGTTTCAGCTCAGAGATCGTGGAAACGGAGATCCAATCACACAGGAATTCTTCCTTAGCGCTCCGCCGAGTGGAAACACTTCCGGCCTGCGCGACGCGATCATCAGTCAGTTTAATTCACTCGCCCTTGCCGGCGGCTTCACCATCCAGGCGGCCATATACCCGACCGATCTCATCTGTCCCGGCATTGACACTGGAATTCGAGTGACAAGTAACTTCGATTACAACTTGTACTTGAACGGCTGTTGTGTTTGTGCGGGGCCTTGTGCATTCAATCCGGTGGCCACACTGGTACGTGAGGAAGTCGGCGAAGCCCCGATTCCCACGGTTTCCGAGTGGGGCCTGATGACGATGTCCCTGCTGTTCCTCGCGACCGGTACATTGCTTTACGGCCGCAGGCAATCCGTCATAACGCTGGCCGGCGTGGGAACCGTGTCGCCGGTTCATCCCCGCATGACGGCTTTCAGGCCGCTGCTCTTCGCCAAATGCTTCTGCGCGGCGCTTGCGATCTACGTCCTGGCGTGCGCCCTCGCCTATCGCGTCGACGGCGAACTGGCAATCCGAGACGCCGTCGGCGGCCTCATCGTCGCGACCCTCAGTGCCTACGTCGTTCACCTGTGGCTGGACATGCGTAAGGCCCGCGAGCGATTCTGATACTCCGATGGTCGCACGGCACGAATCCAAAGAGCAAAGACGACAGCGTCTCCTGGCTCGCAAAGACAAAGCGACGCGGTCATCCTGGCTCTCCGCCAGGCGTCCGGTCCTCCGGTTCGTACTGATCTTCGCCGGTCTGGGCGCCGCATTTAACGTTTTCTTCTACACATTCCTCGCGAACTCGGGCATCTTTCGCGCCTACTTGCGGGCCAGTGCAGCGTTGTCAGCCTCGCTGCTCAGATTCGTCGGCGCGGATGCCTCCGCCGACAACGCCTCCATGAGCGGCGGCGGATTCGATATGAAAATCGCCCTGGGCTGCGACGCGATCCAGCCCATCGCTCTTTTCTGTTGCGCCGTTCTGGCGTCGCCGATCCCGCTGCGACCGAAATTGGCGGGCATCGTCTTCGGAACAATCGCCATGCTGATGCTCAACATCGTCCGCATCATGACCCTCTTCCTCGCGGGCATCCATACGCCCCGGTTTTTTGAACTGTTGCATGTTGACATCTGGCAGGCCGCGTTCATCTTCGTCGCCATGCTTCTCTGGGTCAGATGGGCCATGACAGCCGGCGGCCCGCCACTCGCGGTGCAACGTGCATAGTCGAAAGCCCATTCTCCGCTTCGCCGGCTCCCTCGCGATCATCTACATGATCCTGGTGATCCCCTGGCCGGGCATCGCGCCGATCTACATGAGCGGCGTCTGCGCCATCGGTAACGGGATGTTTGGCACATTCACCGCCGACGGTCGAGTTACCTTTGAGACCCACCCGAACAAGCCCTGGACCTGCATGCAGACGCTGTATGCAAGAGATTCAGTCAACGCCGGCCGGCGCGAGCACGACACCCGGCAGGACTATCTCGCAGCCGCCGTGCTGGTCGCCCTGACCCTCGCGACCCCCGTCTCGCGCCGGCGCAAGGCCCTGTCGCTCGGCATCGGCCTCGCATTGATCCATGTCTTCTTGATATCTCGAATCTGGCTGGGCTTGGTGGATGCATTCAGCAATGAGCAGTTGGGCCTGATTCACCTCGCCCCCTCGCTAAAGTACAGCCTGAGTCTCGCGGTCCTGATGCTCTCCGGCTCCAGCGAAGCGAGTTACATCGTCCCGTTCGTCATCTGGATTCTCGTCACATTCCGTCGCAGCGACTGGCATCGCCTGGGATTCCCCTCCGCCGCCCCCACCCCGGCAGCACAATAATCCCACGCCGCGACTCGAATCCTCTTTCGCATCCAGCCCGCGACGAGCCCCGGACTTCAGTCCGGGCGGTTCATCACCCACCATCGGCCTTCACTCCCGCGCGAACACGGAGCAAATATCTTCTATGAGATGACTACCATCGAACCTACTTTCGCGCCCGCCAACCAGCAGCCCCCGCATCGCCGTGTGTCACCCCATTTGCATCACACCCGGCCCCTCTGTGTCACCTTACCGTTTTTCACCAAAAACCGCTCAATTCGCGCGCTGCCCCAACCCATGCCCGC
>CAZCGF010000262.1:0-4834 GCA_964498115.1 uncultured Planctomycetaceae bacterium | reverse complement strand
CCGATGCGGTGCCGACAGTTAGGAACCCCGTGGCGATGATTCCAACGAACGGGAGAAGTGCTGCAAATGCTTGTGCGCGTCTTTGTCGCCTAGGGCCGAGTTGACAGACGTCTGATTCAACGCGAGTTAGACGGTTTCCTGCGTTCATCGATGTTCCTTCGTCTTGGGGGCACTTCTTTCCTCGCCATTCAGCATTTACGATGGAGGGGCGCTACGGCGATAAGATCGCATTCACGAACGGTTGAATGTCCTTTCCGTCTGGAACGCCGTCGCAGTTGATGTCTGCTGCGTCACGGCGGGCGGGGTGGGTGTCGGCGCCGGTCAGGACCTGGGCGAAGGCGGCGATGTCGGCGGTGGTCACGTCGAAGTCGCCGGTGAAGTCGCCGGTGCAATGGAAGATATCTTCCACGGACACCTCGCGCGAGATGGCGTCGACAGCCTGCATGGCGGGAATCGGCTCGTTGTACACGCTGTACTCTCGCGATATGGAATCGATCGCTGCTGTGGCCACGATCAGTTCGTAATAAACGCTGTATTCGCGCGAGATCGCGTCGGTCGGCATGTCGGGCGGTGCCTTCAGATCGTTATAGACTGAGACTTCCCGCGACACGGCGTCCACCGCGCCTAATGACAGGTTGTTATAGACCGACACTTCACGCGAAATCGCGTCTGCCGGCGTCTGGGCCTGTACCCACGCCGGGCACGCCAGCGCGGCGATCAGCGAAGATGCGCGAAGCACTTGCAGCGCCCCTTGTACAAAGGGTTGGCGGTTCATGTTCGCTCCTTTGTGTCAGGGATTCGGGTCGACCGCGCGGGCCTGCATCACCGAGAAGCCGTTCGTGAGCTGAACCTCCGCCTCCCATGTCGAAAGGGTGGCGTCGCCGGAGGCGAACGTCGCCGGCGTGTTGATGTCCGCGCCGGTGATCGGAACGGTGCGAAGGTTGACCGTCCAGTCGAGCGGCATGTTGGTCGCCTCGATCACCACGGTGACCGGGAAGGGATCTGAAAGCTGAATGTCTGAGGGCAGATTTAGCCGTGCATACGGATCATCGGGCGCGGCCGCTCCTCCTATACTCAACACTCGCAGCGCGGGGATGGAGGCGGATGGCCAGATCTGGGCGGTCGCGCCGACGATGGCCTGACTTGCAGGTGGCGTTGTGGAAACAAGGGAGATGTTGTTGCCTTCGATGCGGATTCGACCGATACCGCCGTTTGAACTGCTTGCTCCAGCTCCGCCCAGAGCGTAAACGTAACCAGATCCCATGATGTTGTCCGAGACAACTCGGATGCTGCCCCCGCTTCCCCCGGACGATCTATGTGGGTGGCCTCCGTAATTCCCTCCATAGCTGTAAAGGCCGCCATTGATCGTAACCGACTGTGTCGCAGCAATGAGAATCGCTCCGCCACCAGCGCCGCCCCCCTCTACGTTTTCATCAAAGTTTGATCCCGCACCTCCCGATCCGCCTCTAAGTGGAAGTAGGCTGCTGTTTCCGTATGTTGGAGGGATAGGAATCGTTCCACTGCCTGATCCCCCTCCCGAGAAATGAGAGGCTCCGGGAGGAAAGAGAATGCCCCAAGTCGTCCAGCCTGCACCGCCCGGGCCAAATCCGGCGGATGACGCAACGAATTGTCGCCTCCCACGTCCTCCGCGAAACCCACCGGGACCCGGCAAAGATTGTGTCGCCGTGGTGTTAAATGGGTGGCCATTGCCGCCACTGAGGTTGACCACCCCCGAAATCGTGACATTGCCCGAAACCAGCCACACCACCGGCGCGAGGCTCGGATGGTTGCTGAATGTCACCGTCACGCCGCTTGGAATATTGACGCTGCTGTAGCGGAACACCACCGCCCACTGCTCGGGGATGTACACGCCCTGGCCGGGGTTCGGGTTTACGCCCATCTGGAAGTCGGCGAAGCTGACTGTGTCGGCGAGCGACAGGTCCACCTGCACGTTGACGACCGGGCTGAACGCCCCGTCGGTGTCATCGGCATTTGGGACGGTGATCTGGGCCGCGGCGGACCGGGCCAGCGCGACCACGAGCAAGAGCGAAAGCAACCCTCGAAGACCCATCGTTCGACTCCCACGCCGGCCCCCGACGGCGAGTCTGCGACCGGCAGCGCCGGCCGATCATATGACATGGGAAGTGCACCGCGCACCCCTTCCTGCCAAGTACTAGGCGCGGGCTGTTGGCGGTCTTCGGAGAAATCTGGCAGACCGGGTCGATATCCTGCCGGCCGGCCGTCGACGGAATGATGATCGGTCGCGCAGGTGGCGGATTCGTCACAGGTTACGGCGAAGCCTGGATAATTCCCGGGGACGTGCTTCGAAGGCGGGAATCAGTATGCGTCGTGGGCGCCGTAGTCCGGAATGAGGCTTCGGAGGTCATCCCCGCATCGGCCCGGCTGCATGCGGAGCTCCTCGACGATCGACCGGGCGTTCTCCATTCGCGCTCTCAGGATTTTCCCCCATGAGCCATCCGGGTCCCGTCGGTACATCGACTCGGCGACGACGATGATTCGCTCGAGCGTGGGGCCCGCCGCCATGACATCGCCAAACCGCAGCGGCTCTTCCAGCTTGAGGAAAAGTGCAGAGACGAACGTGAAGGCGTACTTTGCGTTCAGCGGCTCGGCGACGACGATCCGCTCGCCCAGTTCGATGGCACGCTGCACATGATCGGCGAAGGCCGAAGGATCGGCGTCTCCAATCAGCCTCGCCTGAAGCTGGTGACTGGTGCAGAGGTTATCCAAGCGAACCGGGTTCGTCGGATCACGTCGGACCAGCTCCAGAGCAATCTCGTGCCTGCGCCGATGGAACTCCCGACGGGCGGCGGCGTCCGGGCACCAGTGCCTGCCGGCCATTCGCTCGCAGCTCCAAGCGAGATTGTCCAGGTATCTGTCATTGCCGGGATAAACGGACACGAGTTTTTCGTCGATCGCCAGGGCACGCGCGTAACGATTCCGCACTTCTTCCCAACGGTATTCACCCTTGGCCAGGTCGCCGAGCAGAACATTCCCAATGGAAAGCGCCTCCAGGTAGTCGGCATTCTCCGGGTCCTCCTCTGCCAATCCATTCAGAATCTGTAGAGAGGTTTCCCAATGGCGACTGGCTTCATGGCCGAGGTCAAGATCGAGCGCAATGCTCCCCAGCCGTTTATGTACCTCCGCCAGTTCCGCCCGAAGCTGCGGATCATCGCTGTCTGAGGTTGTCAGTTCCGCCAGCTTGTCATAGGCATCCTTCAAGAGCGCCGCTCGCAGCTCACGGGTACCGGACACCCGATCGAGGCGCGTCTCGATCTGCGAAACGACGAAATCAAGGGTCTCACGGGCGAGCGAAAACTTTTCCTGCGCGTCGGCGGCATTCTTGAGGGCGACGGTTTCCGCGTCCGCCGCGCGGCGGTACAGGACCGTCATCGAAACAGCATAGCCGAGTGTCAGGGTGGCGATGACCGCGACGGCGGCGGCGGCTGCCCGGTGCCGGCGGAGAAACTTCGCCACGTGGTACATCGTACCGACCCCGCGGGCAGTCACGGCCTCACCTCGGAGATAGCGCTGCAGGTCGGTCCGCAGCTCGCCGGCGCTCTGATAGCGATCATCGCACTGTTTTGAGAGAGCCTTCAGAACAATGGACTGAAGATCGCGATCAATCCACGGCACCTGTGCTCGCGGCGGCGTGGGCTCGGCGTAGCGAATCTGCTCGAAGGTGTGGGCCAAGGGTCCATCGACGCTGTAGGGGAAGGTGCCGGTCAGGCATTGGTAGAGCATGACGCCAATGGCATAGACGTCGGTTCGAACGTCGATGGTGCCCGGCCGGCAGAGGACCTGCTCGGGCGAGGCGTAGGCCGGCGTGCCGACGAACTCACCGGAAAGGGTCAGATTCGACGCCCCGGCGATATCCGGGGCAGTTGCATGGCCGAAGTCGAGCAGATGCGGTTTTCCCTGATCGTCGACGATAATGTTCGACGGCTTCAGGTCGCGGTGAATGACGCCGACGCGATGTGCTGCTTCGACGGCTTCGCAGATATGGATGAACAGTTCGATAATTGAATGGACCGGCAGACGCGACTCACGCCCGCGTTGGTGACGGAACTGGGTGTCAAGCTGATCGACGTAGGAAAGAAGTGTCTTTCCCGCAACAAACTCCGTTGCATGCCAAAGCTGTCCGCCGGGTAACTCACCGTACTCAATGTTTCGAACGATTCCAGGGTGGTCGAGACTGGCCAACGTGGCAATACTCTGCTCGAACCGTGCTCGTGTGTGAACACTGTTGCCGTGATATTGACTCAGAATCTTGATGGCAACGCGCGAATCATCAACGGTTCGCTTGGCCAACCATACATGACCTTGGCCTCCGGAACCCAAAGGGTAAACCAACTCGAATCCATCAATCCGCGATGGAAGCGGCAGGTCACTTGAGGCATATGATCGAACAGTCGATGAATCGTCCATCGTATTCACCTATCCCCCCTCGATCCATGCGAGTTCAATTTTAGACGAGGACAACTCTAGACGCACGCTCAAGATGGAGCTGAGAGGTGCCGACGTTTCTCTCGCGAACAAGCGCGATGAGCTTTGGGATACCCCGGCCCTGGGGAATTGGCTGCGTCGAAAAAGGCGGTTTGGCTTGACCGTCTGATGGCCGACTTCTCTCTGATAACGGATCAGTTTTGGGTACAAGCGTAGGACTGACCTTTCCCCCAAAAACTGATCCATATCTTGAGTTAGGATTCGGGTTTGGATCATCGAGGAAAGGTCAGGACCATACAGACCGTCGATTCCAATCTCGACCTCGGCTTCGCCGGGCTCGACCGCTTCGGGCGACTGACGGATCTGCACC
>CAZCGF010000261.1:1608-4838 GCA_964498115.1 uncultured Planctomycetaceae bacterium | reverse complement strand
ACGCTTCGGGGGCTCGGTATTCCGGTACCGGGAGGCTTGATTAGTCGGAGAGTGACCGCCCCCTGCGGCCGATATAGCCCGCATCGGCGACGCCGGAACCATCCGGGCTGGGCGTCGATCGAGTTCTAATGTTTGGACAGATCGAAAGTTAGGTAATTCATGGCCAAGAAGGCTACCAAAAAGTCTACCAAGAAGAGTGATCCGTCGGATGAGGCAGGCAGCGAGCCTCGCGGAAAATCACTGGTGATTGTTGAGTCGCCCGCCAAGGCCAAGACCATCAATAAGTACCTGGGCAAGGATTACGTCGTTCGAGCCTCAAAGGGGCACGTCCGCGACCTCCCGCCGCATCAATACGGGGTGGACCCGGGCCGGAACTTCGAGCCGGTGTACGAAATCCTCCCCAGCCACCAGAAAACGATCAACGAGCTTCTGCAGCTCTCGAAGGACGCGGACATCGTCTATCTCGCGACCGACCTCGACCGGGAAGGGGAAGCGATCGCGTGGCACCTGGCCCAGGCCCTCGACCTGCCGGCCAAAAAGATCAAGCGCGTCATCTTCAATGAGATCACGAAGGGCGCCATCAAGGAGGCGTTCTCCAAGCCGCACGACATCGACATCGCCAAGGTAGATGCCCAGCAGGCAAGGCGCATTCTCGACCGGGTCGTCGGGTACGAACTTTCACCGCTTCTATGGAAGAAGGTCGCCAAGGGCCTCTCGGCCGGGCGGGTTCAGTCGGTCACGGTGCGCCTGATCGTCAATCGCGAACAAGAGATCAAGGCATTCGAGCCGCAGGAATACTGGGCCATCGACGGCGTGTTCGCCACCGATGCCAAGAACGCCGCTTCACTGGGTAAGGATTGGCAGGCGTTCATCCGACCAACCGCGAAGGGCTCAGAGCCGCCCACCCAGAAGGATCGCATGGCCTGGCTGGGCGAGCGAGGGTGCTTCGGCGCGGAGCTGGTCGAGGTCTCCGGCTCGCCGTTCAAGGCTGAAGGCCGCCTTGAAGGATCGAAGGGCAAGAAATCGTTCGCCAGCGCCATCAATGAAGTGCGGCCGATCGCCGAGGCGATGGGCTTTCACGTTGAGCGCGTGATTGAAGACGTGTGGGAACAGTACACCCACCTGGGGCTCAAGCAGATCGAAATGCTTGGAGAGATCCGTCAGGCGAGCGCGCCGGCATTCTCCGTGAAGTCGATCGAAACCAAGCGGACGCGCACCAAACCGCCGGCGCCCTACACGACGGCCAGCCTGCAACAGGCCGCCGCCAACCAGCTTCATTTCGCGACCAGCCGGACGATGAAGGTGGCGCAGGCGCTCTACGAAGGCATCGACATCAAGACCGGCGAAGGCAACGTCGGTCTCATTACCTACATGCGAACCGATTCGACCAATCTGTCGGCCGAGTCGGTGCATACGGTTCGCGACTTTGTCGGCAGCAAGTTCGGCGACAAGTATCTACCGGAGCAGCCCAACCGCTATGCCAGCGGCAAGTCGGCGCAGGAGGCGCACGAAGCCATTCGACCGACCGACGTGACGCGAACGCCCGACGCCATGCGAGGTCACATGACGCCCGAGCAGCACAAGCTCTACACGCTGATCTGGAATCGATTCGTCGCCTGCCAGATGACCCCCGCCGAGTGGGATTCGACCAATGTGCTGATCAGCGCAAAGACCGACAAGGGCGAGGCGGTCTTCAAGGCCAGCGGCCGCGTCCTCGCCTTCGACGGCTTCTACAAAGTAGTCGGCGTGCCCAAGAGCAGCGACGACCAGCTATTACCCGCGCTCAAGGAGGGCCAGGCGGTTAACCCGATTGCGATCGAACCCAAGCAGAAGTTCACCGCCCCACCGCCGCGATTCACCGAAGCGTCGCTGGTCAAAACGCTCGAGTCCGAAGGCATCGGCCGGCCGAGCACCTACGCGGCGATCATCAAGACGATTCAGGATCGCGGCTATGTGGAGCAGGAAGATCGCAAGTTCTACCCCACGCCGCGCGGCGACATCGTCACCGAGAAGCTCTGCGCCCACTTCCCGAAGATCATGGACATCCGCTTCACCAGCCATATCGAGACCGATCTCGACAAGATCGAAGACAAGCAGATGGAGTGGCACGACGTCCTGCACGAATTCTACGACCCCTTCAAAGAAGCGCTCGCCAAGGCGCACGACGAGATGGACGCCGTCCGGGCAGAGCCGAGCGAATATGTCTGCAGCACCTGCGGCAAGCCGATGGTCTACCGGCTGGGCAAGAACGGGCGATTTCTCGCCTGCACGGGGTATCCTGATTGCAAGGAAGCTCGCAACGTCGATCGCGACGGCAAGCCGATCGAGCCGATCATGGGCACCGAGCCGTGCGAGAAGTGCGGCAAGCCGATGATGGTTCGCAAGAGCAAGTCCGGCCTCTTCCTGGGATGTACCGGCTATCCCGACTGCACGAACACGAAGCCCTGCGATGACGCCGGCGTGGCACTCAAGAAGGTCAGCGCCGAGGACATCAAGGAGAAATGCCCCGAGTGCAACGGCCCGATGGCGGTGAAGTGGGCCCGGGGCAAGTCATTCCTGGGATGCACGAAGTATCCGGAGTGCAAGGCGACGAGCCCCATGCCCGAAGGCGTGTTCGTCGAGAAGCCGAAGCCGGAATCGGCCGGCGCCCGATGCGACAAGTGCGGCCGGGAGATGGTGATCCGCAAGAGCCGTCGCGGACCGTTCCTTTCCTGCGTCGGGTTTCCGCGATGCCGCAACGCAATGGCGATGGAGAAGCTGGACGAACTGAAGCGCAAGGAGGCCGCCGGCGAGATTCCCGAGGCCCCGCCCGAAAGCGCCGCTGGAAACGGCCGGACGACTCGCGCGAAAACCGCCAAGGGCAAAGTAAAACGCCTGACCAAGGAAGAGATCGCCGCGCTGGGGCCCCCGCCGAAGGGATTTGCATGGACGCTCACCGGCAGACCGGTCGTGGAGACATGGCCGGAATCGGGGCTGAAGTGTTTTGAATGCGGCGGCGAGATGACCCTGCGCCAGGGCCGCTTCGGGCCCTTCTTCTCATGCGGCAAGTGTCGGGCAGTCTCAAATCTGCGCGGTGAAGCAAAGAAGAAGGCCGAAGCCGATTCGCCGCAGCCGGAACGCGCCAAGCCGATCGAGACGGACGTCACCTGCCCCGACTGCGGAAAGAAGATGCTCCTGCGAATGGGCCGCACCGGCCGCTTCCTGGGATGCAGCGGCTATCCGAAATGCAA
>CAZCGF010000261.1:0-1508 GCA_964498115.1 uncultured Planctomycetaceae bacterium | reverse complement strand
TGCGAATGGGCCGCACCGGCCGCTTCCTGGGATGCAGCGGCTATCCGAAATGCAAAAAAGCAATGGAAGCCCCACCGGGCCTGCTCCGCGAAGTCGGTGCCGAGCTGGCCGAGTCAAAGGCCTAGACCATCGAATAAGTGTGCGACGACCAGGCACTTGCGGGCGCGCTCATCGGCCCGCACAAACAAATCGACAAACGCGGCGTAATCTTAGTCGCCATAACGGGCCCGTATGCGACCATCGCTTAGATGAATGGCGTAATCACAGAGTCCCCCGACGGCTGCCCGTGCAGCGCCTGGCATGCGGGGAGGCCAACGACGCGCGTGCATCACATCAGAAAAGTAGAATGCCCCATTTCCATTCATTTCCAATTATACGATGCTTAGGGAGTGTGACCGCGTTTATTTGGAAAAGGCTTGGCAGCATAATTAGTGAAATCTATCCAGATGCACTCGAAACAAGAATTTGAAGATTGGATAAGAAGTGTTTTCGATCACCCGGTCCTAGATCCGGAGTGGTATTTCCGCGCCTCGAGTGACGACGATGTTCCTTATCCGCCCCCATGCACTGCGGCCGACTACATGATTAGACTTTTTGAGTCACCGCTTGTCCTCTTGAAACACCTTAGTGAGGGACAAATTGCCCACGGCCTTCAGTATCTACTGTCGAACACCGCATCTAATTACATTTTTTTGCTGGTCGATGAGTCCGTTCCCAAGAATGTACGTATACGATTGATTCGCTCATTCTTTTTTCTGTTTCGTGATTTGTTTGCGAGAATCTGCTCTGATTATTGTGGTGGTCCTGATCATCCCGATAGAAGACCAGCAGATTTCATTTGTTTTATGATGTGGGATGGCGCTGCACTGCCTTTGTATCCGGATCGTCCCGAGCACCGAGAATTGGACAAGGAGCTCCTCAATGTGCTCAAAAGTACTCTTGCTCTGCCGTCGCTTCCTTGTAGAAAGAGCGCACTGCACGGGCTCGGGCACGCCCATGAAGATTACCCAACTGAAGTGGAATCGATAATTGATGAATTCTTATCGAAGTACACTGACATCAACGAGGACCTTCGTGAGTATGCATTAGCTGCACGAGAGGGTTGGGTGGAGTAAGGGAGAAAGGAGGAAGGAGAAAAAGGGAAGAAAAAGGAAACATTCAACTTTTCCGCCTCCATTCTCGTTCGACATTCTGGAGGCATTAGATCCTCCCAATTCCGCCTCCCGCGCTGGCCGTCAATCCGCCGCCATCCCTCCGAAATCTAATCCCCATCGGTTGTCTCACGTTCAATAATTCTATCTGGCTTGCCGGCCCCCGCGCGCACGCGGAGCAAGTTTCATTACTTGGAAGGCTAATCCACCCACGCCCCGCGAGGCAGCACGCGATGTCACCGTTGCCGACAATCCAAACCTCAAACCCCATGCCTCGGCTCTGCGGAATTTCGACGTTTCGACCTTTCGACTTTTCGACGTTTCCACCCAAAAACCACCCAAAACGCGACACGCCCC
>CAZCGF010000260.1:0-4847 GCA_964498115.1 uncultured Planctomycetaceae bacterium | reverse complement strand
CTTCGAGTCGGTCCACTGGGACAACAAGGCCGGCTCGCGCATCAACTTTGTCCGCTGCATGCTCTTTGACCCATTCGACATGATCAAGATTCGCATCTGGGACCTCATGCGAAAGTACAGCCGACCCATCAGCGAGGCCCGCCAACCCTGGAGCGCACAACTTGAGCCCCGCGCCTAGGCCCCTGGGCCGCCTTCTCCTCACAGGCGTGCCCGGGTGGTTGACGACCGCGCTGTTGGATTCCCTGCGCGATGATCCGCCTGCCGGTCTGACGGCGGTTCGATGCATGGTCTTGCCGCACGATCTGACGCGCGCCGCGTCGCAGCCGGGGCAGTTGCCGGTTCCCGTCGAGTATGTCGCCGCGGACCTGCGCGATGAAAAGGCGCTCATCGAGGCGACCAAAGGCGTCGACACCATCTTTCACGCGGCGGGCATCCTCCACGTCCGCCGAACCCGCGACTGGTACGAGATCAACACCGAAGGCACCCGGCGACTGCTCAATGGAGCCATAAGCGGTGGAGCCGGTCGGTTCGTGAATATCAGCAGCAACGCCGCGGCCGGGCGATCCGACTCGCGCGATCGCCTCATGGTTGAATCCGATCCGCCCAAGCCGCTCAGCCATTATGGCCGCAGCAAATGGCACGCCGAGCGGTTGTTGAACGACGCGGCGGGTCGCATCGAAGTGGTGCACCTGCGGCCGTGCATGTTCTACGGCCCGCCGGTGCCGCAGCGCCACGTCGAGATCTACAAGCGCATCATCCACGGAAAGATGCCGCTCGTCGGTAGCGGCGACTACGCCCGCAGCCTCAGCCACATTGACAATCTCATCCAGGGCTGCCGGCTGGCATTGACGCATCCGGCGGCGAAGGGCCAGACGTACTACATCGCCGATCGCCGAACCTACACAACGAAGATCGTCACCGATGCCATGGCCGCGGCATGCGGCGTCGAGCCGCGCTACCTGCGACTGCCCGCCCTTGTGGGGCCGATCGCCTTCGCCGGCGACATCGCCCTCGCCTCGATGCAGCTTTACTGGCAGACGCTTCACCTCGTCGGCGAGTCGCACTGGCACGTCGGCGTCTCCTGCGAAAAGGCCATGCGCGAACTGGGCTACGATCCCAAGGTCGAGATCGAAGAAGGCATGAAGGGGGCCGTCGACTGGTGCAGATGGATGGGCCTGTTGACCTAAGTCATCACATCGACAATGCCCGCCGCCCCCAGCATCAGACTGATAAATCCGTTCACCGTGAAGAAGGCGAGATTGACGCGCGAAAGATCGTTCGCCCGCACCAGCGATTGCTCCACGAACAATAGCACGGCGGTGGCGGCGGCCCCGGCCCAGTACCAACTGCCGAGCTCGGCGTGGAAACCCAGACCCAGCAGCATCGCAACCGTCACGACGTGACAGGCCCGCGACGCGAAGAGCGCCTTCGCAACGCCGAGCCTCGCGGGAATCGAGAAGAGGCCGTCGCGCCGGTCGATCTCCACGTCCTGGCAGGCATAAATAATATCGAACCCCGCGATCCAGAACATCACCGCCAGCGTGAGCAGCACGACGGTCATATCCAGTGTCGCCGGGTTGACGGCGATCCACGCGGCCGTCGGCGCCGCCGCGATCACCGCGCCCAGGACAAAATGCGCCATGGCCGTGAACCGCTTGCAGTACGAATAAAACGCCAGCGCCGCGAGAACGACCGGCGAAAGCTTCATCGGCCACCAGTTATCGAAGAACTTCCCGAATCCGGCGCAGGCGATGGCAAATACAATCGCCGCGACTGCCGTAAAAGCCCACGCCTGCACACGCGTGATCCTGCCCGCCGGTATCGGCCTCGTCGCCGTCCGCGGGTTCCGCGCGTCCAGCGCCGCGTCGCAGATGCGGTTAAACGTCATCGCAAAACTGCGCGCCGAAACCATGCACGCAATGATCAGACCGATCCGTCCCCAGCCCGGCCAGCCGCCCGGAAGATCGCGACTCGCCAGGAAAGTGGCAAAGAGCGCAAACGGCAGCGCGAAGACCGAGTGGGAGAACTTGACCATCTCCCCCCAGGTGAGGATCGGTTTGAGGATGTCGTGCGGCACGCGGGTCCAAGCCTCCCGGCACATCGGCCATTCGGGCTCGCTTGCCCGTGTGGGAGAATCTTAAGGCCCAGCGGCGTCAGAGGTGAACCACAGCCCGCGTGAGGAAGGGAGAGTGATTAGTTGCGGGGCGCGTGGGCACCGGGCGAAGGCAGGCGGACTGACGTCCGGGAGCCTGCCGCCTCGTCCTTGCGCAGCTGAAAAAAAAGGCGATTAAGCGGCTCAAGGGGGATATTGGGGCAGCAACCGTTCTCGAACTCCGGGCAAAGCAAATCCCGGTTGGCCGCGACGTTCAGAAAATCACCGAGTATCGCGATGAGGTGCGTCCGCGCCTTCAGGCTCAGACCCGCGCTGATCGCCTCCTCCCGTGAGGCGTCGCCGGTCGAAGCCGGCTCCTGGAGCTTGGCGAGTTGTTGCGCCATGCCTGCCTCGCAATCGACTGTTCGATCATGCAGAACCGACCCCGATACCGATCCCCGAACTCAACAGCCTCATTCCTCAGCGCTCCGACCCTTTAGGCAGCTTCTTGCCCATTAGCTACTCTCATCGACCGGAATTCAACGGACGCGGAGGGTCGAAATTCCCAGAAGTGCCATACAAGCTGGCACTCCTGGGGCAGGAAATTTCGCGCAGTGAGGCCAACCGGCCGCGCGGATCGGCCCAGAGAATAAGGGTATTACCTGATAAAGATGGGAATGGCTGCCTTTTGCTCGCCCGCCAAATGGCCCCCGCCGGGCGACTAGATCTTGTCGGAATCGTCATCGACGATCAGGTCGTCTTCGGAGATTTCCTCAATCTCGTCGATCTCCTCGACCTCCTCAACGTCGTCGACCTTGTTCGTGACGACGTCGGAATCGCTTAGTTCCTCGTCGACCTCGCCGATATCAAAGTCGCTCAGATCGCCGGAATTCAGCTCTTCCAGGTTGTCGATGTCGAAGTCGATATCGTCGTCGTCGGTGCTCGGTTTCGCCGGAGCCGGCTTTGCCGCGGCGGGCGATGCTGCGGCCGGCTTGATGACTTTCGTCGGTCCGTTGGTGCTGGCCGTCTTCTTGGCGGGCTTGGCCGCGCCCGGTTTCACCTGGGCCGGGACGCCGTCGATCTGGACCGTGAACTCCACCGGGCCGATGCGCATGTGGTCGCCGGGCTTGAGGGTCGCCTCCGACACCCGCTCGTCGTTCACATAGGTGCCGTTGCTGCTGTCCAGGTCGCGCACGAGGACCTTGTCACCCTGGACCTTGATCTCGCAATGGTCTCTGGAGACCTCGCCGACGGGGATGCGGATATCCGCCTCGGGTCGACGCCCGATGATGAGCTTGTTCGCGCCGACGCCGAAGTCCTTGCGCCCGCCCTTCTTAGTGAACGTGATGAGATTGACCAGCATGTTTTAATTATACGTTCGCGGATCGAGCCTGTGTCGGCCCGCCAGCCGAGTGCTCCACCAGTCGAGATACCCCAATTTACTGCAATCAACGGCCCGGTTCAAGCAATCTACCCATCGCAAGAGGCAGGCCGGGGGCAGGTCTTGTAACATGCGGCAATGAAGCCGCAGCCGACCGATTCCAGCCAAAACCAGCCCCACCTGGGATGGTATGTCCACTTGCCCTTTTGCACGACGAAGTGCGGCTACTGCGACTTTTATTCCCTGCCGACCATCCCCGGCCTGGTCGATGGCCTCATCGCGGCACTCACCGCGGAGCTGACCGCGCGCGATCCGCGCCGGCCGGTCGAGACCATCTTCGTCGGCGGCGGGACACCCACCGTCCTGCCGGCCGATGCCCTTGGAAAGATTCTCGGTCTCCTGGTCGAACGGGCCGGGCCGGTCAGCGAGTTCACCGTCGAGGCCAATCCATCCAGCACCGATGAACTCAAGCTCGACCTGCTTCGCAGCCACGGCGTCAATCGCATCAGCTTCGGCGCCCAGTCGTTTAATCCCGACGAGCTCAAAGTCCTCGAACGAATTCACGACCCCCGGCACATCTTCGAATCCGTGGCCTCCGCCCGCCGCGCCGGGTTCGATAATATCAATCTCGATCTCATCTATGCCATCCCCGGACAGTCACTCGCCTCCTGGCGCGAGACGCTCAAACGGGCGATCGACGTCGGCACCGATCACCTCTCGTGCTACGCCCTCATGTACGAGCCGGGCACCTCGCTGACACGCCTGCGGCACCAGGGGCGCGTCGTCCAGGCCGATGAAGACGTCGAAGCCGACATGTTCGAATGCACCATCGACATGCTGACCGCCGCCGGATTCGAGCACTACGAAATCAGCAACTTCGCCCGGCCAAACCGCCGCTGCCGGGCGAACATCATCTACTGGGAGAATCGCGAGTACCTGGGCATCGGCCCCTCGGCGGTGTCGTACCTCGGCGGCGTGCGCCGAAAAAACGTGGCCGACGTGCGAAAATACGTCGAGGCAATGCAGTCGGGCGAGGGTTCCATCGTCGTCGAGGATGAGTCCCTCTCGCCGGAAGATCGCGCACGAGAGACGGCCATCCAGATGCTCCGCCTGACCGAGGGGATTAACTACCGGAGATTTGAAGCGATCACGGGCTTCCGGGCCGAAGCGCTCTTTGCCCGGCAGCTCGATGAGTACACAGACTTGAAATTGATTACCCGCGATTCAGACGGCTTTCGATTCACGCGGCGGGGATTGCTGCTGAGCAATCAGGTGATGACCGCGCTCCTCGGCGAGACGATGATCACTTCGTCCCCTGACGCAGCGATTTGAACTTCTCCAGATACGCCCCCATTGCCTTCTCGTGCCCACGGT
>CAZCGF010000259.1:2615-4862 GCA_964498115.1 uncultured Planctomycetaceae bacterium | reverse complement strand
GAAGAGCCGCCCGACGACGGAACTGGTGCACAAGCTCTCCCACGCCGGGGTCAAGCTGAATATCACCGCGCTGATGACGGTCGATCAGGTGCGAACCGTGACCTCGGCGGTCATCGGCGGCGCGCCGTGCTGCATCTCCGTCTTCGCCGGGCGCATCGCCGACAGCGGACGCGACCCCATGCCGATCATGCGGCAATCGGTCGAGATCATGCGGGCCAGCCCCAACGCCGAGTTGATCTGGGCGAGCCCCCGAGAATTGCTCAACGTCATGCAGGCCGAGGAGGTCGGCTGCCACATCATCACCGCGACCAACGACATCCTGAAAAAGCTGGAGCTGATCGGCAAGGACCTCACCGAATTCTCGCTCGACACGGTCAGGATGTTTCACGACGACGCGACCAAGGCGGGTTTTAGCCTGTGACCATGAAGCCGACCGATTGCGGAATAGGCAAAGCACTGGTGCTCGCCGCCGGAAAGAGCACGCGCATCCGCGCCGCCGCCGGCGATGTGCCCAAGCCGCTCATCGAAGTCGCCGGGCAAACGGTGCTGGAACGCAACCTGCGCACGCTCGCCGGCGTCGGCGTTCGCGAGGCCTGGGTCAACCTGCACTATGAAGGCAAGCAGATTGAAGATCGCATCGGCGACGGCCGACGGCTCGGGCTCGATGTGCGCTACTCGCGCGAGCCGGAGATTCTCGGCACCGCCGGCGCGGCGAAGAATCTGGAGCGCGAGCTTCGCCACGGGACGTTCTTCGTCGTCTATGGTGACAACCTCGTGTCGCTCGACTGGACCCGGCTGGCCGAGGCCCATGCCCGATCGGACGCGCTGGTGACGATCGCCGTCTTCGATTTCGACCGCGTGCCGAACACCGGCTTGGCCGGCGGCAGAGTCGTTCTCGACGAGGCGAACCGAGTCGAGCGATTCGTCGAAGGCGGCGGCAATGTGAGCCCCTATGTGAATGCCGGCGTCTATCTTGTCGAGCCGGGCGTGCTTTCCATGCTGCCCGATGGCTTCAGCGACTTCGGCAAAGACGTCTTCCCGAAATTGATCTCCGACGGCGGCAGGCTCATGGCCTATCCCATCGACGGATACTGCCTCGCGATTGATACACCCGAGGCGCTGGCCAAGGCGGAGGAGATGATGCGAGGTTTCGCCTCAGCGGCGGAGGTAGTGACGAGATGATCGTTTCCAGAACACCTTTTCGACTGACCCTGGGCGGAGGCGGGACCGACCTGCCCAGCTTCTACGAGCAGCACGGCGGGTTCATCCTCGCCATGGGCATCGATAAGTACATGTACGTCGTGCTCAACGTGCCCAACGCCGACCGCCTCGTCCGTCTGCATTACACCAACAGCGAAACGGTGGACAGCATCGACGGCCTCAAGCACGAACTGGCCCGCGAAGCCTTCCGCCTGCACGGCATCAACGATGCCATCGAAGTGGCATCCGTCGCCGACCTGCCCGCCGGATCGGGCCTCGGCTCCTCAAGCTGTTATCTCGTCGGCCTGCTCACCTCGGTGCGGGATTATCTGCGACGGCCGGTGCCGCTGGCCGAGATCGCCGAGGAAGCCTGCCACATCGAATTGAACATCCTCAAAAAGCCCATCGGCAAGCAGGACCAGTACATGGCCACCTTCGGCGGGCTCACCACGCTCGACATCGCCCCAACCGGCAAGGTCGCGGTGCAGCACATCCCGCTGGAGCCCGCGAGCATCTCCACGCTTGTCGCCAATACGCACATGTACTACACCAACGTCCAGCGCAACACGGTCGACGTCCTGAAAGAACAGGACCAGGCGATGAAGGAGCCCAAGAGCCAGGACCGCGGCCGCGTGGAAGACAGCCTGCTGGGCATCAAGGAGATCGGTCTGGCCATCCGCGACGCCATCGTTCAGGGCGACTTCGACCAGTTCGGCGTCCTCATGGACAAGCACTGGCAGCACAAGCGCAAGCTCTCCGGCAAGATCTCCAACTCGAAGATCGACGATCTCTACGAGCAGTTGAAGAAAGACTACGGCGTTCTCGGCGGCAAGATCGCCGGCGCCGGCGGCGGAGGATTTCTCATGCTCTACGCCCCCGCGAATCACAAGGAACTGACCGCCCACATGGCCTCGCTCGGCATGAAGCGGCTTCACTACAATGTCGAGTTCGAAGGCGCGAAGGTCATCACCAACGTGTTTAACGCCCAATCCCTCAGCATCCACCGGCGGCAGATGATATGACGACACAAACGGCCGAACACAAAGA
>CAZCGF010000259.1:0-2515 GCA_964498115.1 uncultured Planctomycetaceae bacterium | reverse complement strand
TGGCTGCGCAGCCAGGGCCTCGATGCCGTGCAGGCCGACGCAGAGAAGCTCCCCTGGGCCGATGAGGAGTTCGACGCCTCGGTCGAGTTCGACGTCATGCACCACGTCAACGATCCGCGCGCCATGGCCCGCGAGATGATGCGCGTCGCCCGCGGCCGCTGCCTCCTGACCGAGTCCAACGGGCTCGCCGTCCTTCGCAAGCTGCGCGAGCTGACGCCCGGCCATCGGGCCGCCGGCGAAAAGTCGTTCACGCCGCGCCGCTGGCGCAGCTTCTTCGAGGGGCACGACGGCTACGAGTTGACGAGCTTCAAGATCGCCCCGTTCCTTTTTCCGTTCAAGTGTCCGAAGTGGTTCCTCTCAACCCTGGTGGCGTTCAACCATGCCATCGAGCACGTGCCGTTCTTCCGCTGGCAGTGTTCGAGCGTCATGATTACCCTGACCTATCGCCGCACCAAGACCGCCTGAATCGGACGAGGCTGACGCATGGAAACGGTCCAATGGAATTCGGCGCATTACCTCGAGCCGTTCCATTCCCAGCGCACCGCGAAGATCCCCGCCAAGCTCGCCAAGCTCGGCCTGCTCCAGCTCGACCGCTCCGTGAAAATTCTCGACACCTGCTGCGGTCGCGGCGAGGCCCTCTCCATTCTCCATGACAACGGCTTCCAGCGCCTCTACGG
Source organism: uncultured Planctomycetaceae bacterium (assembly GCA_964498115.1). Lineage (GTDB taxonomy): Bacteria > Planctomycetota > Phycisphaerae > UBA1845 > UTPLA1 > UTPLA1. The sequence goes on along the minus strand of CAZCGF010000259.1, from coordinate 1,838 downwards.
CGTCGACAGCTTCTATCAGCCCTCATGGAACAATTCCAACGGCCGGCGCTTCATCGCCTGCGACGTGAAGGGCCTCCCCTTCTCGGATAACGAATTCGACGTGGTGATGAATCTTCACGCCCTGCACCACATGGGCGGCACGCGCGGCGTCGCCGAGTTTCTCAAAGAGTGTTGTCGCGTACTCAAGCCCGGCGGACGACTCTTCATCCTCGACTTTCCCGGCAGCCCGCAGATCAGGCTCTTGTTCTCGCTGCTGCGCCATCGCATCGGCACCATCACGCCGAACCTGCGCAACTTCGCCGACATCGTCGACGAGGAGTGGGACTACCTCGACCCCTACCTCGATGTCTGGCCCTCCACCGAGTTGGCGATTCACGAGAGCCCGCTGCGCGTCGAGCGCTGGGACAGGGAGTTCTTCCTTTATTACCTCGTCCTGACGAAGCCGAATGAGCCCGCCGCCGGCAAGACGGAGAAGGACGCCTTCTGGACCCAGGTCTACAGCGACCCGCGCCAGCACGAGCGGCGCCAGGCGCAGATGCGCGAAAAGCTCGAGCGACTCGGCCTGACGAAGGATAGCCGGCAGTCGGTGGTCTACGACCTGTGCTGCGGCATGGGCGAGGCCCTCACCACGCTGCACGACATGGGGTTCCACAATCTCAACGGCGTCGATATCACGCCGTACCCCGAGCTGGAGAACGAGAAGCGCTTCACCTTCACCGTCTCCGACGTGCGCAAGCTGCCGGTCCCCGACGGCCAGGCCGATTGGGCTCTCAGCATTCACGCCCTGCACCACCTGGAGACCGCCGAGAACGTGAAGAGTTTCCTCGACGAGTGCTGGCGGATCCTCAAGCCCGGCGGCAAGCTGGGGATCATCGACTTCCCCTCCAGCCCGCAGATTCGCCTCGCCTTTCGCTGCTTCCTCCGCCGATGGTGGCTGGTGACGCCGTATCTGAGATGGTTCGGCAGCCTGATCCGCTCGGAGTGGCACTTTCTCCGCGGTTATCTCGCCGACTGGCCGCAGACCCGACGCCATCTGCTCGAAGGCCGATTCAAACCCTTGTCGCATCGGCAGGGATTGTTCTACTATACGCTGGTCCTCCAGAAACCGGGTGCCGAGTAGCCATGGAAGCCGAAACGCACAAGCGAAGCCAATCACTGTCAGTCGTCATTCCCGCCTACAACGAATCCCACCGTCTGCCTCAGACGCTGGCCGAGATTCGTCCGTACCTCGATGCCCACTTCGAAAAGTACGAGGTGCTGGTCGTCGATGACGGCAGCAGCGACGGCACGCCCGACATCGTCGATCGCATCAACGCCGAAGGCTGGCCGAATGTCCGCGCCGTGCGCCAGGGGCGCAACCTCGGCAAGGGCGCGGCCGTCCGGCGCGGCTGTCTCGATGCCCGCTGCGAGCTGGTCCTGTTCATGGATGCCGATCACGCCGTGCCCATCGAAGAAGTCGGTCGTTTCATCGACGACGTTGAGAAGCACGGCTGCGGCGCGGTCGTCGGCGTGCGCACCTATCAGGAGCACGAGTCCAAGTGGCGGCGCATCGTCGGCCTCTCGCTTCAGATTCTCACCCACCTGATCGTCTTCAAGAAGGCCGTCGTCGACAGCCAGTGCGGCTTCAAGCTGTTCCGCCGCGAGACGGTGCAGAAGATTTTTCCCCTCTGCCGGATCGACGGCGGCATGATCGACGTCGAGCTCTTCTACCTCATGCACCTTCAGAATATCCAGTGCTTCTTCGAGTCGGTCCACTGGGACAACAAGGCCGGCTCGCGCATCAACTTCGTCCGCTGCATGCTCTTCGACCCATTCGACATGATCAAGATTCGCATCTG
>CAZCGF010000258.1:758-4939 GCA_964498115.1 uncultured Planctomycetaceae bacterium | reverse complement strand
TTAGAGCACCTCGTTTACACCGAGGGGGTCGGGGGTTCGAGTCCCTCATCGCCCACTGCCACACTTGTGGCACTGCCTGCAAACGCAGTTTTTGGCCCCTTATCGCGGAAACTCGCTTTTTCGTTCTCTTCGATTTCTATCGGTTCCTGCACTTGCTGCGCCGGATTCTGCGCCGCCTGTCGGTAGTGCTCCTCGGTTACTTGGAGGTAATGCTTTGCCGCGACCGCCGGCGAATTGCCAAGCTTTTTGCAGACTACATGCACGTTCACGGTATCGCGTAATGACACGTTCTTTTCTCTTTGCCGACTGATTTCCAAAATCGCATGTCCACGTCAAGGGCGAATCAGATCGACGAATGGTTGTCCCATCCACCCAGACCGGACGGGATACCTTTCCGAGTTCTATACAAGCTTTATTCGGTGGCGCGAATCCTCCTTGCCGCCTCGGAACATAGAACTGCCACCAAGGTATTGCCGCGCTTCGTGCGCGCGACAAAGTAGTAAGGCGTGGGTCAAACCGCGACCTCAAAACCGGCAGTATCGGCATCGGAGCCGCACTTCGATCCGTATCACTGTTAGCCGCTTTTGAGTTACACCAATGGGACGGTACGATTGTCTGGGCCGGGTCATGGGCACCCTAGGAGACTACCGCGACTATATGAATGCTTCTTCTGAAGTCATTGCGAGAGCAATCAAGGGCGATCGTGATTGCCTGGGGCAGCTCTTATCTAGGGCGCTTCCCGAACTCCGTCAAAGTCTTAACGGCCAAATCGGCACAAAATGGCAGTCGAAGCTGGATGTTGATGACGTGATTCAAGTGACCTGCATGGAGGCATTCCTGAGCATCGGGCAGTTCAAGTCCAGCGGCATGGACTCCTTCATCGCGTGGCTCAAACGCATTGCCATTCACAACCTCCGGGATGCCGTCGAGTCGTTGAGCGCCGACAAGCGGCCCGACCCGGCCAGGCAGGTTCAAGGTCCCAGGGAAGATTCGCACGTGGCCCTCTTCGAGTACCTCGGCGGCACTACCAAGTCGCCCAGCAAACAGGCGAGGCGAGAGGAAGCCAAGTTGGCGCTAAGCCGGTTTATTCGCCAGCTGCCAGAGGACTATCAAACCGTCATTAGGTTGCGTGAGCTTGAAGAGCTTCCGGTCGCGGATGTGGCCCGATCGATGGGGCGCACGGAAGGAGCCGTCCATATGTTAAGAGCCCGGGCCCTGGATCGACTTCGCGAGCTGCTCGGAACCGCTTCTCATTGGCTTTCAGAATCTTGATGATGTTTTTTTTGAGTTAGTTCAGACGCTCAAGTCCGCTCTCAATACCGACGAGGGACGCCTATGCCCGGCGATATTCCTGACCCACAGAAGCCGCAACCGGACCGCGACAAGAACATCGTTGACGATGTGCGCAAGCAGATCGACGCGCTATCCGGCAGCGAGGAGACCATTTTGCCGGACGCCTCGCCCCCACGAAGCGGACCGCTGAAAGACTTTCCCTTGCCCGACTCATTCTCCGGTTACGAATTACTTCGCGAAATTCACCGCGGCGGGCAGGGCATTGTTTATCAGGCCATTCAAAAGGGCACCAAGCGAAAGGTCGCAATCAAAGTCCTGTTGGAAGGACACTATGCCGGGGAATCGGCGCGGCGGCGGTTTGAACGGGAAATCGAACTGATCGCCCAGTTGAAGCATCCGAACATCGTTGAGGTTTTCCACGCTGGGGAAGATTCCACGGGTCGCCAGTTCTGCGTGATGGACTATGTCCGCGGGCTCCCGCTGGACCGGTACGCGCGCGAGAAGAAGCTCCCCCTGCAGGACGCCCTGGCGCTGTTTTCCAAGATCTGCGACGCAGTCAGTTATGCACATCAGCGAGGCGTCATCCACCGAGACTTAAAGCCGAGCAACATTCTTGTTGACAGTGATGGACAGCCCAAGGTGCTCGACTTCGGCCTTGCCAAGCAGCTCGCCGGATCGCAGGACACGATTGTCTCGATCACGGGTCAGGTTGTCGGCACGCTTCCCTATCTCAGCCCGGAGCAGGCGCGCGGCAACCCGGACGAGATTGACATTCGTACAGACGTGTACTCGCTCGGTGTCATTCTCTACGAACTCTTAACCGGCCAGTACCCCTATCCGGTCGTGGGGCAGATTGCGGATGTCCTGAGGCACATCGCGGAAACGCAGCCGACGCCGCCGAGCCGGGCGTGGAAGGCGGATTCCGGTGTCCGGCACGGATCATCGAAGAAGAGCGGTTCGTTTCACCTGATGCCGCTGTGGCTGCGCGTGCGCGAGCTGTCGTCCTCGCCGATTGACGATGAAGTGCAGACGATCGTCCTGCGCAGCCTGGCAAAGGAGCGCGACCGGCGCTACGCCAGCGCCGGCGAACTGGCCCGCGACATCCAGCACTACCTCGCCGGCGAGCAGATCGAGGCGAAGCGCGACAGTAATTTCTACGTGCTGAGAAAGTCGCTCAAGCGTTATCGCGGTCGCCTGACCGTGGCAGCAATGCTGACAGTCGCGGCGGCTTTTCTTGTGTTCGTGGAGGTGGCGCGACAGGCTGAATCCGGGGCATATGAGAAGCGCAGCCGCGCGGACAAGAAGCTCCGACAGGCGTATGCATTCATCAGCCAGAGAAGCCAAATGGACGAAGCTCGCACGCTGCTTGGCGACGTGCTGAGTGATTTTGCGGACGAGGAAGAGGCATACCTGCTTCGCGGGACGCTGACGGCCATTGACGCGCTCAACGCCCCGATTGACGAGAAGAAGGAGATCACGGAGCAGGCAATCGACGACTTTCACCGCGCCCAACTCGCTGCAGGTGGCGAATTGGTTTGGGATGCGCCGAAGGGACCCTTACCGCCGCGAGGGACTGGCCCCGGCTCGTCGACGGCATTGAAGCGAATGGCGGATTTGATCCTGTTGAATGACTGGGCGCGATCGGCGGAAGAAAACAAGGAAGTCGCGGACGCGGCGACAAGGAAGACTGTGGACTCAGCGAAGTCGCTCTTGGAGCAAGCGGCGAGAATCGAAGCCACGACTGTTGACACCGGAAATAGCATCTATCAAGTTCCGCCGATTTATGATCCCAATCAGGATTACTTGTGGACCAGAAATCCATCAAGTGAGACTCCTGAACAGGCGGGAATTACTCCCGATCGTGACTTTTCGTTGCGATGGGTCTTGGACAATAAGATTGAATCTCTAGACCCAACCCATAGAAAAATTGAAACCGTTTACATCACAGATCTTGTGTTCGATAAGCTCTTTGTTGTTACGGGAGCCGGTGGATTTGATCGAAATCCTGCACTTGTGACGTCATTCGAGCCTTTGCACGATTTCCAGACCTGGACGATCCGCCTGCGCGAAAACGCGCGGTGGCACGACGGAGAGCCGGTGACGGTTCAAGAGGTCAGGGACTCACTGGACTACTCGCCAAAGCCGATCATCGAGAAGGCCGAGATTAGGAACTCCTCGGAGATTGTGTTTCATCTCAAAGAGCCATATGTAGCCGCACCCTGGCAATTGATGTACCCGATCCTTCCGACCCATCGATTAGAACGACTCAACGACGAGTATGGCGGTGACATCAAAGCGGCCAAGGAGAGATTCATGGAGGAGTTGAGATCCTCTCCAATCGGCAACGGCCCCTTCAGAATCGTTAAGCCGCTCGACGACTACGGAACATCGGTCTCAATCGAGCGGTGGGACGCATATCCTAATGATCTCCAACCCTCGCTTCGTCGCGTGGACTTTGAAGTGGTATCTGATCGGAATGAGCGAATAAAAAGACTCGCCTACGACCGTGCAGACGTAGTTGAGCTGAAGGCCGATGAGTTTCGATGGCACGCCAACGGCGAATCATTTGACAAGAACGTCAAGAAATTCCGAACGCCGAAATACAACTACGACTACTTGTGCTGGAACTTGCGAGATTCGATTGTTCCATTTTTCAAGGACGCGAATGTCCGAAGGGCATTGGGGTACGCAGTTGACTTAAAGGCCATTCGGCAAGCACTCTACAGCGATATTTACGAACAGTGCACGGGCATTTTTGATCAGCATCCGTTCGCCGATGGCGAGGCAAACGCTCTCTCATTCAACCCTCGGATGGCTGAATTACTTCTTGACGACGCCGGCTGGAGGCTGGAAGGCGACGGTTCGCAGGTCCGCGTTCGCGCTGGCAC
>CAZCGF010000258.1:0-748 GCA_964498115.1 uncultured Planctomycetaceae bacterium | reverse complement strand
GACGACATTGGTCCTGGCCGCCACAATGATACGCGACCAATTGGCGCGCGTCGGTGTCATGGTCAAACTAGACCTTGTGCGATACAAGGGCGTTGAATACGAGAGCTTAACAGGAGAACGGTCGTTTCATGCGCTTGCGGCATCAGTGATAAGCAGCCTGCATCCGAGCGAGGACGCGGAGCGATGGGCTAACCCAGAATCGAATAACAATCTGGGCGGGTATTTCGACAATGAGGTCGAACAGCTCTTCAAGGACGCGAGAGAAAACATTTACTCGGGCCCGCTTTACCGCAAGATTTCTCAAATCATCTACAAAGACCAGCCGGTCATGTTTCTCTGGCAAAAACCCGCGTTGTGGGCTTTCAACAAGCGCATTCGCGGCGTCGCCCTGGAGAACGGCTACGGACCTGTGAGGATCTATCCAGGCCCCCGAGCATGGTGGGTCGAGCTTAAGAAGGATGGCGCAAACTAGCCTCTTTCCACCCGTGCCAATCGATTAAACAGCCCCTTACGCCAACATTCGCGGCCACTTACCCTCTACGACGCCCTCCCCTCGGAAAAAATTCAAAATCCCCGCGTGAGTTGCGCCGCCCCTTTTCCGCCTATAAGGCGGCCGCGATTGGCACGCATGGCAATGGCGCCTAGCAGCCGACCGGCGAGTAACCCGCAACCCCCCAAAGAAGGAGATACTCATGAACGCCAACTCCCCACTCTGGCTTTGTGAAGGTGTGATCGCACTCATCGATTT
>CAZCGF010000257.1:0-4957 GCA_964498115.1 uncultured Planctomycetaceae bacterium | reverse complement strand
TATGTCACCTTGCCTTTTCCAGAAAAAGCCTCCTCCCAACGCCGATGCCGCAGTGCTTCCGAAAGCCATATCGGTCGTTGTCAGGCCAAATGGTCCGCGTCCGGGGGGAGGTGTATAATCGACGCATGATCGGTGAATTCGACCTCGACAACCAGTTGCAGGACCTCGTCGATCGAATCGTCGCGAGTTATGCGTCCGATTCGCGCACGCGGCACATCGACCGCGGCTACCTCCCCAGCCACAGCGAGATCGTCGAGATCATCGAGATGCTCCTGGAAGTCTCCTACCCCGGCTACTTCGGCCGGCAGAATCTTTCTACGAAGAATGTCCGCTACCACGTCGGCGACCTGCTGCCGCGCCTCGCCCAGAAGCTCTACCTGCAGATGTTCCGCTCGCTGTGCCACGCCAACGAGGTCAACGGCAACTACGACCCCAACGGTCCCACGGGCCAGGCCCTGCCCTTCGACAAGAAAGCGCGCGAACTGACGCTGGCCTTCCTCGAAAAGATTCCGGCTTCCCGCGACATACTCGCCTATGACGTACAGGCCGCCTACGACGGCGACCCCGCGTCGGCCAACACCGACGAAGTGATCCTCGCCTATCCCGGACTTCTGGCCATCACCGTCTATCGCTACGCGCACGAGCTCTATGAAATGCAGATGCCCGTCCTGCCGCGCACCATGTCCGAATGGGCGCACAAAGAGACCGGCATCGACATCCACCCCGGCGCCAAGGTTGGCCGCAGCTTCTTCATCGATCACGGCACCGGCGTGGTCATCGGTGAGACCACGGAAATCGGCGACAACGTGAAGGTCTATCAGGGCGTCACGCTCGGCGCCCTCTCCTTCCTCAAGGATGAGCGCGGCCGAATGGTCCGCGGCTACAAGCGCCACCCCACGGTTCGCAACAACGTCACCATTTACGCCAACGCCATCATCCTCGGCGGCGACACCATCCTCGGCGAGGGCTGCACCATCGGCGGCTCCACCTTCCTGACCTCCAGCGTCCCGGCAGGATGCACCGTCACGACCTCACCGCCGGAACTGACCGTCCGCCCGCCCAAGCAGCGCCTCGTCGCTGGGCCCGGGCTGGACTTCGACATCTGATTCCTGAATAATCAGTCAGGATTGCGGGATCGGCACCTAACGGCGATGCCGCTCCTGAAGTTAGAACATTCCCACCGGCCGCACGCCCGATGCAAATGCCGATAAATCCTAAGTCGGAACCCCCGTGCGATTGGAGTTGCCCGCCCATGCGTCCTCGTTCATTCCGTCGAATCAATTCTCTCCTGCTGGGGGTGTCGATCCTTCTCGCGTCGATGGCATCCACCGGATGCGGCGACAAGGAAGAATGGAACCAGTTCTGGTCACAGTGGGAAGAAAAGGGCGAGCAGCCCGCCCCCGCGCCGGTCATGGACTCGCGCGGCAAGGGTCTCCAAGGCACCATCGGCCAACTCGTCACGATTGACGGCCTCCGCCTGCTCCGCGTCAACGGATACGGCCTCGTCACCGGTCTCGTCGATTCCGGCGGCGCCGATGGGCCCAAGGTCGTCAAGGATTACTTGGTCAAGGAAATCCGCCGGATGCAGGAGATCGGCGAGCCGGGCATGCCCGCCGGAGACATCCTCGGCAGCAAGGACTCCGCGATCGTCGCCGTCTCAGGTTGGATCAAGCCGGGGGCGAAGAAGGGCGACCGTTTCGACGTGGTCATCGACGCGATGGGCGCCCAGGCCAAGTCGCTCGTCGGCGGCCGTCTCGTGCTGTGCGACCTGAAGCTCTTCGCCGAGACACCGCAGGGAATCATCGAAGGCAAGATACTCGCCCGCGCCGATGGGCCGGTGTTCGTCAGTCCCTTCGACCGGGCCGGACGGCCGACGTCGAATGTTGACCTGCGCAAGGGGATGGTCCTCGGCGGCGGCATCGTCAGAGAGCCTCGGAAGATACGTCTGATGCTCACCGACCCTCGCTACAGCGTCGCGCAGCAGATCGAGAATCGGATCAACAGCCGTTACTCAGTCGTTGACCCAATTGCCGACGCCATGAGCGCCGGTTCGCTTGATCTGAAGATTCCTGACGAATCCGACGAACGAAAGCGCATCTTCCTTGAGCGGATCATGCATACAACGATCAACGGCAGTACGCCGTTCCTGGAGCAGCGCGCCCGGGAGCTGGGCGAGGAGATCACCGATTCCGATGCCGAGTACGAGACGATCGGCCTGGCATGGGAGGCCATCGGAAAGCTCGCATTGCCGCACATTCGCAAGCATTATGCGACCGAGTCGCCCGAGATCAGCTTCTTCGCCGGTCGCACAGGCCTTCGACTCGGCGACAAGGAAGGAATGCGGACCGTCGGTCGACACGCTCAGAACCTCAAGAGTCCATATCGGGTCCAGGCAATTGACGAGCTCGGCTACGCCACGGACATGTCCGCTGCCGGCGAGGTGCTGAGAAAGATCCTGGATGACACCGACACCGATATTCGCATCCGCGCGTATCTGGCGATTCGACGTCATGCGAGCCCGACGGTGGAGACTTATGTCCTGGACCGGGACAACGCGGTCCTCGACGTGCTGGACAGCGGGGGGCCCTTTCTGGTCTATGTGCAGCGGCTGGGTTCGCCGCGCATTGCCCTTTTCGGCCGTCAGATGCGCTGCGATCCGCCGGCGATTTTTCCCGACCTGCAATACCGCAATGACGATCGCTTCCTTCACTTGCTCATCACGGCGCAGGCGAAGGACGAGAAGCTTTCCGTCATCTATAAGAACCGAGCCAACGGACAGACATCTCCGAAGCTGGACGGGCCGCTGAACGTTGGGGACCTGGTTCGTTTTCTCGGCGATCGATTCGAATTGAGCGCCGAGGGAAAGCCGGAGTCGCTTGCGGTTCCCTATGCGGAGCTGATCGACGTGCTGGGGGCGTTTTGCAAATCAAAGACCATCGCCGCTACGTTCGTGACTGACGAGATGACCGTCGATCCGGACGCCGACCTCGACAGCGGCAAGGAACGCCCGGAATCGGAGTATTAGTGCAGAACGTCGCGGCGCCCGCATCACGTCAGCAACGGTTTGATAAGTTCATAAACCCCGCCAGGCGGTTTCCGCCTTGCGAAATCGCGACAATTCTGCATAATAGGGCGATTCCGACGACCCGTTGATTCTCATCAGTACGTTTGGCGCGGCGACGGCGGCTCGGATCAGGGCGGCCTGATTGCTGAGGCAAACAGTCGCGCACGAAAACTCATTTTTCACTACCAATTCCGGAGCAGTCTTTTGCGAGTTCGATTGAATAGTTTGCCGCGCTTCTGGATGGTCCTCCCGGTATCGTTACTTGCCGGATGCGTCCTCGGGCCGACGGCGCTTTCCGAAAGCCGGTGGCGCTACAATGAGGCGATCCGCAAGACCAGCAACGAGCAGATTCTGCTCAACCTCGTTCGTTTGAGATACCGCGACGTTCCATTTGTGCTCGACGTCGGCAGCGTCTCGGCGCAGTTCGAGTTCCGGCAGAGTGCTGACGCGGGTGGATCGCTCAATGAGAACGTCGGCCCCAACCCGATCAACCCCGACTCCCTTGATATCGGCGGCGGCTTCTCGTTCGCCGATCGGCCGACCGTGATCTTTTCTCCCGTGCAGGGGAAGAAATTTGTTCGCCAACTGATGACGCCGGCCAGCCTGGACACGCTTCTGCTGTTGCAGCGCTCGGGATGGCGATCGGATCGCGTCCTGCGGTTGTGCGTTCAGAGTATCAACGGCGTGGATAACGCCACGGCCGCCAGCGGCCCGACGCCCGAGAGTGCGCCTGCGTATCGTGAATTTCGTCGCGTGTGCGAACTGATTCAGATGCTGCAGGATCGTCGTCAGATCGCGTTTGGATATGTCTCCGAAGATGCCGATTTTTCGGATGCGATCCCGTCTGCGGCAATCCAGGGAGCTGATCTGGTTCTCGCTGCCAAGGAGGGCTTCTCTCTGCGCAAGTCGGCGGATGGCGACGGTTTTGTGCTGCGCGGACCCAAGAGCCGGATCGAACTGCAAATCGCGGATCAGGCGATGGAAAGTCCGGAAGTACGCGAGTTGCTCCAGGTCCTCAATCTCGCACCGGGCAAGAGTCGATTCGAGGTCGTCTTCATTGGGACCGAGGTTGTGAATCGCGAGCCGAATCCGCCCGGTTTTCAGCGAGTCTTCATTGCGACGCGCGCGCTATTGGGCACCATGTTTTATGTCTCACAGAATGTTGACATCCCCGAGGCCCACGAGTGCGACGGTCTCGTCACACAGACCCGCACCGAGGATGGCCAGCCTTTCGACTGGAACGACGTGACCGGTGATCTGTTGCGAATCCAGTCCCAGCGGCTACGGCCCAGGGACGCCGCGGTGGCGGTTCAGTATCGCGGCTACTGGTTCTATATCGCCGATACCGACCTGACCTCAAAATCGACCTTCACGTTGCTCTCTCAGCTGGGGTCGCTGCAAGCAGGCGTCGAGGCCGGTCCGGGCCCGGTCCTGACGATTCCAGTCGGCGGATAACGCGGTCGGCGTCGCCATGGTCCTGACTGTTCGTCTTCGCCTTGCGAAATTGCGGCGTTCCTGCACTAATGGGCCACTCTGACGACCCATAGATTTTCACCCTGAGGTGCCGTGCATGCGCTGGTCTCGCTATCTGATCCCCACCACCAAGGAAGTCCCCAAGGATGCCGTCGTCGCTTCGCATCAATTGATGCTTCGCGCCGGGCTTATTCGCCAACTCGCCGCCGGAATCTACTCTTACCTGCCGCTGGGATACCGGGCTCTGCGCAAGGTCGAGGAGATTGTCCGCGACGAGATGAACCGGGCAGGGGCGATTGAGCTGCACATGCCCGTGATGCACCCGATCGACTTGTGGCAGCAGACGGGGCGCGTGGCGGCGATGGGCGATGTGCTGCTTCGGCTGCGGCCGGTGAAGGAGGGCGACGAGTCCGACTGGCG
>CAZCGF010000256.1:0-5006 GCA_964498115.1 uncultured Planctomycetaceae bacterium | reverse complement strand
AACAGCAGCACCGTGGACTGGTGGTTGGTCAAGCCCTTCGCCATGTTGCCCGGCCAGTAGCCGCCCGCCTTGACCCCAAGGACGAGCCCCGCACTGTCGAAGCCAGCCTTGAAGCCGTAGAGCGCGTCGGCATAGCCGATCGCCTCTCGGATGACGGGGAAGTTACGGGCCTCGTCTCGCGCCATGGCAGCGAAGACGCTTTCGATGGCTTCAAAGACAGCGGCCTCGCTCATGAGGTCGGAGATCAGACGCTCCGGTACGATGATCATGGATTGACTCCTCCAAGAATAACACCGGAGCGCCCAGTTGCGCTTCGCAGGTACGTTCTCAATACGCCTTGCCGCGTGCCGACACCGGCCAGACCGTCTCGACCTTACCGTTGCGCACCCCGACATACCAGTCATGGACGTTGCAGGTCGGATCGCAATGGCCGGGCACCAGCCTGAGCTTGTCGTTGACCTTCAGCACGCCCTTGGGGTCATCGATCACACCGTGCTCGTCGCTGCACTTGATGTATTTCACGTCGTCGCGGCCGTAGATGAAGGGCAGGCCGCTGTCGACCGATTGCGCCTTGAGGCCGGCGTCGCAGATGGCGCGGTCGGGCTTGGCGTGGCTCATCACGCTGGTCAGGATGAACAGCGCGTTCTCCCATTCGCCCTTGTCGATGCGGTGGCCATCCTTATCGAGGATGCGGCCGTAGTCAGCGTCCATGAAGGCGTAGGAGCCGCATTGCAGCTCGTTATAGACGCCCGAGCCCGTCTCGAAATAATAGGAGCCGGTGCCGCCGCCGGAAACCAGTTCCGGCTCCAGCCCGACAGCCTTCAGGCCCTCGACGGCGTCCTTGACCATGGCGATCGCCGCGTCGAGCTTCTCCTTACGCGCCTCATAGCTGTCGATGTGCTGCATCGCGCCCTGGTAGGCCTGGATGCCGGTGAACTTGAGGCCCGGCGCCGCGTCGGCGGCCTGGGCGATCTTCACGACGGCGTCGGTCGAGGTGACGCCGCAGCGGCCGGCGCCGCAGTCGATCTCCACGAAGATTTCGAGCTGCGTGCCGTGCTTTTCGGCGGCAGCAGACAGGTCAGCGATGTTGGCAACGTCATCGACGCAGACGATGATGCGCGAGCCGAGCTTGGGCAGGCGGGCCAGCCGGTCGATCTTGGCCGGGTCGCGCACCTGGTTCGACACCAGCACGTCCTTGATGCCGCCGCGCACGAAGACTTCCGCCTCGCTGACCTTCTGGCAGCAGACGCCGACCGAGCCGCCGAGCCTCTCCTGCAGTTTCTGCACGTCAACCGACTTATGCATCTTGCCGTGGCTGCGATGGCGCATACCGTTCGCCTTGGCGTAATCGCCCATCTTGCGGATATTGCGCTCCAGCGCGTCGAGGTCGAGGATCAGGCAGGGCGTCTGGATCTGGGATTCGTCCATGCCGGGGACCGCCGGCACGTCGAAACCGACGTCGAGTTGTTCAGTTTGAGTCGTCGCGTTCATGCTCTTCTCCTCAGTTCCACGGTAATTTGTCGAGATCCACATTGCCGCCCGTCACGATCACGCCAACGCGCTTGCCGGCAAAGACATCAGGGTTCTTCAGGATGGTCGCCAGCGGCACGGCGCTGGACGGCTCCATCACGATCTTCATGCGCTTCCAGATCAGCTTCATCGCGTCGACGATCTCCTGCTCGGAAGCCGTCAGGATGTCGGTGACGTTGTTCTTCACGAAATGCCAGGTCAGTTCCTTCAGCGGCACTTTCAGGCCGTCGGCGACCGTTTCTGGCGCGTCGTCGGCGATGATGCGGCCGGCCTTGAAGCTACGGTAGGCGTCGTCGGCCTGCTCGGGCTCGGCGGCGTAGATCTTTACGCCGGGCGCGAGATTGGAGAGCGTCAGGCAGCTTCCCGACACCATGCCGCCGCCGCCAATCGGCGCGACCACGGCGTCGAGACCGTCGACCTGCTCGATCAACTCGGCAGAGCAGGTCGCCTGCCCGGCGATGACACGATGGTCGTTATAGGGATGCACGAATTCCGCGCCGGTCTCGGCAACAACCTCGGCAAAGACGGCCTCACGCGACGAGGTTGACGGCTCGCATTCGACGACACGACCGCCGTAGCCCCGGACCGCATCCTTCTTAGCCTGCGGCGCGGTGCGCGGCATCACTACGGTGCAGGGAATGCCGCGCCGACCAGCTGCATAGGAAAGGCAGGTTCCGTGATTGCCGGACGAGTGCGTTGCAACACCCTTCTTCGCCTGCTCGTCGTTCAGGCCAAACACCGCGTTCGACGCGCCGCGCGCTTTGAAGGCCCCTGCCTTCTGAAGGTTCTCGCACTTGAAGAAGAGTTCGGCGCCAGCAAGTCCATTGATGAATGTCGATGTGAGAACGGGTGTGCGATGAATATGGGGTTCGATTAAGGCTCGTGCTGCAAGCACGTCGGTAAGATTCGGAATGTACATATCCAAGCGCGCTCCTTACGCTGTAATCGCTGCGGCGCCTCGATCGGTATCGCTCGGATCGAGAGCAACAGCATCAAGTTCGATGAGGTATCCATGATGAAGCGCCGGCACTGGAACGACCGACCGGGCAGGACGCGCTTCACCGAACGCCTTGGCATATGCTGCGTTGAAGCTGCTCCAATGCTCGACGCCGACGATGTAAGCTGTGACTTTCACGACATGAGAAGGCGTCGCACCAGCCGCCTCGAGTACGGCCAGCAAATTCCGGAGAACGAGACTGGCCTGGTTATCGAAGAGATCGTCAGATTGCTCCGACTGGCCTTCTGGTTTGATCGGAAGCTGACCGGAAACATGAATGAATCCACCCGCTCGGGCCGCCTGACTGTAGTGACCCAAAGGCTTCGGGGCGTGACTCGTTAATATGTGTTCTATTTGCGCCATTTCGCGTCTCCGAGGTGATTGCGAGGTGCAGATTGATCTTGACACCGGCTCTGCGCTGTACTCACGACCGCGTAAGTACTTAACTTGCCGGACCCGTTTGCTTGGATTTGCCAATACCAAAGCGGTTTGGTGCGAAGGGCGAAATGTCGATTGAGGTCTTTTCGCCTGCGAGGAGCTCTGAGACGAGCGTTGCGGTCATCGGCGCCCCTGTCATGCCGAGATGACCATGGCCGAAAGCATAGATTACGTCGGGTGTCCGGGTTGCCCGGCCAATCACGGGGAGCGAATCCGGGATGCTCGGCCGGAACCCCATCCATTTGGAATATCGTTCTTCAGAACTCGCAGGCGCGAGGGCTGGAAGAAGTTTTCGAGCGTGCGTATAGAGCACATGCGCACGTTTCCAGTTAGGAGCGGCTGTGAGCCCAGCGAACTCAACCGTACCCGCCACGCGAAGCCCCATTTCCATAGGTGTCGCGATGAATTTTCCTGACGCATCGGTCGTCGGAATGCGTGGAGCGGCTTCCGGATTCGCGATGACGATATGATATCCACGTTCGGTATCGAGCGGGATGTCATCGCCTAGCGAATTAGCAAGTGATTTCGAGTGTGCGCCGGCTGCGACAACCGCTGCATCAACGGCCAGAACGCCGTTCGTGGTTGTAATGCCTTTAAGCGCCCTACCTTCAGTCTCAAAGCCGATGACACGCGCAGATACGAATTCGCCACCGTTCGCGATAAAACGCCGAAACAAGAGGGTCACGAGCCCTTGCGGATTAATCGTGTGACCGTTCTCTTCTATAAGAATGCCCTTGGTAAACGCATGCGACAAGTTCGGATCGAAATCCCGCAACGCATCGGCGCTGAGGATCTGCGTGCGAACACCGTTGAGACGCCGCAGTTCCCAACCTCCGCGGTCCTTGGCGAAGTCTGCTTCTCCACGATATACGGTCAGATGACCTTCATGGCGGATCAGATGGCTCGCATCAGCCTCCTCCGCCAATGACTTGATCAGAGGCACCGTGGACTTGATGAGATTGCGGAGTGCTTTCGCCTGCTCCTTCACCTTGTTTGGTCTTCCGGCTAACAGAAAGCGAATCAACCAGGGCATGATGGTTGGAAAATAGCTGAACCGGATTGACAACGGCCCCATCGGGTCAAGGAGCCACTTCGGCACGCTCGTCAAGTTTCCCGGCATGGACATAGGGACGACGGATGAGCCGTTGAAGCATCCGGCATTCCCAAACGATGCACCTTCGCCAGGAGGGTTCGGGTCAATCAAGGTGACTTTGAATCCGCGGCGCTGAAGCATCAGCGCCGTGCATACGCCGACGATTCCGGCTCCAGCGATGCCTACTTTTTTGTGGTTCTCAGACATAGGATGCTCCCGCGGAGCCGACAGTCTCTCGCTGCCTAGCCACCGTTTCGCGGTAGGTGATAAAATTCGGCGTGCCTTACCTTGCTGCGGTAACGACGATTTCGATCAGGACGTCCTGGCCAAGATCTGAAACCCCTATCGTCGCACGCGCGGGCAAATCCTGTGCGTCGAGCCAAGAAGTCCAGACGTCGTTCATCTCTTGCTTCAGGTTCATGTCAGTGATGAACAAGGTCGCGGAAATTAGTTTCGTCTTGTCGGTTCCCGCTTCTGCGAGGAATTTGTCGAGCTTGGCACAAACTTGCGTCGTTTGGGCCCGCATCGAGGCGCCCTTGAGTTCATCGGCCAGCACGCCACCGAAGTAAATCACATCAGCATATTCAACTGACCGATGCATGATTGGTGTTCTGTCTCGACGTGTGATCATCGTCTTGCTCCTGCATTCATGGAATCGTGCCAACTACAGGTCGCGCTGTAGGCAGGATTCGGTGTTAGGCACTGCAGCTACGTCCGGCTCCACACCTCAGCCCTGGCTGCCTTCATGCCGCCTATATGCATAATATTTCAACATGATAACGCTTAGTCAATTGCCAATTATTGCGCTATCTATAATCAAATATTATATTATCGACGGAGGTTAGAAATATCGTTGACGCTGAACGTAAATGATAAAAGCCCAATCGATGCGTAGCTGCGAAGAATGAGCGTCATTGAGGGGAGCAAGTGTATTATCAGCTTACGAGC
>CAZCGF010000255.1:3192-5014 GCA_964498115.1 uncultured Planctomycetaceae bacterium | reverse complement strand
TCAATCCGATTCTGCTTCGCAAGGAACCGGCCGAGTATTTCTGCCTGGGAGACAATAGCCCGCAGAGCAAAGATTCCCGACTATGGTGGGAGGTCTGTCCCATCCTTGAAAAGCGCGGTGACTATCAAATGGGAACCGTCCCCGCCGATCTCATGATCGGCCGAGCCTTTTTCGTTTACTGGCCCAGTGGCTATCGCATTTCGAGGGACACCCCCGGCGTAATTCCAAACGTTGGACGGATGCGCATGATCCGATAAGACAGAAACTTGTGGAATTCCTCGATCTCTTTCGAAAGAGATCGATCGTCAGAATTCAGAAGGCAAATCGGAATTATCCACAATCGACGCCTTCGCGTTGTTCGCGACCATGGGGCGTTGAGCCCCGAGGCCAGGATTCACATGCCCTGCGATTCCATCGACTCCGCGCTCGATGGCCACAAGACACCTAAGTGACGATGGATAATTATGTTAAGATTAATCTGACAAGTCCCGGCAAACATTCCTGTCCACCGACACAATTCCCGGTAAACTACCGAGCCGCTTCGGCTCGTTTGGCCCAAATGGAGGTCCTGCTCGCGCCGTGAACACCTTGTCCCCACTCAGTTCAGCCCAATCAACAACGTCCCCCGGTGCACCCGGCAGGGCCCTGCTTGAAGTACGAAACATTGTGAAGGCCTACAGCGGCCGGACCGTCGTCAATCGAGTCAGCTTTACCGTCGGCAAGGGCGAAATTGTGGGGCTCCTGGGCCGAAACGGCGCCGGAAAGACCACCAGCTTCCGCATGACCATGGGCATCGTTAAGCCCGACGGCGGCGAAGTCCTGTTCAACAACGAAGATATCACCCACCTGCCTATGTACAAACGGGCACAAAGGGGCGTCGGTTATCTCTCGCAGGAGAACAGCGTATTCGTCAAGCTGACTGTCGAGAAGAATCTGTTGGCCATCTTCGAACTGATTCGCGGGATTAGTCCGGCGGAACGGCGGCGCAGAACGCGCGAGTTGCTCGAGCAATTCGGCCTGCTTCGAAACGCAAAGCAGGAGGCACGCACCCTGTCAGGCGGAGAACGCCGCAAGCTGGAAATCGCCCGCGCACTGATCACCCAGCCCGCCATTATCCTGCTCGATGAACCCTTCAGCGGCGTCGACCCCATCGCCGTGCAGGACCTTCAGCGTGAAGTTCGCCACCTAAAGAACAACATGGGGATATCGTTCCTCCTGACCGATCACAACGTCCGGCAGACCCTCGAAGTTACTGACCGCAGCTACATCATTCATGAAGGCACGGTCATCGCCGAGGGCTCACCCCGCCAGTTGATCAACGATCAGTCGGTCCGAGAGGCTTATCTCGGCTCGACTTTCCGCGGCGACGAATTCGACCACCCCCCCGCCAGCAAATAAGACCTAGGGGCCCGCAGCCGCGATCGGGATGTGTGGAGACGCCCCCTTGAGGTGTCACCCCGCCTATCCGTTACTCGGTCTCGTAGCACGACGGACCCGGACTAGGCATCGACGGTTCCGTCGATTGCCGCGCCGATCCATCAGGCCGAAGTAACCATCGCAGGTAGGTGATGAACAAGTGGATTTTCCGCGACCAGCTTCTCGCCGGCCGTACGTGAATGTGTCGCTCCGAAATCATCTTTCCATTGCTCCCTCGCGAGGAGTGAGGTTGTAGTACCGCGAGGACAATGCGAGGTGCAGCACGATTCATGCCGTCGGCGAGAAGCCGCCCTGTCGGCCTCCAGCATGCGATGCATCTCGGCAGGATTTGCTGGCTGGGCAATATCCCCCATCGGCGGCCGGTGACTCCCAGCTCAGCAATCCG
>CAZCGF010000255.1:1207-3182 GCA_964498115.1 uncultured Planctomycetaceae bacterium | reverse complement strand
TCAGCTGCAGGAAAGCGCAGGTTTGACCCATTCATTCGGCCAAACAGCCGATTAGGAACCCCAAGTAATCATGCCGCCAAGCCCGTTAAATGGCACCCACGAAGCCCCCTACCCACCCAAAGTTGCTGGAAAGACACTTGGGCTGCCGTTATATTAAGGATGTCTTCAGGTGAGATCGTGTTGTTGATGCTGCGGCCGGGCACTTACGAAGGCCCGCTATATTTAATTCCTAATTCGACTCCTCCTGGCCGCGTCCGCACAGCTCACCTCTCAAATATCAGCGTACTGCCCGGCATAAGTGTTGCTCCTGCGGGCAGTTGGCATGACGGCAGGCATTAAGGCAGGGAGTGAAGTTTAGCGACCGCGTAACAATACGTTGGAAACACGCCGGCCAGCAGGATCCGGACCGTCGTCGACTCCACGGCCCGGTTCAGGCAAGCTGGGTTTGGCGCGCCACGCGGGACTCGCAAAAACACCTATTTCTTGACTTCCCGCTGTCTTAACGCAACATCGTTCTGTTTCGGTAGGACTGCATGAGCAAGCGGCTTGAAAGCCTGATGTTTGTCAGAGAGCTGGGGACCGGCGCCGGTACCAAGGTCTCCCTCATGCGCGACGCCAAGGACGGTACCCAGTACTGCAAGAAATACGTCTCAGCCAATGCCCCCAACTGGCATTCGCAGATTCGCCAACTGAAAAACGAGTTCGACGTCGGCGTTTCCAATAATCACCCGGTCCTCCGCAAATCTCTCGAATACGGCATCGTCAAGCGAAAGCTCCGGGCCATCGAGGCCTACAACATCCTCCAGTTTGTCGACGGCGTCCCCCTCGACAAGTTTGCGGAGACTTCCACCCCACCGCTCATCGTGAAGATCTTCTGGCACGCCGCCGACGGCCTTCACGATCTTCATCGCCGGGGCTTCGTCCACGCCGACCTCAAACCGCACAACATCCTTTGCGCCAAAAACGGACGGCCGACCATCATCGACTTCGGTCAGGCCTGCGCCATGTTCACCCGCAAGGAGCGCATCCAGGGCACAAAGGACTTCATCGCCAAGGAGCAGGTAGACCGACAGGCCCTCGACGCACGAACCGACGTTTTCGGACTCGGCGCGACGATGCACCGGGTATTTCTCGGCCGCTCCGTCGAGACCGAGCTCAACAGCACCTCCGTCACTAAGGGCGGGGTGAATCTGGACTTCTGGCGAAATCCGAATACCGATCAGGCCAAGCAGCTAGATCCGACCCTGCTTCGCCTGATCGAGGATTGTTGCCAGCCTGAACGATCTGACCGTCCCGAAAACATGCAACTCGTAAAGGACAGGCTTGAGGTCTGCTTCGACCGGGTCGCCAAGACCGCCTAGAATCTCCTGCGACTGCCGTTAGCGCAATATGCCCCCAACTAGGACGATTCTCACCCGGCGAGCTCACCCATGAAGAATTCAAAACCGTCCCCGGCATTCGACATCGATATCCTTCTGCCGCCCCCTCTCAAAGCCTTCGGCCCGCTTGTATCCGACGCTTTGAAATTCTTCCTCGCACAACTTAGCCCAGCGCGTCTTTCCGAAATCACGGCGATCCAATCCGCACTGCCGCAAAGCGCAGGCCCTGCCGACAGGCTCGTTGCCCTGTTTCACGTTTGCCCGACGCTTCACAAGCTGGCCCAGGTCATCGCCCGGCATCGCGGCCTCGATCCGCTCGTGCGCCAGGCCCTCACGGCTCTCGAGACCTTTCCGCCGATTACCCCGCTTGATGAGGTCCGCCGCATCATCGACGAGGACCTCACCGCTCAGGGCGTGCGCGAGGATGTGCGCATAGCCGATGCCGCCCTTGCCGAAGCAAGCGTCGCCATCGTCGTGCCGGTCACATGGCACCGAACGCCGTCGGGGCCACCGCAGAAAGGCGTCCTCAAAGTACTGAAGCCCGGCGTGAAAGACCGGCTTGATGAAGAACTCAAAATCCTGGACGCCCTCGCCGA
>CAZCGF010000255.1:0-1107 GCA_964498115.1 uncultured Planctomycetaceae bacterium | reverse complement strand
TTCGCCCGCACGATCGTCGATGCCATGATCGCCGACATTGTGTTCTCGCGTGACGAGGCCATGACATTTCACGCCGATCCCCACGCGGGAAACCTCTTCGCCGCCGACGACGGCAGGCTGGCAATCCTTGATTGGAGCCTCACCGGCCGTTTGCACAAACGAGAGTGCGAGACGATTGCCCGCCTGCTGATGGCCGCCCTGTTGCGCGATGCCGACGGCCTCTGTACCGCCCTTGACGCACTTGCGGTCAAGCACGCCGATCCGATTCGATTGGCGGACGTCGCCGCGCGCAGTCTGGATGAACTTCTTCGCGGCCGCTTGCTGGGTCCGAACTGGATTGTCGACTTGATCGACCAGTCCGTCCTCGCGGGTGCGAGCTTCCCGGCCAATTTGCTGTTGTTCCGCAAGACCCTGCTCACTCTTCAGGGTGTAATCGCCGACGTCTGCGAGGACTCATCCCTCGATGCCATCCTCATGTCCAAGGGCATGGCTGAGTTCTGGGCCGAGCTTCCCCGCCGCGCCTGCACATGGCCGCTCTCTACGGATTTCACCACCCACGTGTCCAGCTCGCAGATTGCCAACATGATGGCCACCGCCCCGCTGGCCGTCGGGCATTTCTGGATGCGCGCCTGGACCGACTGTCTGCGCACGTGCCTCCCGACTCGCTGACACTGCTCAACTGTTAGCTGGGATGATTCCCGCGCTCGCCGCGAATCCATCGATCGCCGGTCGTGGATCGGCTTATTGACATGCGGACTCTTCCGGGCGGTTCGTTTGCGCGACTTACTTGATCTTGATCTGAAAATCCTGCCGCCGAAATACGCACTTCCCCTCGGCACCCTCACAAACGTTGTACATCACGTAGCCCTTGATCGTGACGGCCTTCCTGGACTTCCCGTCGCGCGTGACCGCAAAGCTCACCGTGCGAACCTCGTCGCTCGTTGCCGCCTCCGCATTCGGCCACTCCAGGAACACCGGTGCGACCTTGACGCCCTTGGGCGCCTTCAACCAAACCCGAAGCGGCTCCGACTCGTTGTTCCAATGTGCGCCCAGCGCGATCGAGGGTCGCAGCGTCAGATGAACTTCCGACTCGCCCTTCTGCGATGA
>CAZCGF010000254.1:0-5022 GCA_964498115.1 uncultured Planctomycetaceae bacterium | reverse complement strand
CGGCGTCGTAATCATCCCGTTCTTCGAGCATGAAAGCCGCGCCGATCCCCAGCGAGAATGTTTAAGGCCCAGTGCCCAAACCTCGTGAGCGCCTGCAACGTCCGGGCGAACTTCTATCTCGCTCTTTCGCAGATACTCGAATTCGTCAGCCCTGCCGGGTACCCGGCCGCGAAAGATGACCGAACTATGACATGACAACTTCTGCTTTAAAACATCGACAATCATTCTCCGGCCCTCGATGCGAACACGCAATTAATTCCCATGAATCGTACACTAGGTTACCACCGGAAGCGGCAGGCTGCCGTCGGCTCTTGGCAAAGGGTCCGGCGGTTTGATGGTCACGCCGCCGTGGCGGAGCTGCACTTCTCCGCGCTCCACGCGCTGGGCGAAGGCGAGCGACTCCTCGTAGAGCGCGTCGAGCATGTCCGCCTCGCTGACGGTTCGCGTCTGCTCGCCCTGTACGTAGATGATGCCCTTGCCCTTGCCGGCGAAGATGGCGACATCGGCCCCTTCCGCCTCGCCGGGGCCGTTGACCACGCAGCCCATGACCGCGACCTTGACCGGCGTCTTGATCGTCGCCAGCCGCTGCCGCACTTCCTGCACCAGCTTGATCAGATCGATCTCAATCCGGCCGCACGTCGGGCAGGCGATCAACTCCGGCTCGACGCGCGGCTTGAGGCCGAGGCAGTTGAGCATCTCCTTGGCGTCAATCACCTCAAGCACCGGGTCGCTGGCGTAGCTGATCCGCACGGTGTCGCCGATGCCGTTGGCCAAGAGCGTCCCCAGCGCCACGACGCTTCGTATGCAGCCCGTCTCCTTCGGGCCCGCGTGGGTGACGCCGAGATGCAGCGGGTAGTCGTACTTCTCGCTGATGGCGGTGTAGGCCTTGATGACGATGCGCGGGTCGATGCTCTTGGCGGAGATGACGACGTCGTGAAAGTCGTTCTCGTCGAAGATGCGCATGTACTCGGCCAGCTTGTCCATCATGATGCCGACGAGATGGTCTTCGTAGTTCTCTTCGAGCTTCGCCTTTTCGCCGGCGCGCTTGTCCTTGTCCTTGCGCTCGATGATGCCGCCTTCGTTGACGCCGACGCGGATGGGAACGCCCCGCTCTCGACATGCCCGAATGACGCGATCGACCTGCTTGCGGTCCTGGATGTTCCCGGGGTTCAGGCGAATCTTGTGGACGCCGGCCTCGATGGATTCCAGCGCCCGTTGGAAGTGAAAATGCACGTCGGCGACGATCGGCACCGGGACCTGCGGGAGGATGTGCTTCAAGGCCTCGGTGTCGCGCGGGTCGGGGACGGCGACGCGGACGATGTCGGCCCCGGCGGTGGCGAGGTCGTGAATCTGCTTAACCGTCGCGTCGATGTCGTAGGTGTAGGTGCTGGTCATCGACTGGATCGAGACCGGTGCGTCGCCGCCGATGGCGACGGGACCGACCTTGAGCTGACGTGTGGGACGGCGACTTCGCATGGACTCGATTCCTCCGATACGGCGCTTCGGCGCCGATGGCCGTCTATTGTAGCGCGCCGGCAGCAGGTCGAAAGTCGGCGATTTATCCATACTTCCCCCTTGACGAGGCCGCGCAACCCGCGATTATGGGCGGCTCAATCTGGAGCGACGCCCGGTCCGGTGCATCTTACGAGGTCGAGTCTTGCCTTACTCATGCAGCATGCAACGGTCGCCCCGCCGCACCATCTTCACCGGATCGCATCGGCGCATGCTGGGGGTCATCGTGTTGACACTTTCGACGCTGGCCGGTTGCCAGGACCCCAAGGATCGGATTCGGCCCAGGCAAATAGACGGGAGGGTGCTGCCGGATCGCAGCATCATCGGCACGTCGGTCGAGGGGCGGCCGATCGAGTGCGAAGTCTTCGGCGACGGCCGCGACACGATATTGATCCTCGCGACGATTCACGGGAATGAGCCGGCCGGGACGCCGCTGGTGCACGAGCTGAGCAATTACTTGTCCGTGCATCCCGAACTCGTCGAGGGCCGGCGCGTCGTGCTGGTGCCGAATGCGAACCCCGACGGCTACGCGAAGAACTTGCGGCATAACGTTCGCGGGGTGGATCTGAATCGCAACTTTCCCGCCGGGAACTATCAGACTTCCAGCCGCCACGGTGAAAATCCTCTTTCGGAACCGGAGAGCCAGGCGATTTACCGGCTGATCCGGGAATACTCGCCGAACCGGATCGTCAGCATCCACCAGCCGACGACGCTGCCGGCCTGCATCGACTACGACGGGCCAGCTCAGGGGCTCGCTTCGGCAATGGCGCAGCACACCGATCTGCCGCTGAAAAAGCTCGGCAGCCGGCCGGGCTCGCTGGGCTCGTACGCGGGGATCACGCTGGGCATCCCGATCATCACGCTGGAAATCCCGCGGACCCACGACGACCGCGACGGCCCGACGCTCTGGCGGCGATATGGGAAGATGATGCTGGCGGCGATTGCGTATCGGTAGCGGTAGGAAGGATCGTTCGCTAGGCCATGCCGGGAACGGTGCCCGAGCGATTCGCCCTGGCATACAAGATCACTGACAAGAGCGTGCCTGCCAGCAGCAATGTATTACGCCCGATGGTGAGCCAGCCGGCCTCGCCGCCGCCTTTGCCGGTGCAGCCGCACTCAATCTTCAAACCGAGATACAGCGCCGAATAGCTGATCGCCGCAATAAAGGCGATGAGCATGCCGCCGATGAGGATCGCGCCGGCGCGGCGGGAGAACGGGGCGAGCAGCGCGAGGGCCGCGCCGATTTCCAGCCAGGGCATGAGGATGGCGGGCAGATTTACGAACTCCTTGGGCAGGATGCGGTAGTTGCTGATCTCGATGGCGAACTGCCGCTGATCGTAATAGACCTTGGTGATCGCCGCGTAGAGAAAGAAGCCCGCCACGCCGAGGGCGCAGAGGTGCGAGATGATCCGCATCAGGCTTTGTCGCTGCTCAATGGTCATGGGGGATTGACTCCACCATTCCGGCGAAGCGGTCACTCGCCGAAATGACTTCTTCCCAGCCCTTGGTGTAAATCCAGACGTTGGTGTAGCCGAAGTCGCTGCGAAGGGCGCCGGCGACGTTGTGACTGGCCTCGCAGTTGCCGCCGCCGCAATAGACGATGACGCGCGCGCTCGTGTCGGGCACGACGCTGAGGACCGCCTCGATACTCGCATAGATCGCGCTGGAGGGAAGGTGAATCGCCCCGCGGAGGTGGCCTTCCTGAAAATCGTGCAGCTCGCGGGCGTCGATGAAGAAGGCGGAGTTCGACGTCAGCGCCTCGATCACGTCGTCGATGACGACGGTGCCGTCGGCGGCATGAGCGGGCGATTCGCCGGATGCGGCGCCGGCCGGACCTGATGTCGCGGTCGACTGCGCGTCGGCGGCATGGGCCGGGTTGGTCGATGGGGTCGCGGCGACATCGCGGCGGACCCAGTCGATGGGCCGCTCGCGCGACTGATTGACGACCACGCCTACGCCGCAACTGACGGCGGTGATGATCACACACATTCCCAGATCGCGAAGCATCCACTTACCTCTTCTTCAACGGTCGGCGGATTTCGAGTCCGATGTCGAAAAAAAATCCCTGGCGATGCCTTGAATCATCTCGGCACCGCCAGGGATGTGAGCAGGATTCTGTTACTTACCTGCGCCGTTGGCAGGCTGAGCCGGCTGCGGCTGAGCGGGCTGCGGCGTCGCAGTGCCGTGGTCGTGACCAGCATGGTCGTGACCGGCATGGTCTTGGCCTGCTTGCGCCGGCGGCTGGTTCATCATGCCGGGATTCTTTCCGGCTTCCATTCCAAACTGCTTGGTCACGTCGCCCATCGGCGGGACCTGATTGATCGGGATGATCAGGTTCGGCACGTTGGGATTGTCGGTCTTGAGGGTGATCTTGTCGCCGCCCTCGGACACGACGTAATCCTGAGGAATGTCGACCGTCAGGCGGTAGGCCTTGCCGACCGGCTGGGTCTCGACAATGTTCAACTGGAGCTTCTCGTTGGAGGCGGTCTGCTCGCTGATCTTCACCGGGTTGACGGTGTTGTTGCGGATGAAGAACTGGCGCTGGACCGTGCCGTTGCGATTCGGCGTGAGGGTGAGCTGGTTCGGCGTGACGTCCACGTCGGCGGTGACGTAGGCGTTGACCGGGATCAGCATCTTCTGGTTGTCCTGCATGGTCGTGGTCAGTTCGATGTTGCCGGTGACCGGTCCGGTGGACAGCGGCGGAACCACGGCGACGGTGAGCTCGAACTTCTTGCCTTCCTCAATTTCGGAGATGTCCGCCTTGAAGGAGGGGTTCGAAGAGACGGCCTTGGTGATCTTGATCTTCTCGTCGGTGTTGTTGACGACGGTCAGCTTGCGCTCCATCGAGGCCGAGGCGGCGGTGTCGGTCGTCAGTCGACCGAACGACGCGCTGGCGGGGGTCGCCTGAATCGGCTGCCAGACTTCGCCCTGAATGTGCAGGGTGACCGCGGCGCCTTCGCCGGCGGCGTTGGTGTTGATCATGATCGTCTTGTGGATCGGGCCGGAGGCATGACCGGTGTTGAGGCGAATCGGAATCTTGCCGCTCTGGCCGGGCTGGACGATCTTGTCATGCTCGCCGGCGGTGGTGCAACCGCAGGACGGCCGGACCTTCAGCAGTTCCAGGGGACCGGTGCCGGTGTTGGAGAACCAGAAGTCGTGGGTGATCTCCTGACCGCTGCGGACGCGGCCGAAGTCGTAGGTCGGCGTGTCGAACTTGACGGCGGGAACTTCGCCTTCCTTCAGCTTGACCGTCGGCTCGGGAATCTCCTGGCCGGGAACCTTGACCTGCGGAGGATTCGGATTCATCGCGCCGGGCTTGGGCATCGGCTGCTGGGCGCCGGGAACTTCCTGGCCCTTGGCGGGCGGAACGGCCTGGGGCTGTCGGGGCTTGGTCTGCTCCTGGGCGCGAAGGCTTGCGGACAGGCACAACATCGCCATCGCCGCGAGGCATGCGAAGGCGGCAGGAATCCGCGATTTCGAACAGGTCATACTCTTCTCCTAAGGTTTGAG
>CAZCGF010000253.1:0-5065 GCA_964498115.1 uncultured Planctomycetaceae bacterium | reverse complement strand
CACGGATCCCAGCACTCTTCCCGGCACCAAGCTCGACCCCTCTCGCGGCATCCCGATGACCATCGCCGACCACGCGGCGATGCTGCTGCTGCGCTCAGCCTTTCTGGACATGATGCGCGAGCGGCTACGGATCCTCGACGCGATGGTGAACGAGAGATTTTTCGTCAACGGCCAGCCCGCTCAGGGGCCAAGCGATGACAGCCTCGAAGCATTTCGCGAGTGGGTGCGGCCATTCATGGACGGCTCGGGACCGGCCGTTCCTTCAAAGGAGCCAACGGTCGGATGGGAGAAGTATCCGGACTATCTGAAGGTCATCGAAGACATCAACAACCTCAAAGTCTGGCTGCAGTCGCGTCCAGCCGCGGGCGCCAAAGCGCTTGTCAATGCGCTCGATTCGCGGGCGGATCCCGCAGGCACGTTCGGCAAGGGCACGTACTTTGGCGAGCTGCCGGTCCCCAATCCCGCGGGACGGACGGGGGTGCTGGGAAGCGGCAATTGGCCGTTCTATCGCACGTACTGGTCTGCCAGGGACTCGGTCTTCGATCCGTTCTTCAAGGACAGCCGGGACCACCGGATGCGCGAGTGGCGTCTGCTGGCGACGCGGTCGGTTATCGAGCAGTACCGAGCGGCCGTGGTGAAAACGATTGCCGATGTGACAGGGACGGCGGATTCCGATATGAAGGCCCTGCTGAAGCTGACCGGTGTCGGCTTCGGGCCCGTGATCACCAGCGTGATCCCGCAGTTGATGCGGCTGGATGACAGCAGCGGCACGGCGACGTGGGTGCCCGATATGCCCGCTCGGGCGGCCGTCGCGAATCTGCATACATTCACGCGGGCGGTGAGGGCGGCGGAAGACTACAAGGACGCCAAGATCCAGGCCGTCGTGTCGATCGCGTCAGACTTGCTGACGTTGCATGGCATGTTCGCCGGAACGGCCACCGCATTGACGCGCGTGGCCGGCGTGGGTCTGTTGGCGTGGCAGGCGGGCAGCGAAATTAGCGATCAAGTCGCGATCAGGAACGACCTCGATCTCTTTTTCGGCGCAAGCGTGGTGCTTGGCGCCGACCACCTCGATGAGCTGAACGCGCGGAAGGTGGGCATCGCCGATGTCCTCGAAGGACTCGCCGCCCAGTTCGCGCTCGATGGCGTCTGGGGCACGCTGAAATCGAGTGCGGGCCCCGAGTTCATTCCCCGCACAGCGACGCTGCGGCTGCCCTTCGAGGCCTCGCTGCTCGCGGCTCCGAATCCGCAGAACGCAAAGAAGGTGCGCGGCCTCGGCCAGAGACTACTCGACGGCCTCCGCGAACTGAACGCCGCCAGGGCGGCGGCCGGTGTGGAACCGCTCAACTTGGAGCGGTTCAAGAAGCTCCCTCCCGAGCAACTGCAGATGTTCCTTCGCATGGGAGGTAAGGGCGCGGTGAAAATGGCCGACGGCGCGCCGGTCGCAAAGGCGCAGATTCAGGCGCTTGCGAAGGTGAATGAACTGGATGCGGCGCTCCATGGCGCCGTCAGCGCGGCACCCGCTGGACCGCCCGCGCTGCCCGGGGGAACGCTCCCGGCAGTTCCCCCGCCCCCACCGCCGGGACCGTATGTCCCTCTGCTGCGCCGGTATGCGCGCGACGTGCCGCACGTGAGCATCCCAGCCATGGACAAGGCATGGGTGGCGATTCGTGAGGTGGTCACCGCGCAGGGCCAGGAGATCGCCAAGTGGGTCTATTACCGGACTCGTGAAATCGATCCGGTTAATGACAGGCCGAAAACCCTGGGCAGTGGAGTGTCGTCGGAAGTGTATGAAATCACGAAAGTGATGGAGCGCGACAGATTGACACACATCGAAGGCCGCGTGACGGGCGATCTCTTCGCGAAGGAGGCCAATGGCACGGAAGGAACCGTCCTCAAGGTCGTCAAAGACGCGGAGAAGAAGGGATTCGGCAACGCGCGTGAACAGGTGCTTCGTATCGAGGAGTCCTACGAGAATCTCGTGAGCGCGGCAGGCAAGCCGTCATCGATCGAATTTCCTGAGATTCTCGAATTTCACCCTGACGCCATCCCGCCGTACATCATCCAGAAAAAATTGAAGTTCAAGCCGGGCGAGCTCGAGCAGGTCGATGTGAGGAAGCTGTTCAGGGAGAATCCCAAAACCGGCCATCTCGAGCGCGTTCCGTGGACGGATCTCGAGCAGATTTTTCCGCGCGACAAGCGCCTTGCCGTGGCAGAGCTCTATGCCGCATTGGGACGGCACGGCATCGCAGCGACCGACCTGTCGCTTCCTAACATCTACTTCAGGAAGGTCGGAAAAGGCTGGGTGGCGGGCATCCTCGACATCGATCATCTTCTGACATTTGACGCAACGGCGTTTGACAACGCGACCGGAGGTATAACCTGGGACTGGCTCAGAGATATCAAGCGCGAACCCTGGGCCTACACACCGTCCGTGACGCATGACGGCAGGCGCATCACCAGTGACCCGATGACACTGATGGAGAAGATGCTTGAGATGCGGTGGGGAGGAAACTACACCAAGCCGTGGATCAAATTTGATCTCTCCACCAAACAGTTCAAGCGCTACTTGATCGAGCCGGAGCTCGTGGAGCAGGCCTTCTCGCGATTCCGCATCAAGCCTGTCCGAAAAATCTCGCGGTTGGACAGCCCGCCGGGTCTGGGTGCGGGCGCTCGCCAGATCGAGTGTGCGTCAGCGGCGTAACTGGGCGCGAGGCTACCAAGGCTATTGCAGATTGTCCAACCTTCCTATCGTTCCTCGGGCGCCGCTCTCCCAGCCGATCGTCTTGCCTTTCACAAAGCTGAACGTGTCGAAGCCCAGGCCTTCGATCGGCGTCGACGTTTTGCCGTCGTCGGTTGAGATGTCCGTGCCGCGCGGGCCGATCGCGATAAACGACGACTTGCTGCCTGGCACGTAGGCCACGACTGGACGAAAGCCGCCGAGTCCTTTGACGAGCGTCCACGTGCGGCCGCCGTCACTCGTAACTGCCGCGTTATCGATCGCCTCCGGCTCTTTGGCGTAGTCGCCCCCGACTACGACTCCGTGCTGCGCATCGCGAAATGCGGTGGAATAGATGCCGCTCGACTGGCCGGACGCGAGCGGTGTTTCAGCGATGGCCCAGGTGCGCCCACGGTCACTCGAGCGAAGCACGCGAGATCGTGCGGCGGCGCCGGTGCCGAACCAGACATGGCTCGACCCGAACACGGTGACATTCGTCCCGCTCGCGGCGAATGCGCCCTCGTTGTCCAGCGCCGGCGGCAGGCTTTCCTTCGGCACGCGCTTCCAGTTCTTCCCGCGGTTCTCGGTCGTGATGATCACGAACTGACCCTTCACAGAGTCACTCACGGCGATGCCGTGGTTCGCGTCCAAGAACGCCATCGCGTCGAAGAACGCGTCGGGATCTTCGTTCGTGAACTGCAGCGTCCACGTCGCGCCGGCGTCGTCAGTGCGATAAATCCGCGAGGCGCCTGCAGCGCCGATGCTCAGAACGTAGGCCGACCGTTCGCTGACGGCATCGATGTCCCGGAAGTCGAGGCGATCGGCGGTTGGACTCGCGAGCTTCGTCCATGTCGCTCCGCCGTCCTCGGTGCGGAGAATCGTGTTGCCCGAGCCGCTGGCCCACGCAACCTTCTCTGTTACGGCGCTCACACCGCGAAGGCGTGCCGTGACGTTGGAGGTGTGCGCCGTCCAGGTGGGACCGACCGCCACTGAACCGAGCGCGATGGCAACCAGTGTGTGTTTCACAACGTCATGCCGGGTCTGAAGACCCGGCCTCCTATCTGCGGGCGATGGCGCCGCCCTTCATGACAAACGACCTTCCGCGTGGCGGAAATGTCCTTCGCCGGATCTCCTTGAACCGCAATGAGATTCGCGAGGAGTCCCGGCGCGACGCGGCCGACCTGGGTTTCCATCCTCATCACGCGGGCGTTCACAGATGTGGCGGACCTAAGCTTCGCGATCGGCGTCATGCCGTACGCGACCATGAGCTCGAGCTCGCGGGCGCTTTCGCCATGCGGAAACACGCCGACGTCCGAGCCTGCGGCGATGGTCACTCCGGCGTCGAGCGCGAGTGCGAAGCTCTCGCGCTTGCGGCGGATGTTCGCAGGCTCGGGATCGACGCCCTTCTTCCATCCGCCGTACTGTGAGGTCGCATCACCAGCTGGCGAGTGTGGGACAGAGCGCCACGCCCTTGTCGACCATGAGCTTGAAGACCTCGGACGTGCCGCCATCGCCGTGGTCGATCGTTCGCGCACCCGCGAGGATGGCCCGCCGCATGCCTTCAGGCGTCGACGCATGAACGACCACCGGACGGCCGATGCTGCCGGCCGTCTGGACAATCAGGTTCATCTCTTCCTGAGAGAACGTCGCCATGGCCTCGGAGGATAGGCAACATTAGCGACGTCGGAGCGACATAAGAGGGCTTATCAGCCTTTCCGAGGACACAGCGATTTCGATCGCATGACGTTCCCGAAGCCGTTCAAGAAGAGCACCATTCCGGTGGACGACAAGTTCCTCGACCGCGTCGTGCCCGCGGTCCTCGCCGGCGATGGCGCCAGGGACTTCAAGCCTGCGGGGACGATGATCGAGCAGTACGTGGCGATCAATCGTGACCTGCGCAAGAAGAACAACGAGACGATCAGGGCGATGGCCGCGCAGACGTCACCGGACATGCTCTGGGGCGGCGAAGTGTTTCACAACTTCCGGAACACGGCGGCTGAGGCGGCGTTCGCGGACTTCAGGACGTACACCTACCAGGCCAAGGAGGTCGATCAGCAGGTCCACCTCGGCTTCGACCTCGCGAGCTTCGCGAACCACCGATCCTCGCCGCCAACCGCGGCAAGGTGATGTTTGCCGGCGACCTCGGCATCTACGGCAACTGCGTCGTCATCGACCACGGCATGGGCGTGCAGTCGCTCTACGGCCATCTGTCGTCGATCGCCGGGAAAGCCGGCGACGTCGTCGCGAAATCCCAGGAGATCGGCAGGAGCGGCATGACCGGCCTCGCTGGCGGCGATCATCTGCATCATGGCGCCCATCGTCGCGATCGGGTCTTGCTGGCGATCG
>CAZCGF010000252.1:0-5134 GCA_964498115.1 uncultured Planctomycetaceae bacterium | reverse complement strand
GCTACAAGCAGCCGACCGGCCAGACGAGCCAGCTTCTCGAAGTCCCGCTCACCGACAACGGCCAGACGTTTGAGGCCGCCTCGCAGGACCTCCGCTTCGCGGCCTTCGTCGCCGGCTTCGGCATGCTCCTTCGCTGCAGCCCGCACAGGGGCGACCTGACCTACGACGCCGCGATCAGCATGGCAGTGGCATCGATGGGACGCGACCCCAGCGGCCAGCGGAGCGAGTTCATCGACCTCGTCCGGAAAGCGAAAACGATTTCCGGACAGTAACAGGCCCTGAGCCTGTGCGAACATCCACAATCCGCCGCCGGTCCGCCCCGTAATAACCGGGCGGGCTGCGGCGGATCGTTTTTTTTTGCCGATTCGCCCGCTTAAAGGCGCTTGAACAGGTAGAATGAACTACCACGTCGGGCGGCGCTCCCCGTAGTCAACCTGCGGCGGACTCGAATTGCCCGACATGGGTGGATCATGTGGGATACCGGCCCGAAGGGGACGGCGGGCATTCACCACATTCGTGGCAATCCTCGCAGGATGTAGATCATGAATCGAAGGACACTTTCGGGACATTCCATTGTCCGCGCCTTGGGCGTTATTGTCGTGGTCGCGTCATCGACGACGGCCTCGGCACAGAACCGCACCATCGACGGCACCGACAACAACCTCAGCCACAACGTCTGGGGCAGCACGAATCAGCATCTTGATCGTGCCGGCCCGGCCGCCTACGCCGACGGCATGTCCATGCCCGCCGGCGGCTCTCGCCCCAGCGCGCGCGCAGTAAGCAACGGCATCGCCGCCCAGACAGGGTCGATGCTCAACGATCGCATGCTCAGCGACTGGGTCTGGCAGTGGGGGCAGTTTCTCGATCACGATCTGGACCTGACCGATGCCGCCAGTCCGGCGGAGTCGTTTCCGATTCCCGTCCCGATGGGTGACCCGTTCTTCGATCCGTTCAACACCGGGACGCAGACCATCCCCTTGAGCCGCTCGGCCTATGACCCGGCCACCGGTTCGGTCGATGCGCGTCAGCAGATGAACCAGATCACATCGTGGATCGACGCGTCGAATGTTTACGGCTCCGACATGACGCGCGCCAATGCGCTGCGGACCATGTCCGGCGGCCGCCTTGCCACCAGCGCCGGCAATCTGCTTCCGTTCAACTCCGGCGGCCTGCCCAACGCAGGCGGCACGAGCCCTTCGCTCTTTCTCGCCGGCGATGTCCGGTCGAATGAGCAGTCCGGCCTCGCAGCCGTACACACGCTCTTCGTCCGCGAGCACAATCGCCTCGCCGACCAGATCGCGACCGCTAACCCCGGCATGGGCGACGAAGACATCTACCAGCAGGCCCGCAAAATCGTCGGCGCTCAGATGCAGGTCATCACCTATAACGAGTTTCTCCCGGCCCTGCTCGGCTCCGCCGCGCCGAGCCCGATGTCGATCGGCTACGACGACTCCATCAACCCCAACATCATGAATGAGTTCGCCAACGCCTGTTACCGCGTCGGCCACACCATGCTTTCGCCGACGATTCTGCGACTCGACAACGCGGGCAACGTGATTCCGCACGGCAACCTGGCCCTGCAAGATGCGTTCTTCAACCCCAACCGAATCATCAACGAGGGCGGCATCGACCCGATCCTCAAGGGCCTCGCCTCGCAGGCCATGCAGGAGATCGATAACAAGATCGTCGATGACGTGCGAAACTTTCTCTTTGGCCCGCCCGGCTCCGGCGGCCTCGACCTTGCCTCGCTGAACATCCAGCGCGGCCGCGACCACGGCCTGCCGGACTACAACTCGACGCGCGTGATGATGGGCCTGACCTCCGTCTCCAGCTTCGCGGACATTTCGAGCGACCCGGCGGTGCAGGCGGCCCTGATGTCGCTTTACGGAACGGTGAACGATATCGACCTGTGGGTCGGCGCCCTGGCCGAGGATCATCTGGCCGGCTCAAGCGTCGGCGAACTCATCGCCGCGGTCCTTGGCGAGCAGTTCACGCGCCTCCGCGACGGCGACCGCTACTGGTACGAGCGCGACGACTTCTTCGTGAACAACCCGTCGCTGCTGGCCGAGCTGCAGGCCACGCGCCTCTCCGACATCATCCGCCGCAACAGCGACATCACCAACATTCAGGACAACGTCTTCCTCATCCCCGAACCGGCCACGCTCGGCCTGCTCCTGCTCGGCGCGGCCTTGCTAACAAAGCGGCGCAAGTAAACGCAATTTCAATTTGATTGTCGAGTTGCCGGCGCGATCGGCGTCCCGCACTCCGGGCATTTGCCGCTTGTGTTTCCCACGAGATCGTAGCCACACTTGCGACAAGGCCCTGGACTGACTGCTTGATGAAAGCGTTCCGCGGCGGTCGCGAACTCCTCAAACTCCGCAGCGTTCGAAAATGCACGTCGGGGGATGATGGTGGCCGAAGCGGACGTTTCGTAGACGAATAGATGCTCGGCGGTTCTCACAACCCCTTCAATACCTTCCCATTTCAGAAAGCCGTCACCCACCGCCGATTCCGACCGTAGCCCCTCTTTCTTTATCGTCAGGCGCTTTCGGGAAAAGTAGCTCCGATTAGCGCCGTCGCTCATCAGTTTCCTCATCAAATTGAGTCCCGCGCGTTTTCGACGTACGCGCAGGAAGAGATAGAGAGGCGCGAAGAACCCAAGCCAGATGAGAAACCAGGGTATCTGCTCACGCCACGGCGCCGGGTCAGTGAAGAAAAACGAAAAGGCGATCATGACGACCGCCAAGGGCATAATGATCGTCGATCTCCGGTTGCGTCCGCGAAAGTACGGCGACGTTTGCATGTAATGCGCCTGAAAAGCGAGCGCGTCATCAATGTCGTTCTCAAACTCGACAACATGCGACCCGGTCGCGGATTTGACCGGTGACGAAGCAGACGACATGCGAACTTTTCCCTGTTTTGGGCACTATCGTTGGATCAATGAGGGACTAGCTCGCTACCCAATTATCGAGTCGCAATCCTGCAACGCGCGAGAAGTGTTTCGTGTTGTTGCTCACCAGCGCGGCATCCTTTTCCATTGCGGTTGCCGCAATGAGGATGTCTGCATCACCGATAAGAGACCCCTGTCTGTGCAACTCGGCATAGATGCCGGCGGCCCGTGCAACGACTGCATCGCTCAGCGGTTCAACGTGGCTCGACCGGCAGAGCGCCGTAAATGCCTTCTCCTGCTTACTTGCTCTCTTTGCTTTCAGCCCACGCAGTATTTCATACTGGGTGATGATGGAAAATGTCAGCCTGTGATGCTCGGTCAGGTACTCTCCCGCGCGTCGCATCACGGATGGTTGCCTGCGCATAAGAGATGAGAGTGTGTCGGTGTCGACGAGAACAATGTTCATTACTTGATTGGCCCGGAAAAGAAGCGAGTGCGATCAAGTGCGATCCGCTCTACATCCTCAATGTCCGCATCGGACAGTCCATCGTAGACCCGTGTTGCGAGGTCAAGTGCGTCTCCACCGTCGCCGTTGGTCTCAACGACGATGCGCACGTGCTGCCCGTTCGCCAGCGGCGGCGACGCATCAACCGGCCTGAAAACGCCATCCTCGAAGACGGCATCGATGACGTGTGTCATGAACGCGACCTCCTTCGATTGATTATATCACGATCACGATCCACATAGCACTGCCAATTTGCCTCGCGCTAGAGCCTGCGACGGCCCACCCCACGCCTCTCTCTCTCAATTCGCCTGATTCGGCCAAAGCTCCGAGAATCAAAGCCGTCCCGCCGTCTCCCGCGGCAGCCACTTGCCCCAGCCGTTGCTCCCGCAGAACTTGTAGTCGTCCACGATCACCTCGCCGCGCGACAGCGTCGTCCGCGAGAAGCCTGCGAGGTTCCAACCCTGATACGGCGACCAGTCCGCGTTCGTCTCCATCTTGGCGTGGTCCACCTTGATCTTCTTCTTCGGGTGGATGATGGCGATGTCGGCGTCGTGGCCCTTCTTGATGACGCCCTTGCGATCGCCCAGCCCCATGATCTTCGCCGGCGCCGTGCAGCACTTCTCGACGAACTCGTTCACTGACAGCCGGTCCTTCATCACCCCGTGCGTATAGACGATCGGCAGCAGCGTCTCCAGCCCCGGCATGCCCATCGGGATTTTCGTCCAGTCTCCCTGCCACATCGCCTTCTGCTCGCGCGTGAAGGTGCAGGTGTCGGTCGAGACCGCGCACACCGTGTCGGCCGATAGTCCCTTCCAAAGTCGCTTCTGATCCGACTTCTTCTTGATCTGCGGGCAGCATCCGTACAGGTGCCCGTCCGGCCCCTCGAAGAGCGAGTCGTCCAGCACCAGGTACTGCGCGCAGGTCTCGGCGAAGACGTTTTTCACCCCGCGCTTGTGAGCGTCGCGGATGATGTCCGTCCCCTCGGCGGTCGACATATGCACGATGTACAGCCGTCCGCCGGTCACCTCGGCCCACATCACCGCCCGCTGAATCGCCTCCGCCTCGATATAGTTCGGCCGCGTGATGCTATGCAGCACTGCGCCGTACTTTTTCATCTCCGCCTCGTTATGGTGTCGGGCGATCAGCTCGTCCAGCACCCGGCTGCTCTCGGCGTGGATCAGCAGCATCGCGTCCAGCTCGCGGCACTTTTCTAGCGCCCCGAAGATCGCCGCATCGTCCGACTGCCAGCCCTCGCGCTCGTAGATCATGAACTCCTTGAACGTGGGGAAGCCCTTCTTCACCATGTCGGCCATCTGGTGCTTGTGCTGGTCCCACTTGGTGACAGCCACGTGAAAGGTGTAGTCGATGCACGCCTTGCCGTCGGCCTTGGCCATCCAGTTGTCCACCGCCTGCTGAAGCGACTCGTCGCCGTAGGGAATGGCGAAGTCGATCAGCGTGGTCACGCCGCCGCGCGCCGCCGCCCGCGTGCCGGTGTTGTAGTCGTCGGACGACGTCGTCCCGCAGAAGGGGAGGGCGAGATGCACGTGCACATCGACGCCGCCGGGGATCACATAGTGCCCCTTGGCGTCGATGATGGTCGCCCCGTTTTTGCCCGCCTTCCTGGCGAGGCCCTTGCCGACCGCGGCGATCTTCTCGCCGACAATGCCGACATCGGCCTTCTCGCTCTTGTTCGCGTTGACGACTGTTCCGTTGGTGATAATCGTGTCGAAGTGCATGAC
>CAZCGF010000251.1:0-5273 GCA_964498115.1 uncultured Planctomycetaceae bacterium | reverse complement strand
AAATGGTGCCGCCGCCGCGATTTTTGTCGATGGCCATCGCCAGCCGCATCAAGGTTATGGCCAATCTGGACATTGCCGAGCGCCGTCTCCCGCAGGACGGGCGCATCACCCTGAACGTCGCCGGCAACACGGTGGACCTTCGCGTCGCCGTCTTGCCGACCCTGTTCGGCGAGTCGGTTGTGCTTCGTATTCTCGACCGGGCGAGCGTCAACCTCGACGTCGACAAGATCGGCCTTCGCGAGGATGACCTCGACGTGGTCAAGCAGCTCATCGACCGGCCGCACGGCATTGTCGTCGTCACCGGCCCGACCGGCTCGGGTAAGACGACCACGCTTTATGCCTGTCTTAGCGCGCTGAACGATCCCGGCGTGAAGATTCTCACGGCGGAGGACCCGGTCGAATACGACATCGACGGGCTTTGTCAGGTGCAGGTGAACGTCGATGCAGGACTGACCTTTGCCCGGGCGCTGCGAAGCTTCCTTCGACAGGACCCGGACGTGATTCTGGTCGGTGAAATTCGCGACCTTGAGACTGCGCAAATCTCCATTCAGGCGTCGCTGACGGGCCACCTTGTGTTCAGCACGCTGCACACCAACGACGCCCCGTCGTCGGTCGCGCGACTTCTGGACCTCGGCGTGGAGCCGTTTCTGATCACGGCGACGTTTGAAGGCGTCATCGCCCAGCGATTGTGCCGGCGCGTCTGCAAGAATTGTCGGACGGAATACAAGCCGAACGAAGAGCAGCTCATGGAGCTTCAGCTGCGGGCCGAGGACGTGAAGGACAAGACCTTCTACCACGGCAAGGGCTGCGACTACTGCAACGGGACGGGCTATCGCGGCCGGGTCGGTATCTTTGAGATCATGGTCTTCACCGATGAGATCCGCGAACTGGTCATGAACGGGGCCAGCACCGGCCTGATCCACGAGGCGGCCGTTCGCGGCGGCATGCGGACGCTGCGCGAGTGCGGACTGATGGCGATTTACGACGGCATCACCACCATCGATGAGGTCGCCAAGGAGACGGTCGTCTTCACCTAGTCCGGCGGACCGGCGAAAGAGACCTCACACATTCACTTCACAATTGCGTGTCGATTCTCGATGCGATGATCACAGCCAGTGGTGCAGGAAACCCTTGGCCGTCTTTTCGCCGAGATGTCCCTGTCCCACGAGCTTCTGAAGCAGCGGGGCGGGCTGGTACCACTCGGCCTTGTTCGACTGGGCGTGAAACTCGTTCATCAGGTCGAGCACCACGTCGAGGCCGACCTGGTCGGCAATGCTGAGCGGTCCGAGGGGATAGTTGAAACCCAGCTCCATGGCGATGTTCACGTCGCGCGGCAGGGCGATGGTCTCGGCGGCGAGGGCGCCTTCGTTCATCACGGCCAGCAGGACGCGGCTGTAGAGCCACATGGCCCGGTCGGCGGGCTTCTCCAAAGCGCCGGCGAACACTTCGAGGGCCCGGCTGGGTCGCCAGTTGGAGACGTTGGTCGGCTTGGTCTCGTAAGCGGGAACGGACTCGCCGGTGGAGTAGTCGTAGAAGCCGCGGTTGGTCTTCCGACCGAGATGGCCCGCCTCGACAAGCTTCTGCTGAATGGCGCTCGGGGTGAAGCGGGAGGGCTTGCCGAAGTCTGCCCACACGGTCTGCGAGACCTTGAGGTTCACATCGATGCCGATGAGGTCCATCAGCTCGAACGGACCGAGCTTGAAACCGCCGGCCGTACGCAGGGCCTGATCGATGGTCGCGATGTCGCCTTCGCCGGCCTCCAGGAGCCGCAGCGACTCGAGGTAGAACGGACGATTGACCCGGTTGCCGATGAAGCCGGGCGAGTCCTTGACCTTGACCGGCGTCTTGTCGAGCTTCGCGCAGACCGCGCGGGCGTCGACGATCGCCTGATCGCCCGTCTGCGGTCCCTGAACAAGCTCGACGAGCTTCATGACCGGGGCCGGGTTGAAAAAGTGCATGCCGAGGAAGCGGTCGGTGTGCTTCAGGCCTTCGCCGATTCTGGCGATGGAGAGGCTGGACGTGTTCGACGCCAGCAGGGTCCGGCCGGAGACGACCTTGTCCAGTTCGCCAAAGATGGAGCGCTTGAGGGCGAGGTCTTCGGTGACCGCTTCGATGACGCACTCGGCGTCGGCGAAGTCGGCATAGGAAGAGGCCACGCCGAGGCGAGCCATCGTGTCGTCACGGTCGTGACGGGGCATCTTGCCTTTGGCCACGCGTTCATCGAGCCGGTTGGCGATGTCCGCGTAGGCCTTTTCGACGAGGTCGGACTTTGTGTCCATCGTCTTGACGAGGAAGCCCGATGCGGCCGCCGCCTGAGCGATGCCTGCACCCATCGTGCCTGAACCAATGACGCCAATAAGTCGTTCGCTACTCACCTGTAAACTCCGCGGGGCGCTTCTCGATGAAGGCCTTCACGCCTTCGCCGTAGTCCTTCGTCTTTCCTGCAATTCCCTGAACCAGCGCCTCGTATTCCAATTGACCGTCTAAATCTCTATTCAGGCCAGTGTACATGGCCCGCTTGATAAGCCCCAGTCCCTTTGTCGGACCCTTGGCAAGCTGGACGGCCCATTGCCGGGTGACTTCCTCCAGCTGTTCCGGCGGGACGACCTTATTCACAAGGCCCAGTTGCAGGGCGACGTCGGCCGTGACCGGTTCGCCGAACCAGGCGATCTCAAGGGCCTTCGCCGTGCCGACCATGCGGGGCAGCGACCATGTCATGCCGCTGTCGGGCACGAGGCCGATCTTACTGAATGCTCCGACGAACTTGGCCTGGCTTGAGGCGATACGCAGATCGCAGGCCAGCGCCAGGCTCCAGCCGGCGCCGGCGGCCACTCCATTAATGGCTGCAATGACGGGAATCTCCAGCGATCGCAGGCCTGAAACGATGGGGTTATACCGGCGACGCAGGGCCTCCGTAAAGTCGAACTCTCCCCCGCGCGAGGCGGCGGATTTGAGGTCCTGGCCGGCGCAAAAGGCCCGGCCCTGGCCGGTCAGGACGAGGCATCGCGTGGCCTTGTCCTTGGCGATGGCCCGCAACTCGGCCTGGAGCTCGCTGGTGACGCGGTCGTCGACGGAGTTGAGGTCGTCGGGCCGATTGAGGCGGATGGTCCGGACGTTTTCTTTGACGTCTACGAGCAAAGTTTCGTATGCCATGATCCTGTCCTTAGCGATACCGGGTGGTAAAGAGTGTATCCGAAAACCCGGCCATTTGCCCCCGGAAGGTCCGCGGGGCCGGGGCCCCAGGGACCGCCATCGGTCGGGCGATCGGTCGGGCACGGCCGGGCCCGGCGAGAGTGCCGAGGCTGTGTCACTTGCCCTTGTAAACGGCCTTTCGCTTCTCCATGAAGGCCTTCATGCCTTCCTTCTGGTCTTCGGTGGCGAAGAGCATGTAGAACATCTTGCGCTCGTAGTCGAGGCCGTCGGTGAGGCCTGTCTCGAAGGCGCGGAGGACGGCCTCCTTGGCGACGCGGACGGCGACGGGGGAGCGATCGGCGATTTCCTTCGCCATGGCCATGGCCTCGTCGAGACACTTCTCCGGCGGGACGACGCGGTTGACCAGGCCCATCTGGAAGGCTTCCTGAGCGTTGAAGAATCGGCCGGTGAGGATGAGCTCCATCGCGCGGTACTTGCCGACGGTCTTGGAGAGGCGCTGGGTGCCGCCTGCGCCGGGCATGACGCCGATGTTGATCTCGGGCTGGCCGAACTTGGCGTTCTCGCCGGCGAGGATGATGTCGCAGTGCATGGCCAGCTCGCAGCCGCCGCCGAGACAGAATCCGCTGACCGCGGCGATGATCGGCTTGCGGCAGCGCTTGATGCGCTCCCAGCGGGCGAGGTTGTTGCGCTCGTACATATCGACGACGCTGGCCTCGGCCATCTCCTTGATGTCGGCCCCGGCGGCGAAGGCCTTCTCATTGCCGGTGATGACGATGCAGCGCACGGCAGGATCGGCGTCCCACGCCTCGATCTGCGTGATGAGCTGGTCCATGAGCGGGATGTTGAGGGCGTTGAGGACCTCGGGGCGGTTGAGCTGGGCGACGGCGACGAAGCCGTCGAGTTTGGTGAGGAGAATCTGTTCGGACATTAAGTGCTCCCTGACTTTTCTGTTTCAATAATGCGGGCGTCGCTCAATTCTCAAGGGCTTCCCTGAGCTGCCCCTTCAGAACCGGCACATCGGTCTCCACGGCGGACCAGACCTGGTCAAGGTCGACGCCGAAGTAGTCGTGAACCAGAATGTGACGCATTGCCACGATCTGCTTCCAAGGGATACCTGGAAACCTCGAACGAAACTCCGATGACAGCTTTCGGGCGCCTTCCCCCACGATCTGCAAGTGGTGCACGATCCAGGTCTGGATGAGCTCGTTTTCGCTAAATTCGCCGCGGCCGCGTGCCGCGTACTTCTCAATGCGCTCGATCGCGTCGAGCATGTCTTCCACGATCAGCCGGTCATCCCTCATAGGGCGACAGCCTCGCCAAGGACGCGCGTGCGGATTCGCTCTCGCAGTCCGCGAGACGATGCGACTTCCACACGACGGCCCAGGAGCTGCTCCAATTGAACCACCAAACCGGCGTGGTCCATCAGCGATCGGCCCGGTCGAAAATCAACCAACAGGTCGATATCGCTGGCGCGATCGGCCTCTCCACGCGCCACCGAGCCGAATACGCGCACGTTCGTCGCTCCGAATTGCTCGGCAATCTGGAGTATCTGCTCGCGATGTCGTCCGAGGACTTCCTGAATACCCATTGGCCGATTGGCTCCCAAGAAACCGGCGAAACCGTTGGAGAATCCATGCAACGGTCTGCCTGTTCATATCTTAACGATAGAATCTCCCGGCGGCCAATTCATTCAACCTGGCGCCGCACGCCGTCGTAGTCCACCGGACGTTTTTCGACGAAGGCCTGCATGCCCTCGGCGACTTCCGGCGAGAGATTGTTCAGCGCGAGGAACTCCTTGGCGTGGCCGATGGTCTGGTGCCAGGACGTGTTCCGCCAGTAGTTGATCTGCTCCTTGGCGTATCGGAGGCACATTGGTAGCTTGTTGATGAGCTTGGTCGCCATGGCGTCGACGGCTTTGTCGAGCTGGGCTCGCGGGACGACCTCGTTGACGAGGCCCCACTCGAGTGCCTTCTTCGCGGGGATGTCCTCGCAGAGGAACAGAATCTCCCGTGCCCGACGGTCGCCGACGATCAGTGGGAGGAACTGCGTCGCGCCTGCCGCGGCCACGCTGCCGCGCGCCGCGCCGACCTGCTTGATGATGATGTCATCCGCTGCGATGG
>CAZCGF010000250.1:1672-5300 GCA_964498115.1 uncultured Planctomycetaceae bacterium | reverse complement strand
CACAATCCCCGCGAGGCTTGTGTCACCTTATGTCACATTGGAAAAAGCCCTGCCGCGTCTCAGGCCTCAGGTCCATTTTCTCCAAAAACCACCCAAAACGCGCATCGCCCCAACACGTGCCCGCCACAAGAGTTGCAAGCGTCCCCAAAAACTTTTTTCGCCTATTGTCACCTTCGAATTGGCCCTGCCCAAACCCCGATTCAAGCCCCCGGCATCGCGGCTATGCCACCGACCCGACACCGGCCCCACACTCACCCTGCTCTCCTGTTCTACTCCTACTCTCTGCCTGCTTGCAGGCCCCCCCGACTGGGAGAAACGCCAATGCACAAACCCCTAATAAAGCGGGTTCACCACCATCCCCGTCGCCAGCTTGGGATAAAAATACGTCGACTTCTGCGGCATCAGTTCGCCGGCCGTGCAGATGTCGCGGAGTTGCTGCATCGTCGTCGCCGGCATGAGGCAGGCGATGCCGGAGGAGACGGTCGCGTCGTTGACCGCCTCCATCATGGTCTTGTGATAGTGGATCGCCGGGGCCGTCCCGCCGCAGAGCTTCGGCGTGATGATCTCGTCGATGATCAGCCGGTGCAGCACGCTGTACGGCAGGGTTCGCCAGGCCGCTTTGCGCTTCGGCTCGAGGTCGGCGAGCAGGTCGGCCTTCGTCGGCGCGATCGTCGCGCAGACGTCGCCGGTCCCGATGTAAAGCGCCATCGAACCGGGCCCGGCCGAGGTCAGCAACGTTGCGAGGGCGTCTTCGTCCTTGGGCCGCTTGACGACCTCCCAGTTAAAGGAGCCGGCCAGCGCCTGCCGCAGGGCATCCGGCGTGATCTTCGGCACGCCGGTGATGGTGCGGAAGTAGGGCATGATCGTCGCGCCGGGGTCCTCCATGCCGCCGAGGACGGCGAGGACGTAATTGACCGGGTCGCTCTCGGGCGGCTCGCCGGACTCGGCCACCTGCTGCGCGCGATACATCAGCGCCGTGCCGTAGCGGTGGTGACCGTCGGCGATGAAGACGGGCTTGTCGGCCATCTTGGCCTTGACCTCCTCGATGATTGCGCGGTCGGTCACGGTCCAGAGGACGTTCTGGATGCCGTCAAGAATGCCGGCCTGATCCGGCTCGCGATGGTCGATGGCCTCGCCGAGCATGGCGGCGACCTCGTTGGCGGGATCGGGATAGAGACCGAAGATGGGGCTGACGTTGCAGCGCGTCGCGGCGGTGAGCTTGAGC
This sequence comes from uncultured Planctomycetaceae bacterium, assembly GCA_964498115.1. Taxonomy (GTDB): domain Bacteria; phylum Planctomycetota; class Phycisphaerae; order UBA1845; family UTPLA1; genus UTPLA1. The sequence goes on along the minus strand of CAZCGF010000250.1, from coordinate 4,075 downwards.
CGGTCTTCCTTCGGCCCGCCGAAAGTCTGCTCGTGGGCGAAGACCTGCCCGCGACCGAACTCCTCGAGGCGGAGCCGGGCGAAGAACTTCTTGCGCGTAAGGGTCTTCTTGCCGAGCTTGTAGGACTGATGGTAGACGTAGAGGCCGGGCAGTTCGTCACGGGCGAGGCAGCGGATGTCGAGCCAGCTCGTCATCTCCCCGGCGGCGCGCTGATAGACCTCGTCCGGCCCGGCGGTCTTCGGCGGCACGTGGGGAAGGTCGATGGCAACGATGTTATGGTCGTCCTTTCGGAGCAGGGCGGCCTTGTCGGTGTCGTCGAGGATGTCATAGGGCGGGGCGATCAGGTTGCTGACGTCGCGTTCGGTGAATCGCAGCGCGGTGAAGGGTTCGATGTGTGCCATGGTCTTCCTCGGGTGGATGGGCGTACTTCGTTATGGATTCATGATCCGACGAATGATCCGCCCTGTCCAGCGGCGATAGAACCGGCCGCGGGCGGGCTGTTCTTTCGGGTACTGGGGCGATGCGGTATCGTGTCCGGTTTGCGAGATACGGAATGAGCAGCGATTGGACAATTCGGCGCGAGATGTGCGAGGTCGCGCGGCGGGTCTACGACAAAGGGCTCGTCGGCGGTACCGACGGCAATATCTCCGCGCGCATGACCGGCGACCGGCTGCTCATCTCGCCGAGCGGCTCGTGCCTGGGACTTTTGGAACCGGCCGACCTCGTGCTGATCGATCACTCGGGAAACGTCATCCTCGGAAATGGCCGCCCATCAAGCGAGCGATGGATGCACATCGAGGCGTATCGCGAGCGACCCGACGCACAGGCCGTCATCCACGCGCACCCGCCGGCGACCGTCGCGTTCACCGTCGCGGGTATTGAGATGGACCCGTGCGCACTGCCGGAGGTGATCCTGGCGTTCGGCCGCGTGCCGGTCACGCAGTACGCGACGCCTGCCACGACGGAGGGGGCGGTGGTGGTGCGCGAACTCATCCGGCAATACGACGCGCTGGTGCTCGATCGACACGGGTCGATCACCATCGGCAAGACGCTGAACGACGCCTTCTTCAAACTGGAGAAGCTGGAGCACGGTGCCCATACGATGGTGCTGGCCCATCAGCTCGGCAGTGCCCGGCGCCTGCCGCCGGAGGAAGTGGCGAAGCTGGCGGCGCTGCGCGAGTCGATGGGGATCGGCCGAGCAAGCGACGTGCCGCCCAGTTGCACGCCGGGCGTCTCGATTCCGTCGATCAAGCCGAAGAGCAACGAGCGGTATTAGTGCCGTTACGGTGGCACTCACCGCCTTTATCTGCCCGACGCGACTTCAATTCCCGTTGCGTGATGCTGCTGCCACGCCAGGAGCGATACCAACGCCCATAAACAGAAATTATGATCGGCCCGGCCGGAGGAATGCTCGTTGAGGGTGGCCATCGCCCCTTCGCGCGACAGGAGCGGGCCGAAGAAGCACTTGTCATCCGCGATGAGTTGACGGGCGTAGTCATTAAGCGGGCCGCGCAGCCAGACGCCGACCGGCACCTCAAATCCCTTCTTCGGCCGATCGTGCAAGAGCGGCGGCAGCATGTCCCTGAAGGCCTCTATGAGCAGGTGCTTCTTCTTCCAGCCGGCCAGCTTCCACTGCCAGGGCATGGCGAAGACGCTTTGCACGAGACGATAGTCGAGGAAGGGAGATCGCACTTCGAGGCCATGGGCCATCGAGGCGAGATCGACCTTGGTGAGCATGTCGTCGGGGAGCGAAGACTGCCACTCGACGGCGAGGTGGGCATTCAGGTCGCCGTCGCCAGAGCCGGACGGTCGATAGTGCCAGAGTAACTGCACGACGGCCTCGATGAGTTCCGGGGCGGTGGACTGGTTGGCGAGCAGACGCGTGAGGGTGCGGTCGTCGCTGGTGCGCATCCAGTTGGCCTGACGATGAGCGGGTCGCGGGTCCATGGAGCGGATGGCCCGTTTGGCCTGGGAGAAGATGCCTCCCCATTTCGTCTCTCGCCGCGAGGGCAATCGCTCGATGAGGCTTCGCAGCGGGGCATAGAGGGGCGTTCGAGCGAGCCACCCGATGCGCTGATTCAGGGTCGCCGAGGCGTAGCGGTTGTAGCCCGCGAAGAGTTCGTCGGCGCCGTCACCGCTGAGGGCCACGGTGACATGCTCGCGCGTGAGGCGTGAGAGCAGGTAGGTCGGCAAGACGGAGCTGTCGGCGAACGGCTCGCCGACATGATGCTGGACGGTGGGGATGATGTTCTGCACGTCGGACAGCGACAAGGGCAGGACGGTGTGATCGGTGCCGTGCATGTCGGCGACGGCCTTGGCGTAGCGGCTCTCGTCGTAGAACGGATTGTCAGGGAACGACACGGAGAAGGTGCGTACGCGACGGTCGGAGGACTTGGCCGCGAC
>CAZCGF010000250.1:0-1572 GCA_964498115.1 uncultured Planctomycetaceae bacterium | reverse complement strand
TTGACACCTGTGCGATCGCGGACCAGGGTGAGCGATTTGTCGTCGCTGCGCCAGAGGGCGAAGGCGAACATGCCGTTGAGATTGGGGAGGAATGACAGTTCCGGGTCGCGGCGGCACAGCTCCAGCAGCACTTCGGTGTCACCGGTCGATTTGAAAGAGGCGCCGGCGGCGCGGAGCTCGTCGCGCAGTTCGCGGAAGTTGTAGATCTCGCCGTTATAGACCAGCGTGACTTTTCCATCGGCGCTGGTCATCGGCTGATCGGCGGCCGGGGTCAGGTCCTGGACCTTGAGCCGGGTATGTGCGAGGCCGAGGCCTGCTTCGCGATTGACCCAGATGTCGTCGCCGTCGGGCCCTCGATGCCGCAGCCTTGCGCACATCTCGCGCAGCATCGCCTCGTCCGGCGCAGAGTCTGGTCGAAGGTATCCGGCAATTCCGCACATAGGGCGCAGAGGAACGGCAAACGCCACAAATGTCAAAACGACTTTCGATCCCGGCCGGGCGGCCACCGCGTGCGCTTGCTTTCACGATCCGGTGTCCTGAGCTACGCTAGCGAGCGATGAAGATTCTGCATGTGGTTCAATCGCTCGATCCGGCCTGGGGAGGCATCGCGCGGGTGCTGCCGATGCTCGCCGCCGAACTGGCGAAGGCGGGGCAGACTTGCCGTATCGCGACACTCGCGGGCGGGCGCTACGGCACACCCCCTGAAGTCAAAGGCGTGGAAGTCTTACGGTTTGCCTCGCCCGATGGTTCGCGGTTTGGAAAGTCGGCGGAATTCTCGGCACGGGTCGGCGAGCTCATCCAAAGCGCGGACGTGGTTCACCTGCACGGCCTTTGGACAGGTCAGAACTGGGCGGCGGGGAAGGCGGCCCGCAAGATCGGGAAGCCATACATCATGACGCCTCACAGCATGATGATGCCGTGGGCGTGGCGCCGCAGCCGTTGGAAGAAGCTTCCGGCGGGCTGGCTCTTTGAGCATCCCAATCTGCGCGGGGCCAGGTTTCTGCATGCGTTGGCAGATGGGGAGGCGCGGGCCATGCGGGAGCTTGGCTTCAACGACCGGATCGAGGTCATCCCCAATGGGCTGAATGTCGCGGAGTTCGAGCAACTGCCGTCGGCCGATGCGCTGGAGGCTCGATTCCCGGAGCTTTCGGGGCGCAACCTGCTGGTCTTCATCGGGCGGATTCATCCTCAAAAGGGCATCGTTCAGGCGCTTCAGGGGGCCTTTGACACGTTTGCGGCGGCGAAGGATTGGCACTTTGTCATTGCTGGGCCCGACGAGGTGGGGATGCAGCGGATGCTCGCGGCGGCGGTGGCGCGAAAGAAAATGACGGATCGGGTTACGTTCACGGGTCTGCTTTCACGTGAGGAGGTGCGTTCGCTGCTCGGCCGGGCGGGCGTGCTTTTGCAGCCGAGCATGAGCGAGGGGCTTTCGATGTCGATCGTTGAGGCGCTGGCGGCGGGGGTGCCGGTGGTCATCTCGGAGGCTTGTAACATGCCGGAAGTGGAAGCGGGCGGGGCCGGCCGGATTGTCGAGGCGGATCGGGGTGCCATTTCTTCGGCACTTAAGCCCAT
>CAZCGF010000249.1:0-5348 GCA_964498115.1 uncultured Planctomycetaceae bacterium | reverse complement strand
TCTTGCTCCGCGTGCGCGCGTTGGTGGGTTTGGGGGTATGGCGGGAAGAGTCACGAGGGGATGCGGTTTCGACGAACTCGACCCTTTGGAGAATGCGCCGATCTGCCGCTTGATGGGCGGCCTATTGTCATGGCGGCGCGAGCAGGGCGTCGACGAAGCCCTGAATGTCCAGGCCGTTGATGGCACGGTCGCAGTTCATGTCGGCCCGACGAATGTCGCAGTTTGGGTTTGCCGAAGCGTAGGCCGAAGGGTCGATCAGCGCCAAGGCGAAGGGACTTTCGTCCTGGAGGTCGACGTCGCCGTCGCAGTTCATGTCACCCCTGAGCACCGGGACCGGCGAATTGAAGGTGAAATTGTCGATCCCCTGAAGGATGCAGGTCATCTCCAGTCGGGCGATGATGGGTTGTGGAAAGCTGAAGGCGAGAAAGTTGCCGCCGCCTGAGTTGAACTGGTTATCCAGGAGGATTCCATCGGCATCGTAGGCGTACATGTCGATCCCTTCGCCGGGTACCCAGCAAAAGTCCTGTCTCGTTCCGGCGTAGTCTGTGACGGAGGGACTGCCGGTACAGGGATCGACGAAATAGGCAATGATGACCTTTGCGTATGCGTGATTGGGGGCGGAATAGGAACAGGCGTTTCCGGATGGGGCGGGGCCGGTCGCGCCGCCGTCGGTGAACTCGACGCCGACGGTGGAATACTGTGTCGTGAACCGGTCGGAAGTCTGGACCATCGAGCCATCGGGATAGGTGTCGAAGTTCACCACAACGGGAGGTGGAATGCCTGCCAGCGCGTTTGCGGCAAGAGCGCTTAGCAAGGTAACTGTGACCAGTTGAATCCCGCTCACGACAATCCTCAACTTTGCTCAGAGATGCTGAAGCAAGCATACCACAGGCGATCGGTGCGATTCAATAGTAACAGGGGTTACAAGTGCGCACGTTCGGCCGGACGGGTTCTCCGTTTCACATGATTCATGCTTTTGAGCCCCGGGCCCTCGCCGTACAATTCGTCGCATGTTCGACTTCACCGACCTTCCGGACCGCGTCGTTCTTGGTAAAGACGTTTACATGGCGCCGACGGCCTACGTCGGCGGGGACGTGACGCTGGGCGACCAGTGCACGGTGATGCACCATGTGACCATTCGCGGGGATGTCTCGGCCATTCGCATCGGGCGGCGCGTGAACGTGCAGGACGGCACGGTCATTCATACCAATCGCGGGGTGCAGCTCGACATCGAGGACGACGTCTCCATCGGGCACCATGCCGTGGTGCATTGCCGGCGCGTCGGCGCGGGGACGCTCATCGGCATCGGGGCGATCGTGCTGGACGACTGCGAGATCGGGCGCGGCTGCCTCATCGCGGCCGGGGCGCTGGTGCCGCCGAACACGAAGGTGCCGGATGGGAAGGTGGTGATGGGGGTGCCGGGGAAGGTCGTGCGCGAAACGACAGAGACAGAGCGGCTCTATTTTGAAGAGGTGCGGGAGAGCTACATCCACCTGGGGCGACTGCACGCGAAGGGGGTTTATCCGAACCACGCGGGGCGGTCGGGGTAACGGTTTCATCGCTTACTTGGTAGCAGCGATCGCCGCCTTCACCGCCGTGACGACGCGGTGGACGTCTTTGGCCGTTGTGCGCCAGTTGACGACGCTGATGCGCATGGCGCGCTGGGTGCGCCAGGTGGTGCCGCTGAAGAAGGCCTCGCCGCCGGCGTTGATGGCGGCGATGACGGCGTCGGTTCGGGCGTCGTGGTCGGCGTCGGTCGCGCCGGCGCGCGGGTCGAGGAAGCGCACGAGGCCCTGATTGAGCGTGGGCTTCCAGAGCACTTCGACGCCGGGCAGATTGCCGAGGCCTTCGACGATGGCTGATGCGTGGGCGCAGCAGGTGTCGATGATGCGCTCGAAGCCTTCGCGGCCGAGCTCGCGGAGTGCGGCGTAGACGGTGAAGCCGCGGGCCCTGCGAGACCATTCGAGATTCCAGTCGATCTCGTCGCGGGCCCTGCCCTCGGCGGCGATGTAGCTGGCGGCGATGGTGAGGCTGTCGCGGTGGGCGGCGCGGTCGCGGACGACGGCGAAGCCGCAGTCGTAGGGGACGTTGAGCCACTTGTGACAGTCGGTGGCCCAACTGTCGGCGAGCTCGATGCCGGGCATGAGGGCGCGCTTGGCGCGGCTGGCGCGGGCCATGAGGCCGAAGGCGCCGTCGATGTGGACCCATGCGCCGGCGGCGTGGGCGATGGGGATGAGTTTGTCGAAGGGGTCGAAGGCGGCGATGTTCAGGTCGGCCGCGTCGAGGACGACGATGGTGGGGCACGCTTCGGCGCGGAGGGTCTGCTCAAACTTTGCCACGTCCATGCGGCCGAGGTCGTCGGCGGGGAGGGCGATGAGATTTCGATTGCCGAGACCCAGGAGGCGGACGGCGCGGTCGACGGAGTGGTGACGCTCGGCGGTGGTGATGACGCGGATGCGCGGCGCGCCGCAGAGGCCGGCGTCGTTCACGTCCCAGCCGGCGCGCTGTAGCACGGCGTGCCGCGCGGCGATGAGGCAGGTGATGTGTGCGAGCTGGCAGCCGGTGGTGAAGGCGAAGGATGCTTCGGCGGGAAGGTGGAGCATCTCTTTGAGCCAGTCGCCGGCGATTTCTTCGGCGACGGCGGCGGACGGGCTGCACGCGTAGAGGGCGGCGTTTTGGTCCCATGTTGAGGTGAGCCAGTCGGCGGCGAGGGCGGACTCGAGCGCGCCGCCAATGACCCATGCGAAAAATCGACCGCCGGCGCAGCCGTTGTGGCCGCCGTCGGTGGCGGCGACGAGGTCGTCGATGACGCGGTCGGGGGGCGTGCCGCGCTCGGGGACAGTGCCGCCGAGGCGGGCGCGTAGCTGCTCGAGTGTGAGCCGCGCGCCGACGGGTGTGTCGTCCAGGCCGTCGAGAAAGCGCGTGGCGTGGTTGAATGCGCGAGTGAGGGCTGGGTGCGCGGTGGGGTGGTCGGTTTGCCGGGGATTGGGTTGGTCGAGGATGGTCATGCTGCTTCCATAGTCAATTGGCAGGTTGATGAATGCGCGGCGGATCGGGCACGCCTGACGGCATCTTAGCGTGCTGGGGGAGAGAGGTTCCACCGAAATAGGGGCGCGGAATTCGATTAGGGTGGCAAGCGCCAGCGGAGAATGCATGTCGTAAGACTTGACGCAAATCGGGCCGCTCCGCAAAAATGTTACGGTACATCATGAAAGGGAGGCTCTCGTGGACGAAAAAAAGCTAGGGGGGATTGCGCTTTCGATCATCCTGATCGGCGTCGCCGTTTTTCTGCGTGTGAATCGTCGTTCTGACGATTCCGAAATCATCAAGGCTGACATGATGCAGGTCGTTTCCATGATGAAGGGTTACGACCAGCACAAGACGCTCATCGACACGATGGCGGGTACCGCGCACACCTTCGCTTTTAGCGAGGCATACACGATGGCCGGCCGCCGCAAGGCCGCGGATTTCAGCGATGACAAGTATCTTGAGGCGTTCTGGCGATCCATGCTTCATCAGGCGGACGTCATGGCGCGGGCCGACTTGAAGAAGGCCATTTTGGAACTTAAAGCTGCCGGAGAAAGCGGGGACGCTCCGACGCTTGTGTCCGACCCGCCCGGTCCAGACGACTCGGCCGGGGAGGATTCGACGCACACCGAGGATGAGCATTCTGCGGGGTCGCACGATGATGCTGATTCCTCGGCATCCGATGGAGATGAGGGCGGGTCGAGTGAAGACGGTGAGGAACAGTTATCTCTGGCGGACATTCCGGATGGCCGGCTTGAGCAGGTGCTGAACGATCGAATTGCCAAGAAGGTGGCCGCACTCGGCACGACTGAGTTGAAGGCGGTGAAGGCGCTTAGCAGGGGCGAGCGCATGTTTTATGTGACGTGGCAGGCCGAGAATGAGATCAAGAATGGCGGCTTCGAACAGTATTTCGACAATTCCAGCGGTGTATTCGCGAGAGAGGCGGTTCTGGCTTTCAAGCTTGTCGGAGCGAAGAAGCACGTTGTTCTGATGCGACGGGCCATTGCTGCCTATGTTCGCAGCAACCCGAAACAGAAGTTGATCAAAGTCGATAAGGCCGTGAAGGGATATCTCAAGAAATACAAGGACTCCAAGTTTGGCAAGGTCGATAGGGCCTTCTTAGATAGCGAAGAGAACCTCAGCGAATTGCGGATCAAGTACATCCGCGCGCATCCTGACGAGTTCGGTCAAGATTGATCGAGGCCGTTGCGATTATTGCCCCGGAATTCACTATCCCGCGAGGGGCTCCCGCACTCTAATGAGTGTGTGCGATCGCGCGATGCGTAGATGATCGCGTAACGTGAGTGTTTGCCCGAACGAGGCGGTCTTAGTCGTCCTCTTCCGCGGAGTCGTCGTCGGAATCCGACGTGCCTTTGCGACCGGATCGTTTGGCAAGTCTGGCTTTTGTTTCCTTAACTAATTCTTCGACGCGTGAATAGGGTGTCACGAACTCGACATGGCTGTCCTGGAAAAGGACATTGCCACCCTCTCCGAGGTGCGCGTCTTTCTTTTCGTAAAGAAGGACGTTCTGGGGGTGGTCTGTCGTATTCTGGCCGGGAATGTACACGTAGCAGCATTCCAGGTCGCCCACTTCGCAGGTGGAGCTGGGACAAACAAACATTTTCGGCGACGTGTATTTCTCATCGATCAGTATCTGAAAGTTCTCAGGGAAAAACTCGTCATCCTGAGCATGGATGTACATTCCCTGGGCGATGGCTCGCATATTCGCAGCGCAGACGGTCCGCTTGGACAGCTCCCGTGCGCGTGACAATGACGGAAGGAGGATTGACGTCGCCATGGCGACGGTGGCAATGCTGGTGGGAGAGCCGATGCCAGCGTTAAACGGAAGCGGCCCATAGGAAGTCGTCAGGCTTCCGTGCCTGTCTGTTCGAGTGACCGAAATATCAGGAAAGATGTGTTCAGAGATTGCATCAAAGGGTGGGAGCTGTGGCATCGAAGAGCCGTTCGCACCGGCCTGTGCCGCCACCATTTGAAGCCCCATGTTCGCCAGCGGGTAGGCTCCACCGATTGTGGAGCGAAGATCCACGTAGGACAGACTGGAGCCTATTTCGCCGACGTGATCGCAGTAATTCCGGAAGCGTTTACTTTCAATAAGGGAAGTCGCGGCCGGGCTCTTGAGATTGAGCCGATCGAGGACGGCCGTCACGGCCTGAGGCGCTAAGCCGACAACAAGCCAATCCTTGTGGGATGTCCAGCTCGGCATGACCGCAAGGGGAATGCCCTGAAGCGCGACGGTGTCGATCTCAATGCCCTCGTGCTTTAGCTTGCTGAGCTTCATGGATTTCTTGCCGACCGTATCC
>CAZCGF010000248.1:0-5365 GCA_964498115.1 uncultured Planctomycetaceae bacterium | reverse complement strand
CCATGACAACCGCCGCCATGAAGCCTCCCGCCGTTCAAACTCCCATCCCGCTGCTCGATCTCAAGGGGCAGTACGCCCCCATTCGAGAAGAGATACGCAGGGCCATCGACGCCGTCTGCGATTCTCAGCGTTTCATCGGCGGCCCCGAGGTGGTTGCCTGTGAGGAGGCCATCGCCGCCTACTGTGGCTGCAAGTACGCCATCGGAATGAGCAGCGGCACCGACGCGCTGTTGTGCAGCATGATGGCCATGGGCATCGGGCCGGGCGACGAGGTTGTCGTGCCGTCGTTCACCTTTTTCGCCACGGCCGGCTGCGTAAGCCGACTCGGCGCCAAGCCCGTCTTCGTCGATGTCGATCCCGACACGTGTAACACAACGGCGGACTACATCGCGAAGGCGATCACCCCGCGAACTAAGCTCATCATCCCGGTGCATCTCTTCGGCCAATGCGCGGACATGGACCCGATTATGGCCTTGGCCAAGTCTCGCAATATCCCGGTCATGGAGGACGCCGCTCAGTCGATTGGCGCCACCTACAAGGGCAGGCAAGCCTGTTCGATGGGCGACGTCGGCACGCTCTCGTTCTTCCCCAGCAAGAACCTCGGCGCATTTGGCGACGCCGGCATGGTCTGTACAAACAGGTCTGACCTTGCCGATCGCATCCGCATGTTCCGCGACCATGGCGCATCCCCGAAGTACTACCACAAGTGGATCGGCGGCAATTTCCGTCTCGATGCCCTCCAGGCCGCTGTAGTGCGGATCAAGCTGCAGTACCTGTCCGGCTGGTCGAAGCAGCGCGCTGAGAATGCCTGTCGGTACAGCGGGTTTTTCGCGGGAAGCGCGGTTCGGCCGCCGGTCATCAGTGAGTCGAACGTCTCCATCTTCAACCAGTACTGCATTCGCGTGCCAAAGCGCGACGAGCTACGCAAGCACCTCGACGCCAACGGCATCGGCAACGAAGTCTATTACCCCGTCCCGCTTCACATGCAGGAGTGTTTCGCCTCCCTGGGCGGCAAGCCCGGCGACTGTCCAAACGCCGAGGCCGCGGCGCGCGACATCCTGGCCATTCCGATTTACCCGGAGCTCACCACCGAGCAGCAGGAGCGCGTGGCGGCGACCATTCTCGATTTCTACAAGTCCGGGGCGTGAGGAGCTGCCTTGACGTTGCCTGTCGGCTCGACGGTTGACCTGCTCAAGGCCTACTGCTGGCCGCTCGCGGTTGCGCTGGCCGTCACGCTCGCCATTTGCCCTCTCGTCAAGCGCATCGCCATCAAGCTGGAACTTTACGATCGTCCCGATGGCGGCCTCAAGCCGCATCAGGTGCCGATTCCCTACCTCGGCGGCGTGGCCATGTACGTTGGTTGGGTTGCCGCCCTCGCGGTCTCGTACGCGTTGGTCCCCGAGGCGCGAAGGCCGCTCCCGTGGATCATGATCGCCGGTACGGTTCTCATGCTCACCGGCCTGATTGACGACATCCGTCACCTCTCACCGAAGGTTCGTCTGCTGATTCAGGCCGGCATGGCCGCCATGCTCGTTTACGGCGGCATCGGGCGTCACGCGTCGCGCGCCCTGCTCGTGCCGATCCAATCCATTGCACCGGACCTGCTTCTCTCCGAGCCGTTCGTCGCCGCGGTCAGCGTCGGCGTTTGCATTTTTGCGCTGGCCGGGGCCATGAATGCGACCAATTTTATCGATGGCCTGGACGGCCTTTGCGGCGGCATCCTCGCCATTGCCTCCATCGGCTTGGCCCTGGTGAGTCTCGTGGTGCATCGGCTGGACCCCTCGCATGATCCCAGCGCCGCCGTCCGCTTTGCCCTTTGCGCCGGCGTGCTCGGCGCGTGTCTTGGTTTCCTCCACTACAACTTCAATCCGGCCTCCATCTTCATGGGTGACAGCGGCTCGCTCCTGCTGGGCTTCAACGTGGCTGTGCTCCTTCTCCTGCTCGCCGAGCAGCCCTATCACGCCGGTTATGCGACATGGCGCTGGCTCGATGCAGGCCTGATCGTCTTTGCATTTCCGGTTCTCGATACGGCCGTCGCGATCACACGGCGATGGCTGCGCGGCCGTCCTCTTTTCGTCGGCGATCGCAGCCACCTGTACGATCAATTGCGCGATCGCGGCCTGTCGGTGCGCCGGACCGTGCTGACCTGTTATGCGATCGGCCTCGTCTTTGCATTGCTCGGTCCTGCCATCTCGCGATTGCCGGCGATTCTTCTCTTCGCGGTCCTGATCGGGATTCCATCGGCGGCCGGTATTCTCTGCAGGCATTTCGGACTGCTCCGCGTGGACGACACGGCCTCACGTTCGGCGGCTGCCCGGCCCGGTGATTCGCGCTCGGGGTTGTGACTCTCGCCGGTTTTGGGCTACAATCCGGCGGCCAGGGTCGGGTTACCGAATGGGCTGCCCGCGGCGATCGGGCGAAAGGAAGCGCTGCCGTGACCAGCAATGTTGCCTCACTTCGCAGGCGTCTCTCCGAGAATCTCAAGAAGGTCAGGGACCGTATCTCCGCGGCCTGCGACCGTGCCCGGCGCAGTCCGGACGACGTCCAACTTATCGCCGTTACCAAATCTGTTGACATTGAAGTCATCCGCCAGGTGCTCGAGCTCGGCACCATCGACATCGGCGAGAGCCGGCCCCAGCAGCTCAACCAGCGCGCCGGCATGATGCACGAATTCATCGAGCGTCGGGCCGTTCTCGGAGGGAGGAGAGAGGGCCCACCCGCAAGGCCGCGATGGCACATGATCGGCCACCTCCAGCGCAACAAGGTTAAGCTTGTCGTCCCCTGGGCGGAGATGATCCACAGCGTCGACAGCCTTCGACTTGCCGAGGATCTCCATCTGCAGGCGACGAGGCTCGGCCGGGTCGTGGACATCCTCCTGCAGGTGAACACCACCGGGGAACGCTCCAAGTTCGGCGTGGCCGTCGGGGCGGCGCCGCATCTGACCGAGCACCTTGCCGCGTGGCCCGGTGTTCGACTGTGTGGTCTCATGACCATGGCGCCGCTCGATTCGACGCCGGAAGAACTTCGCCTGGCGTTTTCGCGGCTCAAGGACATTTTCGAGGACATGCGCGGCGATCGATACATCGGGCCGGCGTTTGAGCATCTTTCCATGGGGATGAGCAACGACTTCGAATATGCCATCGAGGCCGGCGCTACCATGGTTCGGATCGGCAGCCTCCTCTTCGAGGGGATGACATCTTCGGTTGCTGACAAGGACGATGACGAAGAGTGAGTATTCTCGATCGCGATTTGTTTGAGCTCTGGCGTCTCCTTCTCGGCATCCTTTGCGGGACTTACGCTACCGTGGTGACGGCTCGATCTCTCTGGGGATGGGTCGTTTATCTTTCCGTTCCCGGCCGCAATACCACGGTCATGCGCAACTACGTCCTTGTCCTGCTGCTTCGACTTCGTCCCGGCCGATTCGCGGGCGAACTGCTTCAAATCGGCGGACTCTGCATAATCCTCATCATCCTCTTGCGATATCACGCCTGAGCCGATGCAATCCCCTTGTGCCGGGCGGTTTCCGGCATCGGAGAAACCTCCCGCATGTTGACCCTCGTATGGACCTGGTTCGGCCTCACGCTGCTCACCGGCGTCGTATGGCTGGTCCGTCATGTCCAACTCAGCAAGGCGGCACACCTGATGCCGCCGCTGGATTCGTCGATGTATCCGGGCACGCCGGCGACGACGCCCTCTGTCAGCTTTCTCGTCGCCGCGAAGGACGAGGAGGCGAACATTGAGGCCTGCCTTCGCTCGATGGCCGAGCAGGACTATCCCGAGCTCGAACTCATCGCGGTCAACGATCGCAGCACCGACCAGACCGGACAGATCATGCAGCGCGTCGCGGCTGAGACCGGGCGACTGACGGCGCTCAACGTCACGGCGATTCGCGACGGGTGGTTCGGCAAGAACAACGCGATGCGCGAGGGCGTCGAGCGTGCAACCGGTGAGTGGCTCTGCTTTACGGATGCGGACTGCGTGCAGGTTTCAAATCGATCACTTTCGATCGCCATGAATTATGCCCTTGAGAAGAAGGCCGATTTCCTGAGCGTGCTGCCGGCCCACGAGACGGGCAGCTTCATGGAGAGCGTGATCCAGCCGGCGTGCAGCGGGATCATGATGATCTGGTTCAACCCGCTGCGGGTGAACAATCCGCGTCGCAAGACGGCGTATGCCAATGGGGCTTTCATGCTCATGAAGCGCTCCTGTTACGAGGCCATCGGCGGCCACGACGCGGTCAAGACCGAGCTGAACGAAGACATGCACATGGCCCGAATCGCGAAGGAGCGCGGACTGCGACTGTGTGTCGTGTCCAACGTCGATCTGTACACGGTGCGGATGTACGACGGCTTCAAGCAGACGATCGCCGGGTGGAGCCGCATCTTTTTCGGCTGCTTCGGGACGCTGGGCCGACTCCTGGCGACGGGGGCGGCGGTTTTCGTTTTCAGTCTGGTGCCGTGGATCAGCCTTGCGGCCGCGGCGGCGCTGGCGCCTGGGGCGAGCGGTGAAAATGCCGGGCCTTTGTCATCCGTCCTATGGGCTTCCATCGCGGTCTGTCTCCTTCAGTGGTCGGTCATGTTTCGCTTTTATCGCCTCAACCGGCTGAACCCTGCGTACGCCATCGCCTATCCGATCGGCGCGGCGGTGGGGCTCTACGCCGTGTATGGGGCGATCCGCCGGCTCGGCGGAAAGCGCGCCATCACCTGGCGCGGCACGACCTATCGGGGCAACCGCCTTGACACTGCTCCGGCCGAAAAGCGGCTCGAGCAGCCGGTCGGGTGAGACACTTCGATTGACGCATTTTTTTCCACGTTCAGCGCTATCCGACGGCCGGGATTCTCCATAAATCCAAGGTGACAATAGGCGAAAAAAGCTCGCGTGGACGATTGTAAGTCTTGGTTTGAGCATAGTTTGCGGCGGGGCGCGAAAAAGGTGAAAAAAGGGGTCGAGGGGGAATGCAAAGACGGTGACACAATGCGATGCGGATACCGTTGGAGCTTCCGTCGCCAACCCCTTCGCAGCGCTCCATGGGCAGGCCGGCAAGCCGCCTCGTTTCTCGCGCGCAAGTCCAGCAAAATCGAAGGTGACATATGGTGACACACGGGTTTTTTTTCGTTTGCAAGTGTTGTGGCGGGCATGTGTTGGGGCAGGTCGCGTTTTGGGTGGTTTTTTGCGCGCATTCGAGTGAGTCCTGCACCCCTGCCGGGGTTGGGTTTTTTCTATGACGCTGACCACGGATTGCGCTGGTCGGGCGGTGCCCGACGACGCTGCATCCGTGGCTACAGCCCGGCGCCCCATTCGGGGCTCGATCGGGGGCGATGCGGGATAGGAGCGCGGATTGAGTCATTGATTGTTTCATTGGGGA
>CAZCGF010000247.1:0-5408 GCA_964498115.1 uncultured Planctomycetaceae bacterium | reverse complement strand
GTCGAAACCAGCGTGCATTCCTTCTTGGCAACCGCCCCAGCCGCGTGGGTCGGTTGACTTGTTAATGGATTATGACTTGACGGTCCCGCGGTTTCTCATCCGGGTCGAGGGCGAGATTCCGGCGTTCGTTCGGCGGCCTTGATGGTCGTGACTGCCATATATTCAACCGACGTAAGGGCACGAGGGCCACCCTAGTTCGGGCGGGATTCAAAGGGCCGGAGAACCCACGCTCAATCCGCGTGGAATAGATAGGGTGTCACCGAAGCACGATTCAGACCCGTTCGACCGCGAGCGCAAGGCCCATGCCGACGCCGATGCAGAGCGTGGCAAGGCCCAGTCTGCCGTCAGTATCCAACTGGACGTTGGCGGGCAGGTGCACCATCAAAGCCGTTGCCCCTGCCTCATTGGGAGGGCGAACATGGCGACACGCCCCAGGGAGAGTGCATTTGTCCAACAGGCCCGCCCAGCTCAATCCGGAATGGAGCCTTGGTTATCAGGTCCGGCGCTGCCATCGGCGGTTCGATCGCCTGCTCAATGCGATGCTGGCGAAGCACGATCTAAAGACGGGCTTCTGGTATTACCTTCGTGTGCTGTGGATCCGCGACGGCGTCACCCAGAAATATCTGAGCGACATGACCAACGTCACAGAAAACACGACTGTGTCGATAATCAACAACATGATGCAGCACGGGCTTGTAGAGCGCACCCGCGACAAGGTTGATCGCCGCAAGTTGAGCGTTACGCTGACCCAACGAGGCAAAGCCCTGGAAGCGGAGCTCATGCAATATGCGATCGACATTAACCGCATCGCCGTCGCCGGGATCGATCCGGCCGAGGTTGCGACGTGCGTCGACGTGCTTTCGCGCATGTCAGCCAATCTCGCCGCCGAATTCGATTCTATCCCGAACACCCCCGCCGAGGACTGACAGGGCGCAACCGGTCAGCGGCCGCTCGCCGGGTATCCTGCGGCAGCCCGGCAAAGACGGAGCATCGACAACCACGCTGCTCCCGCACCGCTTATGCTCCGCCCCGTCATTTCCCGGATTGCATCACGTCAGATCTTGAACTCCGCGAACGTCTCCGGCGCGAACATGTCCTCGATCGTCAGCTGGCGCGGCGACAGACCCTGCTCATGATGATAGCGCGTGAAGGTCTCGAGTACGTGGCGGTTCTTCTCGATTCCGTAAGGCCACCACTGATCGCCCAACGTCGCGATCGTTTCCTCGACCGCGGCAATTTGCCAGGGCAGCATCGTCTTGAGCGAGGCTGAGACGCGCAGCTGTTCGTAGGTTAGCTGCTGCGCCTGGACGAACGCCTTGTAGAGCGCCTGTGCGATCCAGCGGTTCTTCTCGTAAATGTCGCGGCGAATGGCAACGACGTGCATGATCGGGAAGATATTCGTCTTGCCGAAATAGGCTTTCTCGACCTGGACGAAGTCCGGGAACAGGCGCCGCACATTGTGCGGTTCCGAATAGAAGGTCGATGGAGCACGCGCGGTGTGCAGCGCGTCGATCTCGCCATCAGCCAACATCCGGGTCAGCGTCTGGTTTGGCCCGATCGGCTCAACCTTGAACTTGTCCGGCAGATTGAGTTTGAGCTTTTCCTCACGGCCCGGCTCTTCCTCGCCGCCCGTGACATAAGTGACCGACGCCGGGTCGATGCCATATTCGTCCTGCAGGATACCGCGGATCCAGACCGGCGCGGTCATCTGATATTCCGGGACGCCGATGCGCTTGCCGACAAGGTCGGACGGTTTTTCGATGCCGCTCTTGGCCGACACGAAGATGCAGGAATGACGGAAGAAACGTGACGGGAACACCGGGATGGCGATAAAGTCTGGATTGTCCCGGCCCAGAGTCACGCAATACGATGACATCGAAAGCTCGGCGGCATCGAACTCGCGATTGCGCAGCATCCGGAAGAACGTTTCCTCGACGGCCAGCACCTGAAAGTTGAGATCGATCCCATCGGGGCGGACCGTCTGCGACAGCAGCGCCTCGGTGCGATCATAGCCCCAACAGGCGAGCGAGAGGTTCAATCTAGTCATACGGAAACGGCCTCCAAAGTGTCGATAATCATGGCTGTGGGTGCGATTTCGCTGCCGGTGCGGCTCGATTCGAGTAGGGCTGCGCAGCACGCCACCGTCTTCACGCCCCAGCGGCCATCATGGATCGGCTGGACCAGACCGAGTGCGCCTTCAACGAATTCATCGATGACCTCGACCCGCGGCAGGCTTGGCGGATCGATCGCGAGAAACTCACGGTGTTCATCGCCATAGAGCGTGATGCCTTGGGGCGAGAGCTTGAGATCGGCGCGTTCGCAACTGACCAGCACAAAGCCGAAATGCTCATGATACGGCGCCGGCGGTTCGCTGGTCGATGCGCCGTCCTCGCCATACGCTCGGCGTATCTTGGCAGCGCTTTCGGTCGCTGGTTCGAGGTTCCTGAGCGCGCGCCGCGTGTCACCGTATTGCTCCGGATCCTTCTCGCGGCCGAGTTCCGATATCCAATTAACCAGTTCGTCGGAATCATAATGGGCGTAGCCACTGTACGTCAGCGATGCGACAGCCCCACCCTCGAATCCCATCATCGCGGCATATGCGCCCTCGCTCGGGCGACTGGAATCCCAATTGCCCGCAACCGCGCGCACGAATGTCACATCGCGTCCGACAAGCCGCCGCGCCACGTCAATTTGGTGAGCGGCTTGACTGTAGACAACGCCCCCACCACGCGCGCTGTCCAGCTCTTCGGGGCGACGCGGCCGATACATGAAATCGGTGAAGTTCATCGCCGTGAGTTGCCGCACCGCACCAAAGCCGCCGCTGGCGATCAACTCGGCGGCTCGGCGGACCGGGGCATCAAAGCCATGGCTGGGGCCGACCAGGAGCAGTTTGCCGGCCCGGCGTGCCGCCGCTTCCATCGCGACGCACTCGGCGACAGAGATCGCCATCGGCTTTTCGACCAGAACATGCTTGCCCGCACCGAGG
The DNA here is from genome assembly GCA_964498115.1 of uncultured Planctomycetaceae bacterium. Lineage (GTDB taxonomy): Bacteria > Planctomycetota > Phycisphaerae > UBA1845 > UTPLA1 > UTPLA1. Next base: position 2,422 of record CAZCGF010000247.1, on the reverse strand, counting down.
GCCGCGATTGCCTGCGTCGCGTGCAGTTCGTGTGGCGTCGCGATATAGACGGCATCAATATCGGCGGCGAGCAACCCCTCCAGGCTTTCATATGACTTGGCTCCGAACTCGCGCGTGAATTGAGCACGTGGGGACGCGCGCAGATCGAACGCCGCGGCGATCTCGACCCGTGGGTGCGCGCGCAACGCCGGAAGCGTCAGCATGAACCCCCGGCCAAGGCCGACAATGCCGATCCGAAGTGCCTTCATGTTTATCCTCGATCTGCCAGGTCGGTCCTTGAAATGCGGCCCGCTTGAAACGCACAATACTTCTATGTAGAAGTGTTTTCAAGAAGTGGATGAAACACCTTCGTGGCACGGCGCCTTGGCACAGCCACTTTGCGATAAGGATAGGCGATGACACCCCAACAAAATGACATCCTCGCCCGAGTCGAGGGCAGCGCGCCGATGGGCAGGCTGATGCGCCAGCACTGGATGCCCGCGTGCATGTCCGAAGAGGTGGCCGAACCGGATTGTACGCCGCTGCGCGTCCGCCTCCTCGGCGAGAATATGGTGGTGTTCCGCGACAGCAAGGGTCGTCTGGGCGCGCTTGACGAGCAATGCCCGCACCGCCGCGCGTCGCTGGCCTTTGGCCGCAACGAGGAATGCGGCCTGCGTTGCCTCTATCATGGCTGGAAGTTCGACGTGAACGGCAACGCCATCGACATGTCGTCCGAGCCGGTCGACGCCAAGCTGCGCAGCACGATGAAGACCAAGGCCTATCCGGTCCAGGAGGCCGGCGGGTTCGTCTGGGTGTGGATGGGCAATCCCGATCAGGTGACGCCGTTCGACAAGCCCAACTGGGCGACCGTACCGGACGACAAGATCAGCATCGTGAAGATGCATGGCGCATGCAACTGGGCACAGGTGCTCGAAGGCTCCATCGACTCGGCGCACAGTTCGAGCCTGCACTCGTCCAACATGCCGACGGCAACCGAGGTCAGCGGATCGACCGCGACCGACACCGCCTGGCTACGGCCGTCGGCCGACAAGGCGCCACGCCTTGAGGTCCAGAAGACCAGCTTTGGCTTCCGCTATGTCGCGATCCGCAAGCCGATCGTCGACGCCGATGCCACTGATTATATCCGCATGACACTCTATGTGGCGCCCTATACCGTCCACATTCCATCGAATGACCAATATCATCTGAGCCAGATGCTGGTCCCGATCGATGATGAGAACACGATGTTCTACTGGGTCGCCTGGCATCCCGAAAAAGGCATTTCGACCGACGCATGGCGCAAATTCTGCGGTGCCGAGATCGGCAAGGATGTCGAGCCGATCACCTTCAAAAAGATGCGCAACGCAGGAAACAACTATCTCCAGGATCGCGTAGCCATGAAGGACGGCGATTTCACCGGTATCTACGGCATCCCGGCGCAGGACATGGCGATGTGGGAATCGATGGGTACGCTCGCCGATCGTGGCGATGATCGCCTGGGGTCGAGCGACAAGGCGATCTTCACGTTCCGCACACAGATGTACCGCGCCGCGCAGGCGGTGGAAAAGGGCGAGCCGGCGATCGGCACGACCGAGCCGCACATTCCGAACGCCAAGCTCATGTCGTTCGAAGGCATCGTGCCTAAGGGCACCGACTGGCGGCTGCTCAATGTCTCGGACGAAGAGGCGGATATCATGCGGACCGTATCGACAGATGTCGACGCTCTCGGGGACGTCCGCGCTTGATGATGTCCCTGCCGCCCATTGCCGGGCTCGACGCGGATGCCGTCAGTCATTTCGTCCAGTCCGTACTCAAGGAGGATCTGGGGCTAGGTGGTGATGTCACCACCGACCTCACCATCCCCGCCGACGCACGGCTGATCGCGACGATCCAGACTCGCGAGCAGATTGCCGTTGCGGGCATCGATCTCGCCCAGGTCTTCTTCGAGGCCCTTGATCCCGATGTCCGGGTCGAGCGGCTTGCCAGGGATGGAGATGAGCTCCAGGCGGGTGCCCCGATCATGCGCGTGGAGGGTCGCGCCCGCCCGATGTTGTCGGCGGAGCGCTCGGCGCTGAACACGCTGCAGCACCTCACCGGTATTGCCACCCTTACTCGAAGCTATGCCAACATGATCGCGGGCACGTCGTGCATCCTGCTCGACACCCGCAAGACCATACCCGGCCTGCGCGCAATTGAGAAATATGCTGCCCGCATGGGCGGGGCGCACAATCATCGTATGCGGCTCGACGACGGCATCCTGATCAAGGACAATCATGTCGCGATCTGCGGCTCGATCGAGGCGGCCGTGCGCGCGGCCAAGGCGGGCAAGTCAGCACTCCCGGTCCAAGTCGAAGTCGACACAATCGACCAGATCGAGCCGGCACTGAAGGCAGGCGCCGATCGGCTGCTCTTCGACAATATGTCGGTCGAAATGCTGCGCGAG
>CAZCGF010000246.1:0-5490 GCA_964498115.1 uncultured Planctomycetaceae bacterium | reverse complement strand
GTCCCCCGCTGACGGCCTTTGCCAGCCCGTCGCTCTTCGATTTCTTCTGGGGCACAACGCCGATTCGCTTCCCCTACGAGTGACCGACTCCGCGTTGCTGTTCACCAACGGCATGGACCACAAGTATTGCTCCGGCCTGCGCCGAACCGCGACCTCGAGCGCACTCAGCGCTTGGCGCGTCACGTCTCCGACATCGGGCGAATAGACAATCCCATCCTCTGCCTGAATCGTAAATGAATACGGCGCATCGTTTCGATGACAGGTCACGGGAACGACCGTCGCTCCATACCATTGCGCTAATCGATCGAGCGTCGGATAGCAGCGAAGCGTCCGTCCGAGGAATTCCGTCTCGACGGCCGGGCCGCGCACGCGCTCCTGCTCGCAGATCAGAAACACCGCGCCGCCGTTTTCAAGCACTCGCGGAATCGCTGCCCCTGCCTCATGTCGCTGTATGACCCGCACCTGCGACAGACCGTAAAGCTCTCGCTGCCATGCCCGAAGCTGCGGCTGGGCGAGATAATCAGCGACGACGTGGATGGGTCGAAAAACGTGCCCCAGTGCGATGGCCGCGACCGCCGGATTCCCGAAGTACGCCGTCGCCAGCACGCTCGGTCGCCGCGACCGCGCCAGCAATTCCAGTTCCGGCTCGCCATCGATCGTGACGTACCGCCGCCACTTCGCCTCCGTCAGCCGCCGAATGAACAGCGCCTCGATCCAGAATCTCGCAACGTGATCATACATCGCCAGCGCAATTCGCCCCGGCCGCTCGTCAGAATCGGTCGCTTCGATGCAGGCGGCGATTCGTCGCTCGGCGACCTGCCGGGCAGGCGTGCCCAACTCCGCCACACCCCGCGCCAACCGCCGCGCCATCCGCTCGCTCACCCTTGGCCCCAGCGCGCGGAGAATCGGCGCAATGACCCGCCGCAGATAGACGTACCGAAGCCCTTCCATATCAAGAGTATCGGCGGGAACGGCCCGTTCACGCGCGACGTGTTCTCAACCGCTCAGGCCACCATTGCCGTGTCTTTGATCCCCTCGGCCGCGTGCCGGCCTGCCAGCAGGTTCTCGTACAATCGCGCGTAGTTGTCCGCAAAATCGCGGATGCCGAAGACTTCGTACGCCTGCCCCCGCGCGACCTCCGTCACCTTCCGCACCAGGTCCGCGTCTTCGATCGCGGTCAGCAGCCTCGCCGCGAGCCCGCGCGGGTCCTTCGCCTTGCACAACAGGCCGTTGTGCTTGTCGGCGATGACCTCCGCGACACTGCGCACCGCAGTGCCCACGACGGGAATCCCCGCCGCCATCGCCGTGGCCAGCGGCTCGGTGCACGTCTCCTCGACGGCCGGACAAAGGAATATGTCAGCGCACGCGACAAGCTGCGACCACGTCAGCGCAGATGAGGGAACGATGAGCATCTCCGGTATCTGAATCTGCGTCACGAAGCGCTTCAGTCGCCGCGCCTCGCTCGAATCGTAGGGAAGTATCACCCGCAGCCCCGCAAGCACCTTGCTCACCACCGCGCACGCCCAGATGCCATAGAACTGCCCCCCGCCGCGCGACGCAGGGCCGTTCATCAGCACCACCGGCCCGCCCTCACCGACGACCCGCTGCCGAAGTTCCTGCCGTCGCGCCGCATTGATCGCCGCGAAATCCGCCGGCCCGCGAATCACCACGACACGCTCGGGCGGAACGCCGGCCGTCAAAAGCCGGCTGCGAATGACCTGGCTCCCGACCGCCACCGTCGCCTCCATCGGCAACGCCGCCACCAGCCGCGCCGTCTGCGTCGTGGCCTCCGGGTTCAGAAGCGTGAGCAGCAGCGGCTTACCCGGCAACCGGGCCGCACAGATCGACGCAGCCCGAAACCCCCAGGCATGGACAATGCCCGCCGCAGCCGATTGGGCGATCTCACCCAGCCTCGGGGCAAGACTCATCAACGGGAAAAAACGCTGCCGCGCCAGCTCGACCGGCGGGCCGACAAAACTTGCTGCCATTTCTCGGGCGGCCGGGTCGACTGCGCAGACCACGTGCCGGGCCCGATCGCGCCGAAGCCGATCGACCAAAGTGCCGATGATCTGGCACTGCGTCTCGTCGGTGGAGCCGTCAATGACGTGAAGTACGGACATCAGGTGGCGAACTCTCGTCGGCCATAGAAGAACTCCGCCACCTTCTGGCCCATCTTGATTCCCAATTCCTTGGCGACATCGGCGGCGGAAGTATCGCTGTCCATCGGCTTGGCATCGGTCTCGACTTCGACGCGCCTCCCGGCATCGCCTTCGGGCCAGAGCCGGACGTCCGACTTGCGCTCGGTCGAGATTACCTTGACGCGGCAGACGAAGATGCCCTTGAAAATCGGCGCGCCGCCCTCGCCCTGAAGCGTGAATTTCTCGACATTGATGGTGAGCACCTGCTCGGCCCCCAGCCGCTCGCCGATCTGCCGGGCCGACATGCCGTTGTACTTGGGATCGGATTGCAAACGCTGCCAATCCTGGAAGGGAATGACATTCTTGTTCACGTCGAACTGCAGGAATATCTCCGAGATCGTCTGATGAACCTCTCGGATCGCCTTCGGCTCCGAGACGAGACTGCTGCGATCGTCGACAAGGACCAGCAGCGGCGCGGTGCTCAGCTTGTACTCCGCCTCAATCCAGTCGCCGCCGGTGATGTTCGCCCAGGCGGCGGCCATGTTCGCGCAGGAGGCGCAGGCGAACATCAGAAGGACGCACCCGACGCTTGCCGAGACTTGCCGCAGCCGGACCGCCCGATGCCTGATGCCGATCTGTCCAAAACTAACGAGCATCTCGGCCTCGCAGTGATTCCTTGTGATCATAAAACTTCTTCGCGACCGCCTGCCCAAACTGCTCGATGGCCGCTCGCAGCAGATCATATTCATCCATATCGGTGATGCTCGCCTCGCCGCTGGGCGGGAAGGTGGCGGAAATGTCCGTGGTGTACAGCGAATCGGGCCGGGCCGCGTCGGAGCCGTCGTAAAGGCTCACCGAGCCGTGCACGCGGCCCTTGCGCAGCTCCCGCGTGTCCGCTGCACGCGTCGTGTATTCCAGTAAGTCGATGCGCAGGACGAGGTCGCTGTTCAACTCCCGGGCCACGTCGTGATGCGACATGCCCTGCCAATCGAGCCCGGAATTCTCCTGGAAATCGGCAATCTTCTTGGCCGGCACGAATTTTGCATCCGGCAGATTGCGCTTCATTTCGTAGATAACCGCATCGCACACGCGTCGCCGCGCCTTGGGGTCAACGTCCAGCGTGGGATGATCCGCCCAGACGACGACAGCCACCGTGGCCTTGCCGATCTTGCCGTATTCCGCCTTGACGTCTTTCGTCTCATCGGGCGTCAGGAAATAAAGCGCCTGACAGCCGAAGGAAAACTGAAGCACCGCGAGGAGCGAATAGAAAGTCAGCCGGCGCAAGATCGCCGGAAGACGAGCGCCGCGTGACACGCGGTTTGCCTTTTGGATTTCTGTGGTCGTCATGAGGGCTGAGCCTATCTTGCCGGGAGCGTTCCCGCCAGCAGTCCGTGTGCCATTTTGAATCCCCAGCCGGCGAACAGCATCAGGCCGAATCCCACCGTCAGGCGAATCGGCCCCAGCCGCTCCCAGTTCACCACCGGCGCGCGGCCGCGCACAAGAATGTAGAGCGACAGAATCAATCCGCTGATGGTCGCCAGGCACAGCACCGCGCCGGCCGGCTGCGTGATCAACGACTTGATCGGGTGCCCGTGCATCAATTCGGCGAATGACGTCGTCATCCCGCAGGTCGGGCATGGCAATCCCGTGGTCAGGATGAATCCGCAGGGCCATGCCCCGAAGAGCGACTCGTGCGTGCCGTAGCCGCGCGGGTCGGGCTTGAGCAGGACGGCGATCGTGAGAATCGCCAGGCAGCCCAGCGCCGTCAGGGCCGCGATACCGCGCGTCCCGCGCCGCACCGGGACAAACGGCCCGAAGTACGGAAAAGCAATCGGCCGGGCGATGGGGAGTTCGGCGGGTTGGTCCACGAATACATTGTTACAGCCTCCCCAGGAACTTCAATGCGAAACGGCCCTTTTCCCGGCGGATGATTTCTCTACACTGGCGACCTATGCAACCCGCCTGGCTACAGAATTGGCTCCAGCGGCACCAGAACCGCACCTCCTTCATGCTGCACATGGTCGGCATTCCGCTGACCATCGCCGCGGTGGTGCTTGCCGGGGTGCAGCTTGCCGAATCGCGATGGGACCTCTGGTGGCGGCCGGCCCTGCTCTTCGTCGCGGGATATCTGCTCCAGTGGATCGGCCACCTCATCGAGGGCAACGACATGGGCGAGATTATCCTCGTCAAAAAAATGCTGGGCAAGCCGTACGTTGCCGTGTCCCCGCGATACGCCAAACCGGCAGGAGGCCGCTCATGAAGCCGAAGATCGGCAAGGTCAATCACGGTGACTGCATCGCCGGCATGAACGCCCTGCCGCGCGGCAGCGTCGATCTCGTCTTCGCCGATCCGCCGTTCAACATCGGCTACGACTACGACGAGTACGACGACCAGCAGGAGCACGCCGCCTACCTCGCATGGTCGCGCGACTGGATGGCCGCCGCCTGGCGCGCGCTGAAGCCCAGCGGGTCGTTCTGGCTGGCCATCGGCGACGAGTACGCGGCGGAGTTGAAGCTCATCGCCCAGGGCGATTACCCGACATTGCCGCTCGTCGAGCCGGCGAAGAAGGCCTCCCCCGCTTCTTCAAAGACTTCCAAGGCCTCCCGGACTTCCAAGAAGAAAGGCCGGCCCGCGAAGGCCGCCGCGATCGCCCCGCCGCCGGGCTTTACCTGTCGAAGCTGGGTCATCTGGTATTACACCTTTGGCGTCCATTGCACGCGGAAGTTCACGCGCAGCCACGCCCACCTGTTTCACTTCGTCAAAGACCCGGACGACTTCACCTTCAACGTCGACGCCATTCGGGTGCCATCGGCGCGGCAGCTCGTCTATGCCGACAAGCGGGCCAACCCCACCGGGCGCATGCCGGACGATACATGGATGATGCCCGTCGGCACGCCGACGGCGGGCGGCTTCGTGCTTCGGCCGCAGGACATTCCCACGGGCTTCAAACCTGAGAGCGACACGTGGTACTTCTCGCGCGTGGCCGGCACCTTCAAGGAGCGCGAGGGCTGGCACGGCTGCCAGATGCCGGAGCAGCTTCTGGGCCGCATCATCCGGGCCTGCTCGAACGAGGGCGACGTGGTGCTCGACCCCTTCGCCGGCAGCGGCACGACGCTGGCCGTGGCGAAAAAGCTCTCGCGCGAGCCGGTCGGCTTTGAACTTTCCAAGCAATACTTCGACCAGGCCGCCGCCCGATTGAAGGCCGCCAAGGCCGGAACGGCGCTCGACGGCGTCGAGGACCCGCTGACCAGCGCCCCGAAGACCGGCACGCCGCGCAACTCGGCCAAGCGAAAAAATGCGACGAAGGAAGACGATCTCCTGTTCGCCGTTTGATCGGTTCGGCTCGGTTCCC
>CAZCGF010000245.1:0-5516 GCA_964498115.1 uncultured Planctomycetaceae bacterium | reverse complement strand
TTCATCGTTGAGGCATTGTAGCGGCGGGGGAAAACGTCAAAACGGTAAAAAGTCAGAACGGCAAAATGGTGCGCGGCGGCGTGGTTAGGCGGCGGCATTCGTAACTTTGCCGCCGCGATGAGGCCGGGCGGGGCGCCGGACGCGCGCAAGTCTCGTAAAACCGAAGGTGACAATAGGCGAAAAAAGTTTGCGGAGACGCGGGCAAGTGCTTTGACGGGCATGTGTTGGGGCAGTACGCGAAAACGCCGAAAAATCGAGGCGGCGAAACGGGAGAGGCACGCGGCCCGGTGGGGTCGAGGTTGAATGCAACCGTTGTGACACAGGGCCAAGGGGCGCGGCGGGATCGTCGTGGCATACTCGCGCCGCATCGCTGCGTGGGCGAGGCGGCAAACCGACTCGCGGGTGGCCTCTGAGGCCGCGCGGGAGGCGAGGAATCGAGGGTGACATATGGTGACACAGCGCCTTTGGAAATTGTGCCAAGGCTTGTGGCGGGCATGGTTTGGGGCGGGGTGAGATTTTGGTGAAAATTGCGTGAAACGGGGCGCGTGTTGCGGGCCGAGGAGCGCAGTTTGTTCGGCGAATATCAAGGGCATCGCTCGCATCCTCGCGGGGGTCTAAGTGGATTGATTTCCTGAAATGCATACTTGCTCGGCGTGCGCGCCGAGGGCGGAGTTGGCGCGCGGGAAATGCGACCCCTTCGGAGTCGGGTTTGGCACTGGGGCTTGCAATACAGGGTCGCTGCCCCTGCATACTAAATCCCGGCCCTTCGAGCTTGGGGAACGGAGCGGCGATAAGACGGCCGGGCGAACCCTGGGCTCTCGGTCCGAGACCAAGGGAATTGGGCAGGCGGGGCTTCGGTTTGGGGCCAAAGCGTGAAAGTTCGTGAATGCTGCCGCTCCGGCATCGCATAACTATCGGCGGCCCGAGGGTTTCTAAGAGGGGCTTCGGGCATATCGCCAATCTGGAGCTTCCCAATGTCTAGATCATGGGTTCGACTATTTGTCTGTTCCGTCACCCTCCTGGCTCTTGCCGGGAGTTCTGCCCGGGGCCAGATGGCCTATCGAAAGGTCATGCGCTCGGGCGAGCCTGCCCCGGATACAACAGGCTACTTCGGGACCCAGCAACTCAGTTATCCGTCGATCGACGAGGCGGGGTACGTCTCGTTCAGTTGTTACCTCGCCCACGGCATCGGCGGCGTGGATGCATTCAACCAATGGACCCTGTACTCCGAAAACGCACTCGGTGAATTACACCTCGTTGCCCGGCAAGGCGATCCGACGCCCGGCAACGTGGCGCTCCACTTCGAAGCCAACAGTTTTACGACGCAGCACAAGAATCCACTCGGACAAGTGGCCTTTTACGGCGTGGGCGCCGGCCCGATGGTTTATCAGGGCGGCTGCTGGGCGCAGAACACCCTTGGAGCTGTCGTGCGGGTGGCATTCGGAAACGAAACGTTTACGAGCATCCCGGCCGGAGGTCAGATCGAGAGCGTCGGCACGCCGAGCATGAGTTCCTCGGGAGATGTCGTCTTTCAGGGATTTCTAAAGGTGGGTGTCGGTGGCGTCACCGTTAACGATGACGGCGCCTTATGGTGCCGGACAGCGGGAGGACCACTGCGATTGGTCGCACGGGAAGGTGACAGCCTGCCCAACCTGCCGCCGGGTTTTATGGCGGGCTCCGTTCAGTACGTGCAGAGCGGCTTTTCATTCGCGAACACTCCGCTGATCAATGCGGGCGGACAGGTCGCCTTCTCGATCCCTACGAATTACGGACAGATGCTCATGGCCGAGAGCCATACCATGAATCCTCCGCGCGTGGCGGCATATCAGGGCCAACCGGCTCCGGGGCTTGGCAACGTCTCATTCCTGAGTTTTTCGAGCATGACCATCAATAACGACGGGAATCTCGCCTTCAACGCGACGCTGACAGGCATGGGTGTCAATGCGGACAATGACGAATCAATCTGGGTCGAAGATGGAGGCGCATTGCATCTGATCGCCCGGGAAGGCGATGCCGCACCCGGCGGCGGCGTCTATTACATTCTCTATCCCCCGGCGCTGTCGGCGAACGGCGAAATCGCGTTCAGCAGTTTCCTCAAGGAGGGCATCGACGGTGTGAATTTCACCAACGACTTTGCCGTCTACAAATACACCCTCCCTGCAGGCACGATCCAACTCATCATGCGCGACGGAATGGATGTCCCGGGATTTCCACCCGGCATTTACTTCGACACGCCGGTTGTCGTTCCATGCATCAACAATGTCGGGCAAGTGGCCTTCTACGCCCGAATCGCCGGCGCGCCCGAATATCAGTTCAACGGCGATTCCCTATGGGCCACGACACCGTCGGGCGTGCTGACCCCTGTGGTCGTGAGGGGGCAAAGCCTTGAGATCTCTCCGGGGGTGTTTCGCACAGTCAATTCGTGCGGCAGCTTTCCCGCCAAGGGCGTAGCCGGGCAGGACGGGCTGGGCTACCCATTCAACAACAGCGGGCAGGTCTGCTTCTCCGTCAATCTCTCCGACGGAACCAACGCCATTTACGTTTCTTCATTTGCTCCGTGCCCTGACAGCGACGGCGACGGGACCGATGATTGCGCCGATGGCTGTCCGAGCGATGCCACCAAGACTTCGCCGGGCGTCTGCGGGTGCGGCGTCGCCGACTCCGATTCCGATGCGGACGGGACCCTTGATTGCAACGACGGCTGTCCGGCAGACCCGCTGAAGGTCGCGCCGGGGATTTGCGGGTGCGGCGTGGTTGACAGCGCCAGCGACATGGACGGGGACGGGACGCCGGACTGCATCGACGGATGTCCGAATGACATTTTGAAGATCGCGCCGGGCGCATGCGGATGCGGCGTGGCGGATACGGACTCAGACGCAGACGGCACCGCGGACTGCAACGATGCGTGCCCTGTCGATCCGCTCAAGGTCACGATGGGCGTTTGCGGCTGCGGCGTCGCCGATACCGATTCCGACGGCGATGGGACGCCTGACTGCAACGACGCATGTCCCGCCGATCCGCTGAAGATCGCGCCGGGCGTCTGCGGGTGCGGCGTTGCCGATTCGGACTCAGACGGCGACGGCACGCTGAACTGCAACGATGGCTGCCCGGCTGACCCGTTGAAAACCGCCCCGGGGATTTGCGGATGCGGCGTTGTTGACAGTGCCGCTGACACGGACGGCGACGGGACTCTGGACTGCCTCGACGGATGTCCCAACGATGCCGCCAAGACGGCACCGGGCGTATGCGGCTGTGGCAATCCTGATACCGACACCGACGGAGACGGCCGCGCCGATTGCGTGGACAACTGTCCAAACGTGGCGAACCCGTCACAAGCGGATGCGGACGGCGATGGGATCGGCGACGCATGTGACGCCATGCCGGCCCCGCCGCCGGGACCTGGCGCACCTCCGCCCGGTCCGATCGTGAATCCCGTGAGCGGCTGCGGCGCGAGCGGTGGAGGCTGCGGCGCGGGGATGATGACGATGCTGCCGCTGATGATGCTGGCGATGCGGCCGACACGACGCCGAAGGACACGCTTAAAGGATCAGTCGCGATGTCGGGCGACGCGGCGATCGACTTGCGCCGGACTGGTCCTGGCGTTTTTTTTTTCGAGCCTGAGCAGTAGAGCCGAGGCGCAGTGCTTTGGCACGTGGACACAGAAGATGACGGCGACGGCTCCGGAGCGGCGAGAGTATCTGGCGATGGCATTTGATTCGATGCGAGGCGTGACGGTGCTGTTCGGCGGAGACGGCCTGGTTGTTCTTGCGGATACGTGGGAATGGGACGGGACGGCGTGGTCGCAGAAGATGCCCATGACGTCGCCGCCTGCGCGGTGCTGTCACGCGATGGCTTATGATTCGGCGCGCGGCGTGATGGTGATGTTCGGCGGATACGGTGTCGCCAATCTGGGGGACACGTGGGAATGGAACGGCGTGAACTGGACGCAGCGGATGCCGGCGATGAGCCCCAGCCCTCGAGAGGCGCCGGCGATGGCGTATGACAGCGCACGCGGGGTCACGGTGCTGTTCGGCGGATATGCGGCGGGTCGCAGCAACGAAACCTGGGAGTGGGACGGGAACAACTGGTCGCTGAAGGCGCCGGTTACGAGACCTTCGGCGCGCTATTACCACGCCATGACTTATGACAGTGCCCGGCAAGTGGTGGTGCTGTTTGGAGGCGGCACGACCGGGGGCGCCAACAATGAGACGTGGGAGTGGAACGGGACGAACTGGGCGAATGTGACTCCGATGGTTTCGCCGACGGCCCGGCTGGAAACCGCCATTTGTTACGACGTGGCCCGGGGGACAACGGTGATGTTCGGAGGGGCCGGCCTGGGCGCGAACAACGAGACCTGGGAATTCACTGGAGGGATGTGGACGAGACTCCAACCGCCGGTGTTGCCTGCAGCGCGGGCCGATCATGCGATGGCATATGACGCGATACGCCGGACAACGGTCCTCTATGGAGGGTATGCCGGCGAAACATTGACATGGGAGTGGGAGGGGCCGCGACCGGCGATCGTCAGCCATCCGCAGGCGCGGGGCGTCGGACCGGGTCAGCGGGCCGAGTTTGTTACATCGGCGGCGGCGGTCGCGACGCTGTCCTATCGATGGCGGCGAAACGGCGTGATGCTGGCGGACGGCGGGTCGATCTCGGGCTCGGGGACGGGGTCGCTGGTGATCAATCCGGCGGGGGCGAGTGACGCGGGAATGTTCGACTGCGTGGTCGGTAATGCGTGCGGGGCGATCACGAGCCGGGCCGCCGCGCTGTCCATCGATGCGTGTTTGACGAGTGACGCGAGCCTCGACTGCGATACGAACGGCGTTCTGGACTCGTGTCAGATCGCGTCGAATGCGTCGCTGGACGCGAACGGCAATGGGTCGCTGGACGCGTGCGAGGCGCTGGTCGCCGACTGCGGGGCATGCGGGGCGGGGATGCCGATGATGATGCCGGTGATGATGATTGCGTCGAAGTCGATGCGACGACGAAGCCGGCGCGGGCGGTGAGTTTGCCCACGGATTGGGATCCGTGGGCTTGGGGTGTCGCGCGGACGGCGCGAATATCAAGCGCGATTGTGAGCTAGTTGGGCAGGCGCAGGGAATTGACGAAGCCCTGGATGTCGAGGCCGGTGACGCTGCCGTCGCCGTCGAAGTCTGCCTGGGTGATTTGCAGGGGGTCGGCGGAGTTGCCGAGGAGGAGGTCGAAGAAGAGGGGCATGTCGTCTTCGGTGACGTTCTGGTCGAGATTGATGTCGCCCATGGGGAAGCGCGGGCGGATTTTGAAGACTCCGCGGAAGGTGTGTGAAACGACGTAGAGGTACCCATCGGGTCCAATCTGAAGATCAGTCACCAAGCCAAAGCCCGAAGAAAACAGAAGCTGACCGTCGTCTTCATCTTCAAAGTCCATCACGCCATCGGCCAAGTTTCCACCAAGAACGAACGAGTCACGGTCTTCGTTGAGCGGAAATCGAAAGAGCTTATTGGTGCTTACATTTCCGACAATACAGTTGTTTC
>CAZCGF010000244.1:0-5552 GCA_964498115.1 uncultured Planctomycetaceae bacterium | reverse complement strand
AGAGTGCGGCGTTTTTCGCCTTCGCATAGCCGAACACCCGCTTGCCGAAATCCTCGAGCCGTTCCTCGTTCAACACGATACACACGATGGCGTTCGAATGGACGCGGCCGATCGCGGCAACCGCCTTCTGCCACTTGCCTAAATGGTTCATCTGGACCTCGGACTGTCCGGCGATCTGCCCGCCGTCGACCACCTCCTTGGCCGGGTCTATGACGCCGGACGCAGCAAGGCCGGCGAGATACCAGTCGCGGTAAAACTCGGCACCTGCCGCGTATTGGTCGCCGGTGATTGACCGCCGCGACGCAAGCATGTCCAGCACTGAGCCGTCGAGCATGCGGAGCGTCCGCCGGCCTGACTCGGTGACGAAATCCTCGTGATCGCCGCGGGCCTTAGCCAGCCGCTCGGTCGTCGGACGGTCGATGGGATCAGCCGTCAACATGGGCCTCCGGTCTTTCGGCTGTGCCGGCGAGCTGCCGCAGCCTGTTGGCGATTTCCGACTTGCGCTCGTGGAAGGCTTCCGGGCGCCGATGGTCCGGCACGTTGGCCTCGACCTGGCGGGCGAGTTGGGCGAGAACGCGGCTGATTGGACCGGAAATGTGTTCCATCACGCGGCGGCCTCGGCTTGCCAGATTGTCCAGCCGTTCCCGTCGTCTACATGCAGCAGGTGCGGTGGAACGCGGCAGTGAGGCTGGCCCGGCATCGGACCCCAGTTGCGTTCGTCCCACTGTCGCTTGCGGCGGGCGGTTTCGAGGCGGGACTGCCACTTGTCGTCGGGCAGGTCAGCGCCGTTGGAGCGTCGATCGTCGTAGGCACCCTCCAGCAGTTTCTGGAACGAACTGGGTTGCAGGACGAAATCGAAATTCGCCCGCCAGTCCTTGCCGGATCGGCCGGTCAGGAACGAGCTGGCCTCGAGTTTGGTGAGTGCTGCGGTCCAGCCGGGAAGGCCGCCGCAGTCGTCGAGCCGTTTTCGTAGCGCCTTGGCGCGGGGCTCGGTCAGTCGCTGAACCTTGGGTAATCCAGCTCGGTCAGCTGTCGCGTTCCACGCGTCGACTGCGCCTTGGAGGGACGAATCCTCTTCCTTTCTTTCTTCCCTGTCCCTTACCTGTCCCTGTCCCTGTCCCTGTCCCTGTCCTTCCGGTACGAAACGCGTTTCATCATACGTTTCACCCGGCGTTTCAATTCGCGTACGTCGCCAGTTTCGTAACCGTTCGGCCTCCGTTTCACGTTTGCGTTGAAATACCAGCTTGCGGTCGTGGGCCTTGCGCGCCTCTTCGGCCAAGGTCTTGTGATAGAGACGGCCATCGTCGCACTTGACGAAGCCGCGCATTATATCACCTTTCAGCTTGCGGAAGCGCGGCAGCGGCATCTTGGCAAATGCTGCGTTTACCCGGTCATCATCAGGCAAACTGGCAGCTGGCACCTGCTTCCATGCCCGACACCAAAGCAGCAGTGCGGCTCCAATCACCTCGTGAGACGAAAGGGCCACGAGCTCAGACGCCATCAGCTTTTCGACATTGAGCATGAACCCGTCGAGGTCGCGAACATCTGTGCCAGGCGGGAGAAGGGGTGAGTTACTCACGTCCGCTTCTCCCGTGCCAGATAACATTCTGTATCTCTTCGACACACTTCCATGGATCGGCCCAAATCTCCGAACCGGTGAACCTCAACACAAAATAGCCGAGGGCCTGTATTTCCCTGTCGCGAGCCCTGTCTCGTCTGGCCTGATCCTTGGTTCTCTCGTGGAAGTCATGGCCATCACACTCGACGACGATCCGAATTGCCTCTTCGGGAACCTCGATGAGAAAATCGACACGGTATTTCTCAATTGGGGCCTGAAGGGTAATCCGCCAGCCACATCCACCGGGACTTTGCGCCGCGCGATGTGAAAACTGCGGAAAGTCCCTATCCTGTAGAAACGTGAAGGCGCATATCGCTTCAACCATCAAAGCCTCGAGCGGGCTTTCGCATGGTTTTGCGAAGCTACGGGCAGCTGACCAGATTATAGTACCCAATTCGTGTTCAGCACGTTTTGCCAAACTCTTATTGGAAAAAGTCATCTCAAACATTGATCCTTGTCCTTATTATTTCAGTCCCACTCCCTGTCGCGGATGACGGCACATCCCATGTCGGCAAAGAACGGCACGACGGGGCACGGCCCGCCTCGGTGCTTGGCGAAGATAACCTCGATCTCGTTCCTCACTTTCTCCAGGCGGTCCTGCCTGGCGGTCTCTTCGTCCAGGTCGTCGTGTTTCTTGCGTTCGAGGTAGTACGCCTCGCGGTACAGGAACATCACGACGTCGGCGTCCTGTTCAATGGCCCCCGACCATCTGAGGTCGGAGAGGCCGGGCCGCTTGTCTTCGCGGCCCTCAACTGCCCGGTTGAGTTGAACGAGAGACACAACAGCAATGTCTAGTTCCTTGGCGAGACGCTTCAGGGACATGCTGATCTCTTCGGTTTCCGCCGACTTGTTTCCCTTGTAGGAGTCGGAGGGGGCAATCAGGTTCAGATGGTCGATCACTATAACGTCGAGCTGCACGCCGGCGGCGTCGAGCCTCTGCCGGTGTTGCAGCGCGAGTGAACGGATTTGCGCGACGGTGAGGCCGGGCCGGTCCACGACCGCGAATGGCTGTTGCCGCAGCAAGGGCTCGACCTGCAGCACGGCCTCGAACTTGTCGCGGAACCCGTCCTTGGTGACCTGCGACGTTGAAATGTCGCGATACTCGACACGCCGGTGCCGCGACCATGCGAGGTCGCACAGCGCCATCTCGGTAAGCTCGTCGGCTCCCATCTCCAGCGAGAAAAACAGGACGCCGTGCCCGGCTTGTGCGGTTCTGAGAAGCCACGACAGTGCCACGGTTGACTTTCCCATCCCCGGCCTGCCGGCAATCACGTAGAACCGGCCGCGCCGCCAGCCCGACAGGATACGGGCCAGCGCATGACTGCCTGGAAACGCAAAATCCTTCGGCGGTGTGCCGGCGGCATAGGCATCGCTCAGCCGGCGCGTCACCGTGTCGGACAGCCGGTCGATCCGGGCCACCATGTCCTCGCGGTTGAGGTGCGCGCGCGACAGCCGCTCCATCTCGGCCGCCGTCGCCTCGGCCTTCTCGGTGTCGCCGTCCTCGACCGCGCGATGCAGCACCGCGTTGAGCCAGTCGTGCTTGACCTGCCGGGCGCACGCCTCGACGCCGATTTGTGGGCAGGCGTGTGCGACGTAGGATGCAACCAGCGCGCTGCCGGTCACCGAGGCTTCCTTGAGCGTCGCGTCGTCGCGCAACTGCCCGATGACCCAGTGTGTCAGCCGGAAGCCCGACAGCCCGGCCTCGAAGCCCTGCCCGATCAGCGCGAACAGGCGGCCGTTGAAGGCGTCTGCGAAATGCTCAGGCCCGACCACGGCTGCGGCATCGGCATGGATTGCCGCCTGCCCGTGCGCCAGCAAGCCGCCCAGGAGCTGCCGCTCGGTGTCGAATAGCGCATCACCGTGCGGATCGGGCGTGACGTGGGGAGCGTGGACGTTCATGCTTTGCGCCTCACCTTCCGCCGCTTGACCTTGCCGCTGCGGTCCGGGCAGCGGAACTCGGCCGGCAACCTGAACGGCACCTGCCGGTAGCGCAGCCCGTCAGCAGCGCCCGGCATGGCCGCGACACTGACCTGCTGGCATCGCTCGGGCTCGAACGACCAGCTGTGTGCATCCGTGCGCCGCTCCGTCATACGTTACTCCTCATCGTCCAGTGCTTTCCGTCCGGCCCGCAACGGTCGCCGTCCACGCGCTGCGGCTCGGGCAGGCTGTCGCGCTCGCGAACGCACGACACGCCGTCGCGATAAGTGAACGTGCCCGCCCGGCCCTTGATGGTGTGCGGCCGGAAGCAGCGGTGGTCGTGGCGGCTAACCGTCTGCAAGTACAGGTTCTGGTGGTAGTGGCACGTCGCGCAGGTGGAGATGTCGGTCATGCGTAGTCGCCCTCCTTCTCCAAGAGGCGGCGACAAGGCGGAATCCAGACCAGTTCGGTCGGCCCCGGCCTGCGATCTCGTACCCAGACAACCCAACAATAGGAGGTGGCGGTTGTTGCCCGCTGATCAACCCGCCCCTTGATCATCGGCACACGCTCACTGAACTGAGCGACGATAAGGGGCCGATGCACAATATTTGCCGCCGCGAAGATGTTGTGGAAGCGCGCCGTGCCCTCGATGAAAGACGTGCGAACCAGCAGGGCAGCGCCGGTTGAGGCTACTTCCAGCGCGCGAAATGCAAACTGTTCGGCCAGCCGAAATGGCGGATTCGTGATCACCCAATCAGGGACTTCACAAGGGCCGGGAAACAAAAAATCCCGCACAGCGTTGCCACCATAGTCGTGAATGTCGGACGCAATGACACGGTCGGAATAGTCTCTCAGCCCGCGCACCATGTAGCCGCGGTTGCAGGCCGGTTCCCACACTGACTGCGACGGCAAAACCGAAATCACATGCTGGCAAAGCGCCCGAACCGCCCATGTCGGCGTCGGAAAATCGTCAAGCGAGTCCACCGGTTCGACCCGGCGCTGCATCACGGCAGTGGACCGGTTTTGGCTCACGCCGCCTCTCCATTCCACCGGTTGAGCTCGCGGCGGCGGGCGGCAACCCGCTCCTGCGATTTCACGCGCTTGTCTGTGTGCATGCAACCGAACACCCAGATGCCGCAGGCTTCCGCGACGTTGTGGTCGTCGACGAGCCAGCCGCGCCGCATGCATTCAAGTTTCGCAAGGTCTTTCCATGCGGTCGAGAGGCTGTCGACGTTTTTGCCCGGTCGGTTGCCGGCGTAAAATTCCCGGCGCCAGTCGGCAATGTCGACCTCGAAACAGTCGTCGGCGAGTCCGGCCATTTCCGCCGCCGTCTCGATCGCGCCAGCGACCTTGAATTGCTTGTGAAGCGTCGGCAGATGCAGCCCGGTTTTGCGGACGAGTATCTGCTCGAAATAAATCCTGCTTGCGCCGGTCGACTTGATAAGTGTCAACGCCCATTCGCGAACGTGCTTGCCGAGCCGCGCGGTGTTTTCTCCATAGTCAGGGTTTTCGTGGATGCCGCGAACAGGCGTCGCGCCCGGCTCGCCATAGGCAAAACCGATGAACCGCGGCGCCTGGTCGAAAGCGAGAATCAATGCGCGCCGCCGTTGAGAGCAGCTTGGCCGAGAGGCGTGTCGCCCAGCGCGCCAAGCGCAGCCAGCATCGCCTCGTAGGTTTCCTTCTGGTCGCTGTCGAGGCTGTCGGCGACGTGCGCGAGCCGGTCCTCGAGCCGACGCTTGCGAAGGATCGCCTTGAACTCTTTCTTGCTGAAACCAGCCTCCGCAGCTTCCTTGACGATCGCCGCTTGGTCCTGCCGGTGCGGTTCGGCCGCGTCCCGCGCATTCGCCATGATTTCATCGATTTCGTCCTGGACCGATTCCCACCGGTCGATGAAGTTCTGCAGCTTTGGGCCGTCGTAACCGTTCAGACCTGGCTTTGCCGGCGCTGCGTGTACGGTTTCGGAATTGTCATCGAGTTTTGCTGATCTTGGCAAGACTGTCTCCTTTGATTAGTTTGC
>CAZCGF010000243.1:0-5556 GCA_964498115.1 uncultured Planctomycetaceae bacterium | reverse complement strand
CTGAACTCGCCGCAGAGCGCCCTGTTCGACAAGAGTCGCTGCCTGTACGGCCTGGCAACCGCCAAGGACGCCTTCCGCGAATCGAGAAACGCCATTCTGGTTGAGGGCTACATTGACTGCATCATGGCCCAGCAACACGGCTTCACCCAGGCCGTGGCGACCCTCGGTACCGCTCTCACCGTCGAGCATATTCGACTGCTGAGCCGCTACGTCGATTCAGTCACGCTGGTCTTCGACTCTGATGAAGCCGGTCAACGGGCCGCCGACAGCAGCTTGCCCCTTTTCCTGACCGAGCGAATGGACGTCCGCCTGACCAACGTCCCAGAAGGCAAGGACCCCGCCGATTTCCTCATTTCCGCAGGCTCAGAGGCATTTAATGCGGTTTTGACCTCGGCACTCGGGGCGCTAGAATTCAAGTGGAAACAGGTTGTAAGGCGTTGCCAGGCAGTGGCGTCGCCCCTGGACCGACGGAGGGCGGTCGAGGAGTTTTTGAACCTGATCGTCAGGTCCACCGACCTGGGTGCCTTTGATCCGATCCAACGGGGGTTGATTCTTAACCAGGTTGGGAAGTTGCTGGGAGTCCCAGCGGATGAAGTGAATCGCCAACTGAGGCTTCTCGCGCGCCGACCGGGCCCTTCCGCGTCGGTCGGCCCGGCAGCCCCGAGTGTCAAACGTCAGATGCCAACCTCCCGCGATGACGGGTCGGCGGCCATGACGGACCTGCTCGGCGTCCTGCTGAACGAGCCCCAGTTCTACGAAGAAATTGCCACGGAGTTCGACCCGGAGATATCCGCCGACGTCCAACTCCGCCAGATTGCGCATGCCGTTCGTGAGATGGCATGCGATGAACATTGCGAGAAGTCCCTCGCCGCACTGCTCGGCCGCATTGAGTCGGTCGACATTGCCTCGAGGATCATGGATTTGCAGGCCGCCGGACTGTGCCGCGGAAACTATGAGGCCACCCTCCGCGGCGCCGTCGCTCGGCTCAGGCAGATCAAAGAGCACAATCAGCTCGCCCATATCACGGCAGGGCTGAGAGGAAAGGCCATACCGGTCGAAGCGGCCGGGACGAGCAACGATGCCGACAGCGCGGCCGACGACGATCGGTCCGCCCGGCTTGCCGTCACCGAAGTGGCCCGACGGGTAAGTCATTTTGCGGCGCACAAACACCTGGCGACCCCTTTGACTGCGGGTGCCGGTTTCCAGTCGCCGCGCAGCGCCGAGTAAATCGGCGAGGTTTCGAGCCTTCTTGTCTTTGCCCGGTGTGTTTCTCCGGCGAGGACCGACGGTCGAACCAGTGGGAGAGAGAGCCGACCGCCGCACGGTTGCTGCGGTCGCGTCAATCGGGAGTAGAGAGCGAACTTTCGCGGGTCGAATCCTCGCCCCGCCGCCCGCAAAACTGCATCGAATTGGAGCCGCACGAAATATGACGCGAGCGATGACGAAACAACATTCGAAGGAACCCCCCGTTCCAGCAACAGTCGTGGCAGCCGCCGCGAATTCCACGCAGGCCGCCGTCGCGCGAAGCGCCGACCCGGTCGAATTGAGCGTGAGCGAGTTGGTGGAAAAGGGCAAGCAGCGCGGTTACCTCACATGGGAGGAGCTCAACGAAGCCCTTCCCGATGAAGCCATCCTGCCTGATCGGCTTGAAGCCATTCTCCAGAAGCTCGAAGAAATCGGCATCGACATGGTCGATGAGGCCGAAGCCACTAAGCTTGCCGCATTCGGCGAAGACGCTACCGCCGTCAAGAAGCCCTTTGCCCAGGCCGAGCCCGTTGCCGTCGAGGATGAATTCCCCGTCGAGGCGCCCAGTCGCCGGATCGACGATCCGGTCCGCATGTATCTCACCCAGATGGGCGAGATTCCCCTGCTGACGCGCTCCCAGGAAATCGCCCTTGCCAAGAAGATCGAACTGACACGTACCGCCTTTCGGCGCAAGGTGCTCGAGTCGGATTGCAGTCTCGCTGCCGCCGCCGACACGATCCAGTGCGTTCACGAAGGCTCCTTGCCCTTCGATCGCACCATGAAGATTTCCACCGGCGAGAACCAGGCCAAGCAGACCGTTCTTCAGCGACTCCCCGGCAATCTGGCCACCGTCCGAAAGTTGATGGAGCTCAACCAGGAAGACTGGGCCGAGCTTCACAACGGTCGCCATTCCGAAGCCAATGAAAAGACCATCTGGCGTCGCATTCATCAGCGCCGCCGCAAGGCCGTCACCCTCTTTGAGGAGCTGGCCCTGCGAACCAGCCGCGTCACGCCGATGATGCGCAAGTTGTTCGCCCTGTCCGAGAAGATGACCGAGATCGAGCGGCGGCTTGCCGATCCCAAGAAGCTCGCCGCCATTCCCGAGGAAGACCAGGAGACCATGCGCGACGAGATCGCCGGCCTCCAGGACCTCGTCCTTGAAACACCGGAAATGCTCCGCAAGCGCGTCGTCGATGTGAAGCGCGTCTTCGCCGAGTATGAAGACGCCAAGCGAAAGCTCTCCGGCGGAAACCTCCGACTGGTCGTCTCCATCGCCAAGAAGTACCGCAACCGCGGTCTGTCCTTCCTCGACATCATTCAGGAAGGCAACACCGGTCTGATGCGGGCAGTCGATAAGTACGAGTATCGTCGCGGCTATAAGTTCAGCACTTACGCGACATGGTGGATTCGACAGGCCATCACCCGGGCCATCGCCGACCATGCCCGTACGATTCGCATTCCCGTCCACATGATCGAAACGATGAGCCGCCTGCGCAACATCTCGCGGGATCTGCTCCAGGAGCTCGGCCGCGAGCCCACGATCGACGAAATCGCCAAGAAGGCGCGCATGCCGTTGAGCGAGGTCCGCCGCGTCCTGAAGATCAGCCGGCACCCCATCTCTCTCGACAGGCCCGTCGGTGAAGGCGAAGACTCCTACTTCGGTGACTTCATCGAGGACGGTTCCGCCGAAAGCCCGGTCAGCACCGCTACCAACGAAATGCTCAAGGACCGCATCGAGCAGGTGCTCAAGAGCCTGACCTATCGCGAGCGGGAAATTATCAAGCTCCGCTACGGAATCGGCGACGGATACACATATACCCTCGAAGAGGTCGGCAAGATCTTTAAGGTCACGCGCGAGCGCGTGCGACAGGTCGAGGCCAAGGCCATTCGCAAGCTTCAGCACCCGGTGCGCTGCCGCAAGCTCGAAGGCTTCCTCGACAAGGATGGCAACATCCAGCATCACGAAGAGCCGATGTAGCAGCACGCCGTTTGCGGTCCCTCCGTAGGGGCCGGACGGATTCTTAACCAATTGATAAGGAACACCAAGGCGGTTCGTGAACATCGACTCACGGACCGCCTTTTCTTTGGCTCGCAGGGTATTTGATTCGGCTCGACTCGCCTTGGCGTTTCTGTTAGCCTAGTACGGGTTCGACCCCCCAATCCTCATGCTTACTGGAAGGGGGCGCGTCGAGTAAGGACACGATTAGCGAAACCCGGAGTCGCAAACAAGTTTTCATCGCCGGAAGGACGGTTCCTTCCAGCGCCGATGGTCTCGATAAAGCGTGTACTCGTGACCTTTCAATTGTCCGCCGAATGGATGTGAGGATGCCTTCCTGACGGCGACTCTGAGATCATGACGGATCAATCACCACAACCCCCATCCTCGTCCCACGAAGAGCGTTCAATGGAACCGACCCACCACACTCCGCCTGTGTCCGAAACAAATTCACAACCGCAAGCACCGACGCCCGAGGCGCCGCCCGCCAACAAGCCGCCTCGGCCGAGTGCCCCGACGCCCAAGAGCCCGGCGGATCTCGTCGCAGCCATGACGGACGACGATCAAGGTTCCGTTGAACAAGAGTTGAACAAGATGATGGGCGGAATGACCGCCGAAGAGATGGCCGCTGCAGCCGATGCGGCGCCAAAGGTTCAAGAGCCCGAAGAGGCCCAACTGCTTAAGGGCCGCGTCGCCAATATCGGTTCGCAGGATGTCCTGATCGACTTCGACGGCAAGAGCCTTGGCAGCATGCCGCATTCCGAATTCGGCAGGGATGAAAAGTACGCCGTCGGCAATCCCATTGAAGTCTGCGTGGTCGGAAAGGACGAACGCCTCGGCCTGCTCATCGTCTCACGAAAGAAGGCCCGCGAGCTCCAAGCGCTCGCCACCATGCAGCCCGGAACCATCGTCTCCGGCGTCGTCAGCGGCATGAACAAGGGCGGCCTTGAGGTGGACATCGAAGGCCTTCGCGGCTTTATTCCCGCCAGCCAGGTCGATGTGCATTTCCTAAAGGACATCTCCGCGCTCTTGGGCCAGACCATCCGCGCCGAAGTCACCAAGTTCGAGGCGGACGAGCAAAACATTGTTCTGTCCCGTCGCAAGGTGCTGCTGGTCGAGGCCGAGCAGGAGAAGCATAAGGTCTTCGCCGAGCTGGTTCTCGGACAGATTCGAAAGGGAACCGTCAAAAGCCTGACCGACTACGGCGCGTTTATCGATCTGGGAGGCGTTGACGGCCTGCTGCACGTCAGCGACATGAGCTGGGGCCGCATCAACAAGCCGGAAGAGGTCGTCAAGGTCGGCGACGAAGTCGAGGTCAAGGTCATCAAGCTCCAACGGGACAAAGAGAAGGTCTCTCTGAGCCTGAAGGAAGTGAAGCCCAATCCGTGGACCAACGTCGCGGATCGGTACATCCCCGGCGCAAAAGTCAGCGGGCGCGTCGTCCGCATGCAGAACTTCGGCGCCTTTGTCGAACTTGAGCCCGGCGTTGAGGCCCTGCTCCCCATCAGCGAGCTGTCGTGGACCCGGCGCGTTCGCCATCCATCGGAAATCGTCAAGGACGGCGACGTCGTGGAGGTTTCGATCCTCAGCGTCGATCAGGGCAAGCAGCGCATCTCATTGAGCCTCAAGGCCGTCAAGGAGGACCCGTGGGCGTCGGTCGCCGAGCGATATCCCGCCGGCGCCAAGATCAAGGGCAAGGTCGCCCGCACCGCTGACTTCGGCGCTTTCGTCGAGCTGGAAGAAGGCATCGACGGCCTTATTCACATCTCCGAGCTGGCCGACTCACGCATCAAGGCCGTCACCGACAAGGTCAAGCCCGGCGACGAGGTGGAAGTGCGCGTGCTGTCGGTCGATACGGCGAATCGAAAGATTTCGCTCTCGATGAAGACGCCCCCGCGCGAGCCGACGCCCGAGGAACTCGCCGAGATCGCAGCCCAACGCGCGGCCGCCGAAAAGGAGCAGGCCAAGAAGCGAGCCAAGCAGGCCTCGCGGCGCGGCGGCATCACGATCGAGTGGGACCAGGGTTTGGGCTCGTTGGATCCGTCCAAATTCGCCCGATCCTGAAAGCCGGGCCTATCGATCGAAAACTCTGCACTCAATTTGAGGGGGCATGGCAGCCGATACCCGTTGCTTCGAGCATCGTTTTCGCCGGCGGCAAAGGGCCTTGCATCGCCCTTCACCCTCTCGGATAATGCCGGGCCCTCGCACTGTCGAGGACTCGCGGACATCCGCGGGACGCATCGGGTAGGTAGCTCAGTTGGTAGAGCAACGGACTGAAAATCCGTGTGTCGCCGGTTCAATTCCGGCCCTACCCA
>CAZCGF010000242.1:0-5671 GCA_964498115.1 uncultured Planctomycetaceae bacterium | reverse complement strand
GATTTGGGCTAGAACTATGAGAGCTAAGTAACGATTGATTCATGACTTCGCTCATGGGGTTCGTCACGATGGATGGCTCTCGATTTCTTTCAGGCATACGACTGACGGCGGTGGTTTTGATCGGGGCGACCAGCCTGGCGCTGGGCGGGCCGGCGGCCGCGGCCCCGGCGATCAAGGCGGACTCGACCTCGCAGGACTTCGGTAAGACTTTTACCGGTTTGCAGCTTCGGCACACCTTCACCCTGCGCAATACCGGGGACGAAGACCTGGTCATCGGGCGGATCGACTTCGACGCGGGCTGCTATCAGGACGGGGAGTATCCGCCGGTGATCGAAGCGGGCAAGTCGATTTCGCTGAAGCTGGCGGTCGATGCGCGGAAGATCGAGGGGGCGTTCGTTCGGACGGCGACGGTGCTGTCCAACGATCCGGCGACTGCCCGGCTGACGCTGCGCATGACGGGCAACTGCAGCGCGCCGGTCGAGCTGAACCCGCCGTTCGCGGGGTTTGGCAAGATCATCGACGGGAAGGAACGCGAGACGTCGGTGCAGATTCTGAACAAGACCGAGGAGAAGTTTGAAGTCTCTTTGGTGAGCGACGAGGACGAGCTTTATACGTTCAAGCTGAGCGAGGTGAAGCCGGGGGTTGAGTATCGGCTCGATGTGAAGACGAAGACGCCGCTGGTTCAGGGGCGGCTGGAGTCGCTGGCGCTGCTCTACACGACCTTGGAGGCGCAGCCGGAGATTCAGGTGAAGGTGTTCGCCTATGTGCCGCCGCGGCTGGAGGTGATTCCGACGTTTGTGATGTGGGACCCGGCCAAGCTGAAATCGCCGACGTCGGGATTCAGCAGTGTCCTCTTATTTACGAACAACGGGGACCGGCCGGTGGAGATGAAGGATGTCACGATCGACGATACGGAGATCAAGGTGACGACGGCGCCGATGATCGAGGGCCGGTCGTATCGCATCAAGCTGGAGGCGCCGCCGAAGTACGTGCTGCCTGAGATGGGCAAGACGCTGACGATCACGACGGACGACAATTTCTTCCCGACGATTCGGATTCCCGTTCGAAGGGCGCCGGAGGAGGGCCAGTTGCCGGCGGTGGATGAGAGCGGGAAGGAACTGACGATTGACAAGCTGGTCGGGCGGCGGGCGCCGCGGTTTAACCTGACGACGATGGAGGGCGTGGGGATCGGCAACAGGGATTTGAGCAGCGCGATCACGCTGCTGAACTTCTTCGCGCCGGGTGACCGGCACAATCACGAGCAGTTGAAGAAGTTCGAGGCGATCCGGCGGAGCTATGGCGACCGGGGCATTCGATTCGTAAACGTCTGCGAGAAGAGCGAGTTCACCGACGTGACGCAGGATCGCCAGGTGGAGATCATGCAGGACGCGGAGATGAAGTCGGAGTTGTGCTTCGACCTGGGGAATGAGGTCGGCCGGTCGTTCAAGCTGCTGATCTATCCGACGCTGGTGATCGTGAACAAGGCGGGGGTGATTGAGGGGTTCTTTGAGGGCAACGAGGACGACTTCGTCGAGCGGGTCACGAAGAGCCTGGACATTCTGCTGACGGGTCGCTCGCTGGCGGACAGCCCTCAGGGCAAGTCGCAGGTTGAGAAGGCTCAGCCGGAGTCGGTCGGCAAGACGGCGCCGGATTTTACGCTGGACCTGGGGAGCGGGCGGAAGTTCAAGCGCGACGACGCGTCGGGGTATGGTGCGACGGTGCTGAACTTCGTGGCGGTGGATGAGTCGGCGAGCAAGGCGCAGATCCCGATCATCGAGGCGGCGGCGGAGGCGTATGCGGCCAAGGGTGTTAAGTTTATTCACGTCAATCAGACGGTGGGCGCGTCGCTATCGAAGGCGGAATGCGACAAGGCGATGAACGTGCTGAACGTCTCGGCTTCGTACGCGCACGACCCGACGAACGCGATCGGGCAGTTGTTCAAGGTCGAGAGCTATCCGACGCTGGTGGTCATACGGCGGGACCGAACGGTGTTCGGGGTCTTTCCGGCGGCGGCGGATCGGGTGGAGTCGATCATTCCGGCCCAGATTGAGGCGGCGGTCAAGTCGGCGAAGTTCGAGAGCGATCGCTGAAACCTGACGGGTCGGCGGCACATCTAATTGGCGAAAGTCTGAGGGTGCGTCACATGGCCATTTTTGGGTATGGCTTAGCCTGTTATCTCATTTTCTTCGGGACGTTTGTCTATCTGGCGGGGTTTGTGGAGGGGCTGGTCGTACCGCGCGACATTGACGACGGGCCGGGCGGGCCGATGGGGATTGCGGTTGCGACGAACCTCGGGCTGATTCTGCTCTTCGCGGTGCAGCATACGATCATGTCGCGGCCGGGGTTTAAGCGGTGGTTCACGTCGATTGTGCCGGTGCAGGCGGAGCGGAGCACGTTTGTGCTGGTGACGAGTCTTATTTTCATGCTGATGTTCTGGCAGTGGCGGGCGATGCCGGAGGTGGTGTGGGAGGTCGCGAATTCGAATGCGCGGACGGCGCTGTTGGTGATTTCGCTGGGCGGGTGGGGGCTGGTGCTTTATTCGAGTTTTCTGATCGATCATTTTGATTTGTTCGGGCTGCGGCAGGTTTGGCTGCATTTTCGCGGGACGGCCTATACGCATCCTGAGTTTCGGCAGCCGATGCTGTACCGGATGGTGCGCAATCCGCTGATGCTCGGGTTTTTGATTGCGTTCTGGGCTGCGCCGACGATGACGCAGGGGCGGCTGCTGTTTGCGGCGGCGATGACGGGGTACATCCTGATCGGGATTCAATTCGAGGAGCGCGATTTATCGAAGATGCTCGGCGAGGCGTATCAGCAGTATCGGGCGCGGACGCCGATGCTGATTCCGATGCCGTGGCGGCGCGGGGCGGGGCCGGCGCTGGACAAGTCGCTCGCGCACAAGTAACCCATTGATATGCCGCTGGACGAATTTCCGCGAGACGAGGAGCGCCGCATCTGGCTCGAAGGAGTTCGGCTGTTTAACGAGGGGCAATTCTTCGAGGCGCACGATACGTGGGAGGAAGTCTGGAACCGGGTGCGCGATCATCGGCGGGAGCGGTTCTACCGGGCGATCATTCAGGCGGCGGTGACGCTGGAGCTGCTTCGGCGCGGGCGGGCGGTCGGGGTGCGGCAGGTTTATGTTTCGTCGGCGGAACTGTTCGAGGGGTTGCCGGAGGTGTTCATGGGCTTGGACATCCCGGGGTTTCTGGCGAAGCTGCGGCACGCGATCGAGCCGGTGATTGAGGACCTCGAGACGCGGAGCGTGCAGGTCGATCCGTCGCGGTTGTTTGCGATCGAATTTGTGTATGACCCGTTTAGCGATCCGCGCGGCGGGGAATTCGATTAGATGGGGGCGGGCGATGCGCGCGGAGCATCACCTGAGGGGGAACATTTCGGGATCAATCCTGCGAGGGGCGCTTCAGGGGCCGATTACATGGCCGCGGCCATGCCGAAGATGTCGCCGAGGCCGCCGCTGAAGAGCTGGATGATGAGATTGATGACGAACATGATGGCGTAAATCGGAAGGAATCCGCCTGCGCCGCCTAAACCACCGAGTCCTGGAAGCATAACCGCTACTCCTTAGCTGTAGATTCGTCGAATGCGAGCGTTCTCGTTACGGCATGAGTATCCGAGTGGCGGGTATCGGCGTCAAGCGAGGGCGGGCGCGGGGCGGGGTTTTGCGATGTGGCCCCCCCACCACTGCATCACACGGGGGTTGCGGCGGCGGAAAAAGCGGGCGGGAAACCGGGCGGGAATCGGGAGTTAGGGAAAAAACTCCCGGCGGGCCGATTTTCTTGTTGCCACAATAGATGTTGTAACATATATTTTGGGTATGAAGCCCACGAAGACACGACCGGCGAACCTGGCGGCGGAGATCGGCAAGCGGAGGCCTTTCGATCTGCCGGAGCAGGAGGCGTTTTTGAATGTGGCGCGGACGTACGACCATGTGCTGGCGGCGTTCGAGCGGCTTTTGAAGGGACGGGATTTGTCGGCGCCGCAGTACAACGTGCTGCGGATCGTTCGGGGGCACGGGCGGGTGCAAACGCGGAAGATCGCGGAGCAGATGATCAGCCGGCAGCCGGACATCACGCGGCTGATCGACCGACTGGAGACGACGGGGCTGGTGAAGCGCGAGCGGTGCCGGGATGACCGTCGGGTGGTGTGGGTTCAACTGACGCCGCAGGGTCAGCAGGTGCTGAAGGAACTGGATAAGCCGGTTCTGGAGATGCACAAGGCCACGATGGGACACATGGGGGCGCGGAAGCTGGCGATGCTGAGCAAACTGCTGTTCGAGGCGCGGCACGGGCGGGCTTCGGACGCGCGGGAATGAACTGACAACCGGGCTGAATTTTTCGAGGCAATAACAGAAAGAGAGGATACGAACATGGATTCGTCGCAAACGACCAAGAACGCAACGACGGCACAGGACATCGGGCTGCTCTTGATCCGGGCGATCATCGCGGTGGTGTTTGTGTATCACGGGGCGCAGAAGTTGTTCGGGCTCTTTGGGGGGCACGGGATCAGCGGGACGGCGGGATTCATGGGGCAGATGGGCTTCCCCCTGCCGACGGCGAGCGCTGTGGCGGCGGGATCGGCGGAGTTCTTCGGCGGGCTGGCGCTACTCACGGGCTTTGCGATGCGGCTCCTGGCTGTGCCGCTGGCGTTCACGATGTATGTGGCGGCGTTCGCGGTACACGGCGACGCATTCGCCCTTCAGAATCACGGCATGGAGTATGCGCTGACGCTTGCCGTGGTGGTGACGGGGCTGGCTTTCACGGGGCCGGGCGGGTTGACGGTGACGTCACTCGTGGGACGGTCGGCCGGGAAGGGCTCGCCGGTGTTGAGTTAGTTTTTGAAATTGCGATGGGACTTTGAACGATTGGGTACGCAGATCAGAAAAACGGAGACAAACCCATGAGCACGCGAGAGAACGTACAGGCGGTGATTGACGGCATCCTGGCGGGGAAGATCCTGGAGACGTTTGACCGGTACTACGGCGACGACGTGGTGATGAGCGAGAACGGGACGAACGAGCGGGCCGGAAAGGCTGAGAATCGGGCATACGAGGAACAGTTCGTGAACAACGTGACGTTTCACGCGGCGAGCGTCGGCAACATTCTGGTGGATGGGGACAAGGCGGCGGTCGAGTGGGTGATGGAGTTTACGCCGAAGGGCGGCAGCCGGATGGTGCAGCGGCAGGTCTCGCTACAGACGTGGCGCGACGGCAAGGTGGTGCGCGAGGTGTTTTATCATCCGTAATCGGTTGGGCTGAGGAGTCAGCGCGGGAGGCGAGGTGATGGGCGCGAAACTGAAATGGATCGATCGGACGTGGACCTTCGACGGGCCGGTGGAGGTATTTCCCGACGTGCTGGAGCGACTGCGCGGGACGCCGGCGCGGATTGAAGAGCTGGTTCGCGGCGTGGGCGTCGGGGTATTGCGGCGACGGGAGCGCGAGGGGACGTGGTCGATTCAGGAGAACGTCGGGCACCTGCTCGATCTCGACGCGCTGCACAGCGGGCGGATCGACGACTATCTCGCGGGTGCGGCGACGCTGCGGGCGGCGGACATGAGCAACCGGGCGACGAACCAGGCGGGGCACAACGAGCGGGCGATCGACGAGGTGCTCGGCGATTTTCGGCGGGAGCGCGGGACGTTTGTGGCGCGGCTGGAG
>CAZCGF010000241.1:0-5680 GCA_964498115.1 uncultured Planctomycetaceae bacterium | reverse complement strand
CTCACCGTCCGCCGCCCCGGCGATGGAATCTCACCCGCCGATTGGGACGCTGTCGTCGGCTCCACCGCAGCGGCCGATATTGTCGCCGGAACCCCTCTACAGTATTCCCACCTCCAATCTCCAATATCCGGCCGTTTGTGCCGACCCGCCCAGTTGGATCGTACCGTTTAGAAATGAAGGTCACTCGCCGCAGCGCCGATACTCAGGATCATGGCTTCTCACTCAATGGGATGACCTGAATAACTGAAACCTAAGAGGGTCGGTCATGCTTACGGCGATCAAGGGCAAAAGCGAGACGGATAAATTCGTGGCCTCCGCGATCGCGGATCTCGGCGAGATCGCAACGCTCCCCGAAGTCACCGTCAAAATCATTCAGGTCGTCGAGAATCCCAAATCGACCGCCCGTGACCTCCACGAAGTCATCAAAAACGATCCGGCCCTGTCCGCACGACTCCTCAAGGTCGTCAACTCGGCCTTCTACGGACTCCCCGGCCAGATCGCCAGCGTCGATCGGGCCATCGTGCTGCTCGGCCTCTCGGCGGTGAAGAACATCGCCATCGCCGCCTCGATGACGCACCTGTTCAACGCAGGCAGTTCCATCGAAGGCTTCAGCGGCTCGGAACTCTGGCGACACAGCGTCGCGGTCGGCGTCGCCTGTCGATTGCTCGCCAAGGCTCAGGGACACCCGCCGGTCGAAGAGAGCTTCCTCGTCGGCCTCATCCACGATCTCGGCATTCTCGTCGAGCGCCAGGTTTTCCCGAAGCAGTTGGCCGACGTCGTCACGCGCCATCGCGCCGACGGCGGCAGCTTCTGCGAACTCGAGCAGGAAATCATCGGCGCCGACCATCAGGCATTCGGAATGGCCCTCGCCAATAAGTGGCGATTCCCCATGCATCTTTGTGCCGCCATCGGCTATCACCACAAGCCCATGGAACTCGCCGCGGCAACCCGCGAACTCGGCGCCCTCGTCCATGTCGCCGACGTCCTCGCATGCCAGGCACAACTCGGCTTCTCCGGCACCGCCGTGAACGAGACCTACGACGACGCGATGCTCGAACTCCTCCACCTCGATCAGGAAAAGGTGCAGGAAGTCATCGCCCAACTGCCGGAGCAGGTCGCCATCACCGAGTCGATCTTCTCCGACTAACCCCTGGCCCCGTCGCTGGCCTCGCTTCGCCGTACTGTTACAATGACCTCCGGATGACTTTTTCCGGAGGCACCCATGCAATTTTCCACGCGAGCGATCCACGTCGGCCAGGAAGCGGACCCTTCCACCGGCGCAACAATCGTCCCCATCTTTCAAACCTCGACCTACACCCAGCAGGGCATCGGCGAACACAAGGGCTTTGAATACTCCCGCACAGGCAATCCAACCCGTGCCGCCCTCGAAGCCTGTCTCGCCTCGCTCGAAGGCGCCAAGTACGGCCTCGCATTCGCCTCCGGAACAGCCGCCAGCGCCGCGGTCATGAACCTCCTCTCTTCGGGCGACCACGTTGTCTGCGCCGACGACGTCTACGGTGGCACCTACCGTCTCTTCGAACTCGTCCTGAAGCGCTACGGCATGGAATACTCCTGGGTCGACATGACCAATCCGGACAACGTCCGCAAGGCCATTCGCCCCAACACGAAGATGCTTTGGATTGAGACGCCTACGAATCCACTGCTCAATCTCGTGGACATCGCCGCCGTCGCGGAAATCGGCAAGACCTCCAAGCTCATCACCGTCGTCGATAACACCTTCGCCAGTCCGTATCTCCAGCAGCCCCTCGAGCTGGGCGCCAACATCGTCGTTCACAGCACCACCAAGTACCTCGGCGGTCACAGCGACGTCGTCGGCGGGGCGATGATGACCAGCGACGAAAAGCTCTATACCACCATCAAGTACCATCAGAACGCCGTCGGCGGCGTGCCCGGCCCGTTCGATTCCTGGCTGGTCATGAGAGGTGTCAAGACGTTGGCAGTCCGCATGAAGGCCCACTGTGAAAACGCCCTCGAGATCGCCCGCTGGCTCGAGGGCCACGACGCCGTCGAGAAAGTCATCTACCCCGGCCTCACCTCCCACAAGCAACACGCCCTTGCCCAGCGCCAGATGCGCGGCTTCGGCGGCATGGTGTCCTTCGTCATCAAGGGCGGAGAGGCCGCCGCCCGGAGCATCGCCGGAAAGACGCATCTCTTCGCCCTCGCCGAAAGCCTCGGCGGCGTCGAGAGCCTGATCGGCCATCCCGCCACCATGACCCATGCGAGCATTCCCCGGGCCGACCGCGAGGCCCGCGGCATCACCGACGGTCTGCTGCGCCTCTCCGTCGGCATCGAGGATGTTGACGATCTGATTGCCGACCTGGAGGCCGCTTTCCGACCGCTGGCCGCCGCCCGGCCGACACCGGCGCGCGTCTAGACCTCCCGGGCGATTACCGGATGAGCGAGTCGCCCGCCGGCCTCGCAATTGACACGCGCCCGTCATCCCATTAGCCTTTTCCTGCTCGTGAGTTAGCAGCGGTCCTGTCGGTGGCAAGCGCCGCCGTCCACCAGCTGACAACCTCCTTTTGCCAAGGTCCAGATCGATGACCCGCCAATCGAAGTCCTGGCTTTACATCGCGGCGATCGCCCTCGTCCTCCCGGGCTGCAAGAAGGAGACCGGCGCGCCGACCATTCTTGAGTCGCGCGCTCAGCCCTTCGTCGCCGACATTCCGGTCCCCAAGGGCTTCAACCTCGACCGCGAAAAATCCGACCACAGCTACACCGAGGGTCGCCGCAAGATCAAGCACTTTTACATGGGCAGCAAGGACCTCCAGTCTGTCCGCAACTTTTATTACGACAAAATGCCCTCCGGCCAGTGGCGGCTCGTTGATGAGACGCTTGCCGCCGGCGTGTACACCCTGAAGTACAAGAAGTTCGAAGAGGCCTGCGAAGTTCGCATCGAGAAGATCCCCGCGAAGCTGTTTAAGCCCGGCACGCAGATCGTCGTCACCGTGAAGACGCCTCACCTTGAGTCCAACTACTAGCACCATTTGAGCACCCACCGATCATGAAGACCGAACGAAGGCACGAATTACATACCAACGAACTGGCCCAGCAGATCGACCAGGTCAGCGATTACGTCCGCAAGAACGCCATCCAGCTCCTCCTCGGCGGCGGCATCGCCCTGGTGGTCGTTCTCGGCGGCTACTGGTTCATCGCCGGCCAGCGCGCCAAGGTCATGGACGGCTGGGCGACCCTGAGTGACAGCTCGCTGGCAGCCGACCCGTCCGGCGCCATCCTCCGCTACAAGGAAGTGGCCACCACCAGCAGCGATGCGGCCCTGGTCCTCGCCGCGTGGAGCCGCATCGGCGAAGTCGCCATGGGGCAGATCGTCGCCAACGATAAGACCACCGCCTCATCCACCGACTGGCAAAAGACCGCCGAAGAGGCCTATACCAAGGTCGCCGCATTGGCCGGCTCCGCCGATTCCGTCGCGCGCGGCCAGGCGGAAATCGTTCTCGGCGTCCTCGCCGAGAACAAGGGCGACTTCGCAGCGGCCCGTGCGCACTACCAGAAGGTCGCCGAGGCCGACGCCTACAAGAACACGCCCCTTCCCCAGCAGGCGAAGTTTCGCCTCGCCGGTCTCGATGAGTGGTCGAAGCCCGTCTCGTTCCCGCCGGCTGCATTGACCGTCGCCGCGCCCGATCCGGCCGCCGCATCGACGCCTGCCTCTTCAACCCCCGGTTCGACCAACGATCAGACCCTGATCATGTCGAAGACCATCGACCTCAAGTCGGGCCAGGCCGTTGGCACTGACGGCAAGACGATTCCTGTGCGCGTCCTGCCCGGTGAAGAGGCCGGCCAGACCCCGGCCACGCCGCCCGCCGTCCCAACGACTCAGCCCGCCTCCGGAGGCTGATCGCCGCCGGTCCCAGCCCGCTCCGCCGCCTCATTGCCGCCTCGCCGCCTTCGCGGTACAAGTGCGCCCATGCTTCCACAGACCATCAAAACCCGCGGCCTGCATGTCGGCGTCCGTTTCGCCCCGGCTGCCGTTCTCGACAAGGCCCACAAGCAGCAGTTCCAGATCAAGGCCAGCGAGGGCTTCGACTGGCGCAAGCAGGAATACGCCGAGAACGCCTGGCACCTCGTCAGCCCGCAGTCGCAGGGCGACCCGCGCAGCCAGCTCAAGCTTTCGGTCAGTCCCGACCTGCTCAACTTCGAGGACTTCTTCCCCATCGGCCCGTTCGATGTGTATCTCGATAATCTCAAGCTCGCCCTGGAGACGGTCGCGTCGGTGTTCAATCCGCGGCTGATCGTCGCCACCGGCATCATCATCCGCCTCACCGCCCAGTCCGCCGGCGACGACGCCCGCGTCTTCCTCGGCCAGCGCTGCCTCGGCCTCGACGCCCGCCTCAGCCCGCTCGGCCGCCCGGTCCATGCCGTCGGTCTCAAGCTGCTGCTGCCGCCGCTGCCCGGCCCGGACAAGCCGAACTGGCAGGCCGAGGTGAAGGTGGAGACGCTGATCGAGGACGTGCGGCAGTTGTTCATCGAGGTAGACGCCCGCTGGGCCCAACCCGGCCCGTGGGACCCGCAGGTAGCGGTGGACCGGGCGAAGATCGCGCACGAATTCACGACGACGCGCATCGTGGAGCTGCTGAAGGAACTGGGCGGCAGCGATTCGCAGTAGTTTTTCGTGCGGCAGCGCGAGCTCGACGCGGCGGGGCGTCGACATATCGAAGGTGACATAAGGTGAGTCACTTCGCTTGGGGCGATGGCAAGTGGTTGGGCGGGCTGGATTTGGGGCGGCACTTCGATTGGGTGGTTTTTTAGCGGCGATGATCGGCGGATCATCGTCTTTTCTGTTCATGGCCGAAATCCCTCCTCTGTATTAACTCTTGCTCAATGTTCTCGGGGTGGGGCGTGATTCCTTGCGGTTCCGAAGTTGGTTGGCGTTGTCGTCGCCAAACGGCAAGCCGCGGTGGGGCTCGCGCGGGGGCGGGTGCGCATCGTGCGCGGGAGCAGGTGGGGATTGCGCGGGGTGGAGATTTTTTGAATGGCGGAAGATTTTTTTTGTGTGCCAACGGTTGACTGTTGCAGGACATGGCGGAAAGGCCCGAAAAACCGGGTGATTTTTGAGTTGCTCGGGTGCGACTGTGTGCTAAGTATTTGGTCGGAGCGTCAGTGGTGTGACACTGGCTTCAAAAGGAGGCACCGGTTATGTCCGATCCACTACTTCGCCGACGCGAGTTGCCGACGGCGGTTGAGAAGAAGCTGCCGCGCGAGGAGCGGCGCCGGCTCGACGAGGTTTTGCGGGCCGGGGACGGCGATTCATATCGCGAGATTTACGCTCAATTCAAGCTTGGCGATCGAGGCGTCAGCTACTCGTCGTTTTATCGCTATGGGGCGCGACGGCGGGCTGTGGCGCGGATTGCCGATCTGGCGGGTGAAGACGGCGCGGTGAATGTGTGCGCCGACGGTGGGACGAGGAACGACCGGGGTGCAGTTCGGGGCTTGTTGGATGAAGAGGACGTCGAATCCATCGTCAGCAGGCAGACTGAGTTCGACGACGTTCGCCTCGAACTCGTCGCCGCGCGGTATGTCTGCAAGTACATGATCGGCCTCATCCACAGCGGCAAGGCAAGTGCTCGGCAGATCGAGCGTCTGGCCAACGCCTACAGCAAGACGGCGAGCGTGCAGATCAACCGCGACCGCATCAACGCGA
>CAZCGF010000240.1:0-5733 GCA_964498115.1 uncultured Planctomycetaceae bacterium | reverse complement strand
GGCATTTCCGGCCAGTCGTTTCTGCTCAATGCGAACGGGTCGAACTTCGCCTCGATGTTCGCGGTGTTGGATGAGTTCGAACATCGGAAGGCTCCGCACCTGTCCGCGGATGCGATTTCGAACCAGCTTCGCCGTCGATACTTCGCTGAAGTTCAGGAAGCCATGGTAGCGGTCTTCGGGGCGCCGCCTGTGGATGGACTTGGAAACGCCGGCGGCTTCAAGATCATGATTGAGGATCGCGGCGGCGCCGGGCTGCCGGCGCTGCAGGCTCAGGCCGACAATGTCGTGACGGTCGGTAATCAGCAGCCGGGCCTCGTCGGCCTCTTCACGCAATTTCGCGCGGACACGCCGCAGCTTTACGTCGACATCGACCGCACCAAATGCAAGACCCTGGGCGTACCGCTGAACGAAGTCTTCAGCACGCTTCAGGTTTTTCTCGGTGGATACTACGTCAACGACTTCAACCGATTCGGCCGCACCTGGCAGGTCAACCTTCAGGCCGCGGGGCCCTTTCGCGCGGACCCGGAGGACGTGAAGAAGCTCAAGGTGCGTAACGCCGCGGGTGACATGGTGCCGATCGGTACGCTTGCGTCCGTTCGGGACTCCAGCGGCCCCGTGCTGATCACGAGATACAACATGTATCCCGCGGCGACGATCAACGGTGCGCCGATGCCCGGGTACAGCTCCGGTGAAGCGATCCAGACGATGGAGGCCATCGCCGACAGCGAATTGCAGCGGTCCGCCTCCTATGAGTGGACCGAGCTGACCCTGATGGAAATCCTCGCGGGCAATACAGCGATCTTCATTTTTCCGTTGTGCGTGCTTTTTGTCTTCTTGACGCACTCGGCGGAGTACGAGAGTTTCTCCCTGCCGCTCGGCATCATCATGATCGTGCCCATGAGCATGCTGTGTGCGCTAGTCGGCGTGTCACTGCGCGGCATGGATAACAACATCTTCACGCAGATCGGTTTCGTGGTGCTTGCCGGTCTTGCCTGTAAGAACGCCGTGCTCATTATTGAGTTTGCCAAGCAGCAGCATGAGACGGGCATGACTGTGTTTGAGGCGGCGATCGAGGCGGCCCGGCTGCGGCTGCGACCGATCATCATGACTTCGTTCGCCTTCATTCTCGGCGTCGTGCCGTTGATGATCGCCTCCGGTGCGGGTCACGAAATGCGGCAGACGCTCGGCACGGCGGTGTTTTCAGGAATGCTCGGCGTCACGCTGTTCGGCATTTTCCTTACGCCGGTTTTCTACTACGTCATTCAGTCAGCCGCGTTGAAGTTGAAGCCGAATCGTTCTCATGGTCCGGTGGAAGCGAGCGCAACGCTGGAAGTCGAAGGCGCGGCGGCGGATCACAAGGAATGAATTCGGAAATGACTGGCGAGTGACGTGTGTCGCCGTGCCAGATAGAGCGGACAAGTCGTCAGGACGTCGGCTGGGCAGTTGACGCAACCGTCTTACTCATCCTTGAATCATCGCGCGGACTGAATCGCAATCGAGGGGCGAACAGTACAAACGCCGCGATGGTGAGGCCGCAAGACATCAGGAGGAAAACGGGCCGCAGGCTCGGATCGAGAAAGAGCGAAATCAGCCCCTTTGAGTCGGCCCAGCTTTCGGCACGAAGGGCCCAATGCGGCCAGTCGGCGGGGAGGTGAAGCGCCGTTCGCGAAGCCTGTGCCTGGGTGGGACTCTCAGCCTGGTGTGGAAGGAAAGACCCATCGCCGAGGACCGGCAGGATCACCTCGTTCGGCCGTTTGTAGTGCAGGTCGAGAACGGCAAGGCGTTCGTTGACAACAGCATCGTTCTGGAATGCATACATCAGCTCGTCGCGCCGGGCCACTTCGGCCTCAAGGGCGGCGACATCCGCGGTGAGTTGGCTTTCTTCCGCAAGCAGATCGCAATAGTCGCGGAGAATTGGCAGCAGCACGGTCGGCGCGAAAACGAAGAACGAAAGGCCCAGGAGCAACAGAAACATCAACCGATGACCCAGCGGAGAAGTGGGCGTCGGATCCAATGGTCGCGACTGCGGGCTCTCGATCATCTGATCGGGCAAAATTCTAACCCTTGTTCCAATACTTGCCGCCGTAGACCGCCTGGTCGCCGAGGTGCTCTTCGATACGGAGGAGCTGGTTGTACTTGGCCAGCCGATCGGTCCGCGACAGGCTGCCCGTCTTGATCTGTCCGGCATTCGTAGCCACGGCGATGTCGGCGATGGTGGTGTCTTCGCTCTCACCGCTGCGATGGCTGATGACCGCGGTCCATCCGTTTCGGATGGCCATGTTGATGGCGGCGAGGGTCTCGGTCAGCGTGCCGATCTGGTTGACCTTGATAAGGATGCTGTTGCCGGCCTTTTTATCGATGCCCTGCTGGAGGCGCTTGGTGTTGGTGACGAAGAGATCGTCGCCGACGAGCTGCACCTTGTTGCCCAGCTTGGCGGTGAGTTTGCACCAGCCGTCCCAGTCGTCTTCGGCGAGGCCGTCCTCGATGCTGCGAATCGGCCACTGTTTGGCCTTTTCCGCCCAGTAGTCGGTCAACTCCTCGGCGGAGGCGACGCGGTTGGGATTGCTCTTGTAGAACTTGTACTTGTTCTTGGCGCCCGCTTCGTTGGCCATTTCGCTGGTCGCGGGGTCGAGTGCGAACCATACCTGTTCGCCGAGTTTGTAGCCGGCCTTTTCGACGGCCGTGGCGATGACCTCAAAGGCCTCATCGTTTGACTTGAGGTTGGGCGCGTAGCCGCCTTCATCACCCACGGAGGTGTTGTGGCCCTTTTCGTGCAGGACCTTCTTGAGGGTATGAAAGATCTCCGCGCCCCACCGCAGGGCCTCGCGGAAACTCGGCGCTCCCCAGGGTTGAATCATGAATTCTTGAAAATCTACGGTGCTGTCGGCGTGTTTGCCGCCGTTGAGGATGTTCATCATCGGAACGGGCACGACATGAGCATGGCACCCGCCGAGATAGCGAAAGAGCGGCAGGTCGCACGACTCCGAGGCGGCCTTCGCCACAGCCAGGGAAACCGCCAGGATCGCATTAGCCCCGAGGTGGCTCTTGTTGGCTGAGCCATCGAGGTCGATCATGGCCGCGTCGACCTCTTCCTGGTCCATCGCGTCCATGCCGATCACGCACTCGGACAACTTGTTGTTGACGTTTTCCACGGCCAGCAGGACGCCCTTGCCGAGATAGCGATTTTTGTCCCCGTCGCGCAGTTCGACCGCCTCGTGCTCGCCGGTTGAGGCGCCGGAAGGGACGATCGCCTGGCCGGCAGAGCCGTCTTCCAGGACGACCACCGCCTCGACGGTCGGGTTGCCGCGGGAGTCGAGAACCTCGCGGCCGTGGACGTGTACGATTTCAGTGCTCATATCGCTGCCTTTGCGCGCGCAAGGGGTTAGAGTTCTATCGTCCGCGACCAATCTACCGCTGTACGGTCTTGCGGCGTACTGGGGTCGCTCGGTCGAGACCCGCTCTTTCAAACGGATCAGGCGGTCAATGTAGGCCCGGGTACGGTCGGTGACAAGAACGGGCGCAATTCCCGCCGGTGTGGGGACTTGGGAAGATCGGAATTACGGTGACTGAGGAAAGATGACTCGGCGCGAAGGAATCCGTCGCGCGGTACGCTTCGCATCTATAAACGGACACACGTGTCCGGTTTTGGAGTCAAGTCATGAAGGTACTGCTCGTCTGGCCCAAGACGCCGGACACGTTTTGGAGCTTCAACCACGTCTTGCCCTTCATCTCTCGGAAGGCCGCTCATCCGCCGCTCGGCATACTGACGGCGGCCGCGTTCCTGCCGCGAGATTGGGAGATTCGCTTGGTGGACATGAATGTCCGTCGGATCAACGACGCCGACATCGCATGGGCAGATTACGTAATGATCTCGGCCATGATTGTCCACGTTGAGTCCGCGAAGGAGGTCATCGCCAGATGCATTGCACAGAAAAGGGCGGTAATCGCGGGCGGCCCGTTGTTTACGACTGGTCACGAGCGCTTTCCCGAGGTCGATCATTTCGTCCTCGGTGAGGCGGAAGAGCTGATGGCGGACCTCGTTGCCGACATGCGCGCCGGTACGGTCAAGAAATACTATCTTGCGAGTCGCAAGCCAGACGTCTCCCGGACGCCGCCGCCTCGATGGGACATCATCAGGATGAAGGACTATGCGACGATGGCGGTGCAGTTCTCGCGGGGCTGCCCGTTCAACTGTGAGTTTTGCGACATCATCGTGATGAACGGTCGCGTGCCGCGCGTCAAGACGCCGGAGCAGATGGTCGCCGAGTTGGATTCACTCGTCGCGGCAGGCTGGGATGGGCCGGTCTTCGTGGTTGACGACAACTTCATCGGGCACAAGGTGAAGGCAAAATCACTGCTCCGAGCGATCATCGCATGGCGTCAGAGGCGTCGGATGAAGATCACATTCCTGACCGAAGCTTCGCTGAACGTGGCGGATGATCCAGAGCTTCTCAAACTGCTGGCTGAGGCCGGCTTCAAGAAACTCTTCATTGGCATCGAAAGCCCCTCGGAGGAGAGCCTCGGCGAATGTTCGAAGGTGCAGAACGCGGGGCGCGATCTTGTCGCCGATGTGAAGAAGATTCAGGCCGCCGGCCTGGAAGTCATGGGCGGGTTCATCGTGGGGTTTGATAGCGACAAAGAGAGCATTTTTGAGCGGCAGTGGCGGTTCATTCAGGAGGCGGGCGTCGTCACGGCAATGGTCGGGTTACTGACGGCGCTGCCGGAGACGCAACTCTTCAAACGGCTCCAGAAGGAGGGAAGACTCCTGGGCCACAGTACGGGCAATAATCTCGACGCGGTGCTGAACTTCGTACCCAAGCTGGATCGCGAGACATTACTGAATGGCTATCGCGATCTTGTGCGTCGGCTTTACATGCCGCGGGAGTACTACCACCGCATACTCACGTTTTTGCGACAGTACAAGCCCACCGGCCCCAAGACGCCGATTACCGCGCTCGACATACGCGCGTTTTTGCATTCTTTGTGGGCGATGGGCGTAGTCGGGTCGGGCAGGTTCGCGTTTTGGCGATTCGTGACGCGGGCTTTCCTCTTTCATCGACGGGCATTCGCAGAAGCGATGGGGATGGCTATCCTGGGGTATCACTTCCGCCGCGTGGCACGGTCGATCTAAGTCCGGCCGCCGCGTAGCAAGGATGATTCTCGGGCAATAGAAAAGCCCACGGATTCGAATCCGTGGGCTTAGGTATACAAGCGTACTTATGCTCGTTGTGACGCGGGGCTGCTACTTCTTCTTGCCGTGGTCTTGAAAGTAGTCCACGAGTTCCTTCGCGGCTGACTCGGCCAAGTCGTCATCGCCGGAGCCGGCCGCCTTGCTCTTGGTGACGATCTGCACGCGGCCGATATCTGCGCCGTCCGCCTTCAGATAGAAGAGCGTCACGACAAACTTCTCGGGCATCAGCCCGCCGACACCACCACGGTGATACCACATGATGGCCGGCTCGATGGTCAGCATCGGTGAACTGCCCTTAAACGGCGCGTCCTTCTCGGTGACAAGATATTTGCGCAACTGGGCGGACAACTGCGTCTTGAACTCAGTGCTGACCAGGCCGCCGAGCTCGGTCCGCGGCGGGGCGATCGTGACGCCCTGATAGCTGGCAAAGCTGCCCCCCGACATCCCCGGGACGGGCTCGGACTTGGAGCTGGAACCTTTCATCTCGTTGACGGCGCGTCCGACGACCTTCGAACAGCCGGTGTTCAAAGTCAATGCGGCGA
>CAZCGF010000239.1:2689-5929 GCA_964498115.1 uncultured Planctomycetaceae bacterium | reverse complement strand
CCATCGCCCCCGATGAAGTGGCCGAGTTCAAGCTGGATGCCAAGTCCAAGCGGAATGAAGTCGTCTTCATCTCCAAAGCGCCGAAAGAGACGATCAAGGGCAAGACGCGAACCCTCACCGGAACCCTCAAGGGCAATCTGTACAACCTGACCGAAATCGCCGGCACCTTCGAAGTCGCCTGGAAAGATCTGGACACCGGCAACAAGACGAAGAACCAGCACATGATGGCCGCGCCCTGGGTCGATGCGGCCAGCCATCCGATGATCACCTTCACCCTCAGCGGCATTGAGCCCGATGGCAAACAGTCGAAGAGCGGAAAAATCCTCAAGGGCATGCTCATCGGCAAAATGGCGATGAACGGCCACGAAAAGGAATTGAAGGTTGCATCAACGATTGCCTACCTCCCCGCCGGAAAGAGCAAGTCGGGCAAGAAGCATGGCGCGCGAGTCTCCATCAAGTCCAAGTTCGACGTGGAATTGGCCGACTTCGGCATCGAAGGCAAAGGCGTCGGCCAGGCCGTCTCCAAGACGCAGAACATCTCCGTCTCATTGGTGATGCAGCCCGTCAAGAGCAAGAAGGAAGATTCAAAATCAGCCGACAGCGCCAAGAAGAAGGGCAAGAAAAAGAAGAAGAAAGCCGACACCGAGGCCTGATACCCTCGGCTCACCCGGCGACCGCGACTCTGACAACTCCCAACACACCAGGATTCACCCATGCAGGACATACTCCGCAAACTCGGATTGCAGCAGGTCAACCCCGGCGTCTTTGACGGCGCTTCGTGGATCGGCTCGGATGCCAAGCTCGACTCCATCTCGCCCATCAACGGCAAGGTGATCGCCTCTGTCACCCAGGCAACGCCGGACGAATATGAAAAGGTGATCGCCGCCTCGCAGAAGGCCTTCGAGACCTGGCGATCGACCCCTGCACCCGTCCGCGGCGACCTCGTCCGCAAGCTGGGCAACGCCCTGCGCGAACACAAGCGCGACCTCGGCGCCCTGGTCACCCTGGAAATGGGAAAGATTCGCGCCGAAGGCGAGGGCGAGGTTCAGGAGATGATCGACATCTGCGACTTCGCCGTCGGTCTGTCGCGCCAGCTCTACGGCCTTTCCATGCACAGCGAGCGCCCGGGACACCGCATGTTCGAACAGTGGCATCCCCTCGGCGTCGTCGGCGTCATCAGCGCTTTTAACTTTCCCGTCGCCGTCTGGGCATGGAACGCCGCCCTTTCCGCCGTCTGCGGAAATGCAACCGTCTGGAAGCCCTCCAGCAAGACCCCGCTGACCGCCGTCGCCGTCACGAAAATCGCCGAGCGCGTCTGCAAAGAGGCGAACGTTGACCCGGCCATTTTCAGCCTCCTCATCGGCCGCGGCGCCACCATCGGCGAAAAGTTCATTCAGGACCGCCGCATCCCGTTGATCTCCGCGACCGGCTCCTGCCGCATGGGCTATCGCATCGGCGAAGTCGTCGGCAAGCGACTGGGCCGCACCATCCTGGAGCTCGGCGGCAACAATGCCATCATCGTGACACCCGAGGCCGACATGAATCTCGCCGTCCGCGCCATCGTCTTCGGCGCCGTCGGCACCGCCGGCCAGCGCTGCACCAGCACTCGGCGCATCATCGTCCACGAAAGCATGAAGAAGGCCCTCACCGACCGGCTCATCACCGCCTACAAACAGGTGAAGATCGGCGACCCGCTCAATGAAGGCACCCTGATGGGACCGCTCATCGACACCGAGGCGGTCGGCGCCATGCAGGCCGCCGTTGAAAAGCTCAAGAAAGAGGGCGGCCGCGTCCTCGTCGGCGGCGAGCGCCTCACCGGCGACGCCTACACCGGCGGCTGCTACGTCACGCCCTGCATCGCCGAGGCAAAGAACGAGTTCGAAATCGTGCAGGAGGAGACCTTCGCCCCCATTCTCTACATCATCGGTTACGGCCGCGCCCAGTCGACGGCCGAGCAAGCCTTCAACGAACTCGACGAGGCGATCCGACTGCACAACGGCGTCCCGCAGGGCCTGTCCAGCGCCATCTTCACGCGCAACTTGCTCGAAGCCGAGCGATTCCTCTCCTGCACCGGCAGCGACTGCGGCATTGCCAACGCCAACATCGGCACCAGCGGCGCCGAGATCGGCGGGGCATTCGGCGGTGAGAAGGAAACCGGCGGCGGCCGAGAATCCGGCAGCGACAGTTGGAAGGCCTACATGCGCCGACAGACCAACACGGTCAACTACACCACCGAGTTACCGTTGGCACAGGGCATCCGCTTCGGAGATTAACCAACCGGCCGGAACGCAACCGGTCGCGCCGCCGCCAATCCCGGCATGATCCACTCGGCGTACGATCGACTCACGCCGCAGTACGGACACATCACCATCGCGATCGGCCCACCGCATCGCGGACAAACGCCCGAATTGGCGAACGCGTCAAACGGCTGCCCGCAGGCACATCGCGATGCAACACCGACCGGCGGAGCCTCGCGGCACGATGGACAGTTCGCGTGCGAATGCCGCGGCAACGCAAGTATCTTCGCCAGCAATCGCGCATGCCGCAGCCCGCGCCAGCTCTGCGAGATTCCCAGTATCGCCAGCAGCACCAGCCACGTATCGCCCGACACGGCCGCCGCCACCACGACACCGGCCGCCCCGACCAGCCCGATGATCGACGCCACGGTCAGACTCTTCGCGAAACCGACAAAGTACCAAAGGATGGATTGAAAAATCTGCCCGCCGTCGAGCGGATAGATCGGCAGCATGTTGAAGACGAGCAGAGCGATGTTGATCGTCGCCACCATCTCAAGATACGTGCGCAAGTCCTTCGACGCCGAAGGCATGAACATCTCGACGCCGATCACCGCCCCGATCGTCACCGGTATCAGCGCCACATTCACCAGCGGCCCTGCGGCAATGCTCCACAGCACCGCCCCCGGTCGGCGCGGCGGATCGACATAAGCCACGCCGCCGAAAGGCCAAAGCAGAATCCGCTCGGCACGCCCCCCCACGCTGCGACACGCCAGGGCATGGCCGAACTCGTGCATGAGCACGATCGCAAACAGCGTGACGTACTCAATTGCATTCCAGATTCGGGATTCATACTGATCGCCGCGCGACTGAATCACGATCATCGCAACGACGGCCCACGACCAGTGAAGATAAACCTGGATCCCCGAGAATCGAAAGAGCTTCATCGC
Source organism: uncultured Planctomycetaceae bacterium (assembly GCA_964498115.1). GTDB lineage: Bacteria > Planctomycetota > Phycisphaerae > UBA1845 > UTPLA1 > UTPLA1. Next base: position 2,745 of record CAZCGF010000239.1, on the reverse strand, counting down.
CCCGGAGAAACCGCCTTGTTCCGCGCCTTGCTGAGCCATAGGGCGGATTGTAGGCG
>CAZCGF010000239.1:0-2589 GCA_964498115.1 uncultured Planctomycetaceae bacterium | reverse complement strand
TCCACCAGCGTCAACACGTCGGCATCGTCCGCCAGGCAGTCGGCGTTAATGTCCGCGGCGATCGGCGCGGCAGCGCCGGGGGCAAGGATCGCAACCGAGGCGCTGCCGCCGGTCTTGAAAAGGGATATGCTCGCGTTCGCGGCCACCGGCGCCTCAGCGGCATCAAAGCGGAAGTTGTACATCGTCCCCCAGCGAATCGCGTTCGCGTTCGGATTGGCCGCGAATGCCTCAGTCGCCCAGGAAGTCTCCCCGCCCGACTGCGCCACTTCCCACGGATCGTTGGAATAGCTCGGCGCGTCCGCCTCTGGAGCGTGGTTCTTCACGGCGTGAAAGCCGACGTTGGTCACCGCCGTACACAGCTCCACCGGTACGCTGAAGCCGCCCACGGCTGCGTCGTTGTTCATGTTGTAGATGGCGTACTCGTAGTGATACCCGCCGGAATCCAGCGGCGTTACTTCGTACGCCACAATCAATTCGCCGTCCGTCCCCGGCGTCGGCGCCACCACCACGTGCGTCGCCGTTGTCCAGGCGTAGATCGCCGGCGTCTCCGAAACCGTCTGTCCAATCACCGGGAACCCGAACGTACCGCTCTGACTCGGGCCGGTCACATGGAACCGTCGATAGCCGACGTTGTTATTCTGATTGCCGCTTGTGGCGTCGTCGCGCGTCACGGCGTGCGACTCGCCAAAATAAATGGCCCCGGGCAAAGCTAAATCGGCATCGTCCACCTGCAATCGATGCGAAATGGGCGTGTGCGTGTGCGCGTGGCTGTTGAGCGAAGATGGATAGACGCCCGTAAACGGATTGACAAAACCTCGGGCTGAAAGATTCGACTGCGAAGCGTGATTCCCTGCGGAATGCGGCGTCGCGCACCCGGCTCCGAGTGTCGGCCCGCAAACTGTGTCCGGATTGCACACTGCACAGGTCGCATTCTGCAAAGGGCAATAGCTGTTAAACACCCACGCCTGCCCGATCTGCTCGAAGCGTGCCGCCCCGTTGACAGTCATCAACCGATACATGTTCTGAGTCAGGAGCGGATGGTTCGTGCTCGGCGCGTTGGTCCACAGAATCCCCACCGTGCCCGCATTGTAATGAGAGGTTCCGAACGCAAGCCCGACCGTGCCGCTGCCGACCGCGCCTTCCCGGCCGTACTGCGCAAGATCAGAAATGCTGCACACGGCGATGTCCGGCCCCGGTCCGGCGCGCACAATCGACGCGAATGCCGCCAACATCCCCAGTCCAAAGCTGACCTGCCTCAAGGTAGCCATGCGTGTTCTCTCGTTGAAGTGTCCGAAAGTCTGTGAAAGGCCGACCGGGTCTTTGCAGGCTGCCTGCCCGGCGGCGCCCGACATGACAGAGTATATCGAACCCGACATCTCCGCGCCAAGGTGAGCCCGGGTATGATCCGTCGTTCTTATACGGAGTAACCCTCATCGAAATGAATCTCGTGCAAGGAAATCCGATGAAACCGTGTCGCCTTGTTCTCATCGTCGCAGTCTGTCTCACCGCGCGCTCGACCCTCTTTGCCGCCGAGCCGCTGATCGAGCCGTTCCTCAAGGATGGCAAGCTCGCCGCCGCGCAAGAGGCGGTCGAAAAGGCGATCAAGGAAAAGCCCGACGATCAGGAACTGCGATTTCAACAGGGCACGGTTCAGTTCCTCCGCGCCGTCGAGACGCTTGCTCAATCCCTTTGGCGGCACGGCTTCCTCGCCACGAATGACCTTGCGATGTTCGTCAGGCTGCCCCTGCCGCCCAACGATGCGCCAAAGGACATCGACTATGACGTCTTGCGCAAGATCATGCGCACGTGGGCAGAAGACCTCGCCCGCGCGGAAGCCAGCCTCGCGGGCGTCACCGACGAAAAAGTGCGAATGCCGCTGCACTTCGGACTCATTCGACTCGATCTCAACGGCGACGGCACGGCGGACGAAACGGAGACGCTGTGGCGAGTCTTCAGCGGCGACGGCCCCGGCAGCGCCATGGAAGAAGAGGCGAAGAATTTTGTCATCAACTTCGACCTCGGCGACGCCTACTGGCTGCGCGGATACTGCCACCTTCTCATGGCCCTCGATGATTTCGCGCTGGCTCACGACTTCCATGAGCTGTTCGAAACCGTCGGACACCTCTTCTTCCCGAAGACGAAGTCTCCCTATCGCTTCGCCGGTCATCGCGCCCCCAATCAGAATCAGTCGTTCTTTGGGGACATGGAGCAAATCACCGACATCATCGCCTTTATCCATCTGATCAACTTCCCCGTCGTCGAGCCCGATCGACTGAGGAGCAGCCTGAAGCACTTGGAACAGGTCATCGCCCTCAGCAGCAAGACCTGGGATGCCATCGAGGCGGAAAAAGACAACGATCACGAATGGCTGCCGAATCCCGGGCAGGAGAGTGTGATTTCGGAGGCCCGCGTCTCAAAGGAAATGATCGCCGCGTGGCGCGTCTTCCTGCGCGAGGCGGAGTCCATCCTGGCAGGTAAGACGCTCCTGCCCTTCTGGCGCACCGGCGACGACCGCGGCCTCAACCTCCGCCGCGTCTTCACCGAGCCGCGCCGCTTCGACCTCGTCCTCTGGGTGCAAGGCAGCGCCGC
>CAZCGF010000238.1:0-6001 GCA_964498115.1 uncultured Planctomycetaceae bacterium | reverse complement strand
TCATCGCTGCCGATCGAGCTGCCGATAGTTCACCGCTTCGCTGACATGCTCCGGCAAAATGCGCTGCGACCCCGCGAGGTCCGCTATCGTCCGCGAGATGCGCAGCACCTTGTCGTGCGCCCGCGCCGACAGTCCCAACTCCGTCATCGCCTGCTTGAGGATCGTCTCCCCGGCGCTGTCCAGCGGACAATGCTGCCGCACCAGCTTCGGGCCCATCCGCGCATTGAGCATCGTCGTCGTTAAGCGCGCCGCGGTAAGGACGGCCGTCTCCTCGCGCCCTGCCGATTGCGCCGCCTGCTCCCTCGAAGCGGCGAAACGCGCATGCTGTACGGTGCGCGCCGCCAGCACCTCCTCGCGCATCTTCTTCGAGTCCGTGCCCACCTTCTTGTTCCGCAATTCATCAAACGGCACCGCCGGCACCGTGATATGAATATCAATCCGATCGATGAGCGGCCCGCTGATCCGCGCCCGATACCGCTCGATCTGCATCTGTGAACACTTGCACGGCTTACGCGGGTCCGACAGATACCCGCACGGGCAGGGGTTCATCGCCGCCACCATCATGAACTCCGCCGGAAACCGCACCACGCTGTGCGCCCGGGCAATCGTGACGCACCCATCCTCCATCGGCTGCCGTAGTGTCTCCAAAATGGCACGCTGAAACTCCGGGAACTCATCCAGAAACAGCACACCGTGATGCGCCAGCGAAACCTCGCCCGCCTGCGGAATCGTCCCGCCGCCCACCAGTGCCGGGCTGCTCGCCGAATGATGCGGCGTCCGCACCGGCCGCGTCGCCATCAGCGTCGCACCCGACGGCAGCTTGCCCGACGCCGACCAGATGCGCGTCGTCTCCAGCGACTCCGCAAGCGTCAGCGCCGGCAATATCGTCGGCAGACACTTCGCCATGAATGTCTTGCCCGAGCCCGGCGGCCCAACGAGCAGCACATTGTGCCCTCCGGCCGCCGCGATAATCAGCGCCCGCTTGGCAAACTCCTGCCCGCGCACATCCGCAAAGTCGAGGTCATACGCCGACGCCTGCGCGAATTGCTGATCGAGATCGACCGTCGTCGGCTCAAGCGGCAGTTGCCCGACGACAAAGCCCACCGCCTCGGTCAGAGATGCCACGGCGATGACCTCCAGCCCGTCGACCACCGCCGCCTCATTGGCATTCTCGCGCGGCACGATCACACCGCGAAAGCCCTCGCTCTGCGCCATCATCGCGATCGAAAGCGCCCCCTTGATCGGCCGCACCCGCCCGTCAAGCGCCAGCTCCCCGACGATGACATATTCCTTCAACACCGGCGGGGCGATGCCGTCATTTGCGAAGATCATCCCCAGCGCGATCGGCAGATCAAACGCCGGCCCCTCCTTGCGAATGTCCGCCGGCGCAAGGTTGATCACCGTCCGATTGCCCGGCGGCTGGTATCCGCAATTGGTGATCGCCGTGCGAATCCGCTCCAGGCTCTCCTTCACCGCCGCGTCCGGCAATCCGACGATCACCGGCGCGGCAAACCCGCGCGACGAGATATTCACCTCGACCTCGCAGGCGATCGCATCAATACCAAACAGGGTGGCCGTATGAAGTTGGACCAACATGAGCGGGAAGCCTACCAACGAATGCCCAATTCGCCAAAACCCGACAACCCGAGTGCCCCCGCAATGGCCCGACCCCCGCTCCCCCGTAGGGTGGGCTCTGCCCACCATCGATCCCGCGCCAATGTGGTGTACTGTGCCCCAAGCCCCAATCCCCAAGGCCTCATGCCTTCCCCTTACCCATTCGGACAAATCACCGCCTTGCCCGTCCGCCAGTGCGCCACCGCGTCCAGCGCCTCGTTCACCTGGTCCAGCGAGTAGCGATGCGTGATGAGCTCGTGAAACGGGAATCGGTCCCCGCGTGCCCGCAGGAACTCCAGCGCCTTGGCCCAGTGATGCGGCTCGCTGCCGTACGACCCGTGAATCTCCAGCTCCTTCTTCGTGATGTAATGCGGATTCAGCGGGATCGGCCCGGCGTCGCAGTATTGCCCCAGCACCATGTACCGCCCGCCGTCGCGCGCCAGGTGCCATCCTTCCGACACCGCCGACGGATGCCCGACGCACTCGATCACCACGTCCGCCCCCAGCCCGTTGGTGTTCTCCAAAACGATGCCGCGCCGCTTGTCGGGGTTCTTGATCTCGTCGATGTCGATGGTGATGTCCGCCCCGAAGCGCTGGCACCGCTCCAGTCGATCCTTCGGCCCGCCGATGGCGATGATCGGCCGCGCCCCCGCGTCCGATGCGATGGCGATCGCCGCCAGCCCCACCGGCCCCGCCCCCAGCACCACGCACGACTCCGCCCAGCGCACCGGCATCTTCTCGTAGCCGTGCACGCACGTCACCAGCGCACAGCCCGCGCCGATGAGCGCCTCCGACGGCAGATCGTCCGCCAGCTTGAAGATCGCCGTCCCCGCGCGCAGATGGTGATACTGCCCATACCCGCCGAGAAAGTGCGGCGCGTGGTTGCACGGCGTGTTCACCCCGTACGCCTTGCGGTTCGAGCAGCGCGACGGCAATCGATGCAGCCGGCAGTAAAGACACTCGCCGCAAGGCCGGCCCACAGTCCACGACACGCGGTCGCCGTTTTTCAGCGGCGTACCCAGCCAGTCGTTCGCCTCCCCGCCGATCGCCTCCACCAGCCCGACCGTCTCGTGCCCCATGATCAGCGGCAGCGGCACGGCCAGCTCGCCCTTGTGCAGATGGACGTCCGTCCCGCACACCCCGGCCATCGTCACCTTCACCAGCACATCCCCCGCCGCCAGCGCATCCGGCAACGGGAACTCCTGCACACGAATGGCTTCCTTGAAGGCACTCATCACGGCGGCTTTGGCATTCTTGCTCATAGTCGCCGCATTTTCAGTGCCGGGGCATTCCGCGGCAAGGGCAGCATCGCACCGTCAAGGCGAGGCGCAGGCGTGGTCCCGGATTGAGGACTCGTATTCAGGATAGTTGTGACGAAACCTCGGTCGCTGACTCGTTACGGGGCCAGCATGACGTCGACAAGACACTGGATGTCTGCCGCGTCGTACAGACAGTCCTGATTACAGTCGAACAGCGGCCGGCCGTCGCAGTCGACCGGCAGCCCTGGCGCGTTGTCCGGGCAGATGTCGACACCGTTGGGTACGCCGTCATTGTCGATGTCGTCGTCACAGGCATCGCCGTCGCCGTCACCGTCGTTATCCTCCTGTCCGACATTGCTGACGAACGGACAATTGTCGTTTTCATCAAAAATGCCGTCATTGTCGTCATCGGGATCGCATGAATCTCCTATGCCGTCTTCGTCGTTGTCGGCTTGGTCATCGTTGGCCATGAACGGACAATTGTCGCACGCATCACCCAGGCCGTCGGCGTCGGAGTTTTCCTGGCCCGGGTTCGAAACGAGCGGACAGTTGTCGGAGGAGTCCGTCACGCCATCACCATCAGGATCGAAATCATAAGTAAAGACGTAAACCGCGCCGGATCCGCTTGCGCTGTTGTCGGCCTGATTGCCGTTCACGCCTGTGGCGCTGCTGTCTTCCGAAATCGCGGCGACCAATATGGTGTCCTCCGACACCACTACCGATCCGCCGAAGAAGTCGCTTGTCCCGGTGTTGGAGGCCTTGAGGTACATCTCCTGGCTCCAGTTGCCCAGGTTGTTGCGCGTAAAGATGTACGCAGCGCCGGCCCCGGCGGCGCTGTTGTCGGCTTGATTACCGTTCAACCCGGTGGCGCTGCTGGCTTCCGAAGTCGCCCCGACAACGACCGTGTCGCCGTTTGCAGCCACCGATCCGCCGAAGTGGTCGTTCCCATTTGTGTTTGATGCCTTGAGGTACGCCTGTTGGCTCCAATTGCCCACGCCATCGCGGACGAATACATAAGCCGCGCCGGCTTCCACGGCGCTGTTGTTGGTTTGGTTACCGTTTATGCCTGTTGCGTTGCTGTCCTCATGGGTTGCTCCGATCACGACCGTGTCGCCGCTCGCTGCCACCGAGCCGCCGAAAAGGTCGTTCGCCCCGGTGTTTGAGGCCTTGAGGTAGGCTTGCTGGCTCCAATTGCCCACGCCATCGCGGACAAACACATATGCTGCACCGGAATCGTTGGAGCTGTTGTCGGCCTGATTGCCGTTCACGCCTGTGGCGTTGCTGTCTTCGTTTCGGGCCCCGACCACCACCGTGTCACCCGAAATGTCGATCGACTCGCCAAAGTTGTCGTCCGTGCCGGGGTTCGAAGCCTTGATGTAGGCCTGCTGGCTCCAGAGGGTGCCGCTTCGGACAAAGACAAATACAGCACCTGAGTTAAGAGCGCTGTTGTCCGCCTGGTCGCCGTTTACGCCTGTTGCGGCGCTGTCCTCGCCACCCGCCCCGATGACCACAGTTTCGCCCAAGATCGCCACCGAAGAGCCGAACAGGTCAAATTGCCCGGTGTTCGATGCTTTGAGGTAGGCCTGCTGGCTCCAGGTCGTGCCGCTACGCACAAAGACGTACGCTGCGCCGGCCGAGCTGGCGCTGTTGTCGTTCTGCTGACCAGGCGTGGCGTTTGTGCCCGTGGCACTACTGTCTTCCGAATTCGCCCCGACCACCACCGTATCGCCGCTAACGGCCACTGATCCGCCGAAGCCGTCGCCCCCACCGGTGTTCGAGGCTTTGAGGTAGGCCTGCTGGCTCCAGTTGCCCATGCCGTCGCGAACAAATACATACGCAGCGCCGGAGCCGATCGCGCTATTGTTGGCCTGGCTACCGTTCACGCCCGTGGCGGCACTGTCCTCGCCACCGGCCCCGACCACAACCGTGTCGCCCGACACCGCCACCGAATTGCCGAAGTTGTCGCCAGCCTCGGTGTTCGAGGCCTTGAGATACGCCTGCTGGGCGATCGGATCAATCGTCAAAGGATACCGCGCACCTCGGTCGTCCACGCTCAACCGCAGGCCTTCATCGACCGGCTCGAACCACGCTGGAACATGGACGCCACCGGCATCAATCACAGTCAAGCCGTGATAGTTCACCACCGCCGCGCCGGCAACGCTACCGAACGCCACTCCGCGACCGTCACCGCTCACCCTTGGCCGAAGGCCGCCGCGAACGGTAAGTACGAAGTTCAGCGGCGAGCTATCACCTTTCGGTCTCTGACGAACTGTGTATCCATGCTCCAGCCCGCGCGGGTCATTAATGTACCACTCGCTGACCGCGTCATCCCATGCGTATTCGATCCGGCCGCCCTGAGCGTCTATGCAACTTGGAACGGTCATCGCGCGTTGCGCTTCGCCGCGTCCGTAACTCACCAACTCAAGCCCCCACGACCACCCGCCGGCGTCCGGCGTCGTCACAAAGCCGCGACCATCAAAGTGGGTCCGCCACTGCTGACCGGGATTCCGTGCCTGGTAGCCGCCATCCACCGCAAACGCCGCATGGCGATTCGCGTCATACGCCGCCCGAATACTTGACCAATCGGAAGTCGATATGCCCTCAGGCACGCACTGCCCGGCAGACGTTTCGGCAATCGCCGGTAGGCAGATCAGAAGGTTCACAAATCCCAGCACCAAACCAAACGTGAATCTTGAGCTCAAGCGCACCATGCGACGCCTCCTTGTTGAGAGATGAAGTTTCCTCCTAATCGATGCAAGACAGGACTCCCGGCATCATACCGCCCATCATTTCCCCAATTCAATGGTCCGCCGGTCCATTTCGCCAGTGCAAGATTGACGTCACACACACCGACATGTGATTGCGTCCCATGGTCAAGGTCCCTGTCCCACTGAACAGGCAGGAAATCGCGAGGGTTTTCCCGCATGCGCAAATGCGGGACCGAATCCTCGCACCAGCATCTCCCCGCACCGTTCGAAGCCCACGGACGGCCGTCCATGGGCTTCCACGGCAATCCACGACACCCCCAAATTCACGCCGCCCGCGCGCACGCCGAGCAAGAAATGGAAACTAAACGGACCCTGTCCAATCAGGATTGGCTGAGCATCGCGTGAATAAAGCCCGCGATA
>CAZCGF010000237.1:0-6080 GCA_964498115.1 uncultured Planctomycetaceae bacterium | reverse complement strand
GGTGACTCTTGCTTGAATAGTTAGCACGGGGATTTGCGGGGGCAAGGCGGAAAATGGGGGTTTTTATTGGGGATTGTGCCATGTCTTGTGGCGGGCGAGTGTTGGGGTGGGGAAAAAAATTCCGTGGCGGATGGAATGGCGGAGGTGGGGCGCGTGTCTTCGCTGAATGGGAGAGTCGTGCGGGATGAAATCGATTACGCGCGCTTAAGTTTGACGCACAGGCTGGAAGCCTATGCTACCCCGTGCGGTGGCGCGATTTGGACGGGCTGGAAGCGTATGTTGCCTGGCGCGGATAGGGGGCGTTTCGCACAGGCTGGAAGCCTATGCTACCCTGGCGCGGGTTGGGTTTTTCGGGCGCGGGGTCTTTGCGAATCGCACGGGGTGGAAGCCTATGGGACCTCTGGAAAAAAGAGCGGCGACCGCAGGAGGGGCCGCCGGTTGAGAGTTGGAATAGAAGGGCGCGAGGCTAGGCGGTTACGGCACTCTTTCGTGCATCATTTAGAACGTTGATCCAATGATCCTTGTGCCTGCTGATCAAGTCCAGGAGACGGCACGCCATGGGCGGCGGTTTGCGTTTTCCCTGTTCCCAGCTTTCGACGCATTCCACCGAGGCCGCCAGGATTTGAGCGAAGACGGCCTGGCTGACATTCAATGAGTGTCGAATGCTTCTTATGTCGTCGGCGTCGTATTCTTTCGGCTTCAGCTCCAACTCCACATCGCGCACGGTGAATTTGCTTTCGATTGGAACGCCGCTCTCCAGGGTTTCGCAAAGTTCGGTGAGATCGGAAATGATCTCTTTTCCGATGTTACGCCTCCGGGTGCGGACGCGTGGGTCTCCTTTTGGTTTCCTTTTCGAGACCTTTCTTGAACCACTCGAGGAGCTCTTTGATTTTGCCTTTCGTCCCATGATCAAAATCATCCTTCTGCGATTTGTCGTATATGCTTATGAACACCACCACGGAGTGTTCCTGAAAAAAGGCATACAAGACTCTCGCTGCGCCGCTCTTACCAGTGCCCCATTTCGCCGGAGCGAATCGAACCTTCCTCAGTCCTCCCGTTCCTGGGACAACCGGCGGTCCTTCGGGAGATGCCATGATCAGCATTTCCAAGGCCATCAGATCCGCGTCGGTCAGGCCCAGTTTTCCCCACTCTCGTGTGAAGCTCGACGCCTGAATGAATCTCAGCCAGTCCTGTGGCGACGGGTTCCGGGGATGAGTCAATGTCGCTTTGCTTCGACTGTGGCTTCCGCTCACTTCGCCGCGCTCCGATTGGGCAATCGGTCACATCCAAGAGCGCGGGTGAATATATCCTACACTGTAGGATAGTCAAGTGCAAAGGAAAAGCGGCGTCTTGCTTCGTAAGAAGGGTATTGGGCTGACGTTGGAGCTTGAGTACGGCCGGATCGAGCGTGAAGGGGCCATTGTTTCGGACGGACCCGTGGCGGGTTGAGTTTGGGCCGGGGTCTTTTCGAACGAATTGGAAGCGAGGCTTGCTGAGGCATCGAGTTTCGTCGGCCCTCTTTCGGCATTTGGGGCCGCATATTGTGGTGTGCAAACGATGATTGCGGGCTGTCAAAGTGAGCGACATCTCAATATTTGACGCCGAAAGGCGAATCCCATTCTATAAAGCGCGGTGGGGACGCGATTTGAACTTTGACGGGAGGCTGCGATGGCCAGTGAGAGTGGATGGTATTTCGTGAAGGACGGCAAATCGGTCGGGCCGATGACGCGCGAGGAGTTGATTCGACAGCTCTCGTCGGCGGGCGGGGCCGAGGCGCTGATCTATGGGCCGGGCATGGTCGATTGGGTGCAGGCGCGGCATGTCGCTTCGATCGCCTCGCAGCTTGGCGGGGCGGCGGGGACCGCGCGAGCGGCGCCGCCGCCGGTGAGCGGTGCGCGGATGGCTGACGAGATCGACTACGAGATCTTCGGCGATGACATGCAGTTCGTGGAGATCACGCTGGACCCGGGCGAGGTGGTTGTGGCCGAGGCCGGGGCGATGATGTACATGACGCGCGGGATCGAGATGCAGACTGTGTTCGGCGATCCGTCGAAGAACTCGGGCCTGCTGGGGAAGATTTTTGAGGCGGGCAAGCGGATGGTGACGGGGGAGTCGCTGTTTTTGACGACGTTCGGCGCGGCGAGCCGGGAGCGCGAGAAGGTGGCGTTCGCCTCGCCGTATCCCGGGAAGATTGTCCCGATGGATGTGGCGCAGCTCGGCGGGGAAATCCTGTGTCAGAAGGAGGCGTTTCTCTGCGCGGCGCGCGGGGTGACGATGGACATCGCGTTTCAGAAGAAACTGGGCGCGGGGCTGTTCGGCGGCGAGGGTTTCATCCTTCAGCGCATTCGCGGCGACGGGCTGGCGTTTGTTCATGCCGGGGGCACGATCATCAAGCGCGATCTGGCGGCGGGCGAGCAGTTGCGGCTGGACACCGGGTGCCTCGTCGCGTTTCAGCCGTCGGTGAACTACGACATTCAACTGGCGGGCGGCATCAAGACGACGCTGTTCGGCGGCGAGGGGCTTTTTTTGGCGACGCTGACCGGGCCGGGGTCGGTGTGGCTGCAATCGCTTCCGTTCGCGCGATTGGCGGCGCGGATCATCGGGCCGTATGCGCGGAACAAGGGCGAGGGTTCGCTGCTTGGCGGCATTGGGTTGGGGAGCATCCTCGGTACCGACGAATAGCGCTATTTCCGCGGTGAGTCGCGGAGCATGTCGGCGAGGATCGACGCGGTGTTTTCGGCGGCGCCGGATTTGACGAGCGGCTGGATGGTGGCGGCGAGGTCGTGGCGGACCTTGTCGAGCTTGCCGGGGGTGGAGAGCCATTCGACGGCGGTGGCGATGATGGGGTCGACGCTTCGGTAGTAGGGCATGAATTCGGGGACGATCTCGCGGCCGGCGAGGATGTTGGGGATGGACAGGTGGGGCGTGGTGATGAGCCAGCGACCGATGAGGTTGTAGGCCAGTGCGCTTCCGTTGTACATGACGATCATCGGCGCGTTGCGATAGGCCACTTCGAGCGTGACGGTTCCTGAAGCGACTAGGACGATGTCGGCGGCGACGATGGCCGCGGCGCGGTTGAGCGCGCCTTCGACGATTCTCAGCGGGAGTGTGCGGGCGCGGCCGCGAATGATGGACTCGATGAGTGTGCGCGACTCTTCGCTCGAAGCGGCGACGACGAACTTGATGCCGCGATGACGAATCGCCAGGGCCGCGGCGACGTCGAGCTGGCCGGGCAATACTTCTTCAATGACATGACGGCGCGAGCCGGGCAGCAGGGTGATGAGCGGGCTCGCGTTATCGCGAAGGCGATCCACGTCTTCGTCGGAAGGTGTGACGCCGAGCAGGTGGTCGAAGGAGGGGTGGCCGACGTAGTCGGCGCGGATGCCGCGGTCGCGGAAGTAGCTTTCCTCGAAGGGCCACAGGCATGCGATGCGGTTGATGCGCTTGCGGACGCGCCTGTTTCGCCACCATCGCCAGCCCCAGGCCCAGGTTTGCGGGGCGATGTAGTAGAGGACGGGGGTGCCGGCGAGTTGGCATTTTTTGGCGATGGGGAGATTCAGCGCGGGGGAGTCGACCATGACGGCGGCGTCGAACTTTTCGTGGCGCAGGTAGTCGGCGAGGTTGCGGAGGAGGCGCCATGCCTCGGGGATGCGGCCGAGGGCGGCGAAGGCCATGGCGGATTTGGCGGTCATGTCGTGAAAGCAGTAGCAGCCGGCGGCGCGCATGGCGGGACCGGCGAGACCGGCGAAGGTGGCGGCGGGGTGGGATGCCCGATAGGCGCGGATGAAGGCGGCGGCGTGCTCGTCGGCGCTTTGCTCAGCGGCGCTGATGAAGATTCGATGGGCTGCGGGCTCTTGACTCATGGAAATCACATGGCCCTTCGCGAGCCCGGGATCGATCGGGGTGAATGACCACCCCCAAGGTATGGCCGGTTTATACCCTAAGAGGGGGTATGGGTGGTAGATATCGGACGTGTGAGGTGGGAGGCGGTTGGTCGGTCGGATGGTGGGTGTGGGAAGGGGCCGAGGCGGGGGAGGTTGGCGCGGATTGCGAATGCGATTTTCCATGGTCAGGATCGGCGAAATGAGGGGAGCCCAGAGGGTGGAGAATCATGCGGCGATGGCGTGAAAATGCTTGGGCGAGCGCGACGTGACGAACGCCTGGTGGGCTGCATTATCTCCTTGACTGAGGTGGACTTGCGGCTTACGCTGTAGGTTTCCGCGTAGACTCCGCTTCGTGCGTTCTACCATCGATAGAACTAACTTGAAAACTTGTTTCGGGAGGTGACGATTGGCATCGGCGTTGGTCCGCGAGTTGATTGACTCGGGCATTCATTTTGGGCATCGGGTGAGCCGGTGGAACCCCAAGATGGCCCCGTATATTTTCGGCAAGCGGAATTCCATTCACATCATCGACATTCGCGAGACCATCCGGGGTCTGCTTCGAGCGAAGAAATTTCTCGCAGCGATTGTGTCGCAGGGTCAGGACGTGCTGATCGTCGGGACCAAGCGGCAGGCGCGGGAGACCGTGGAAAAGCAGAGCAAGCGCGTAGGCATGCACTACGTCAATGAACGGTGGCTTGGCGGCACACTTACCAACTTTAAGACGATCCGATCTCGTCTTGCCAGACTTGAATATCTGGAAGACCTCGAGAAGACGGGTCGTATCAACGAACTCACCAAAAAAGAGCGGGCCGTCGTTGACCGCGAGCGCAAGAAGATCACGCGCAACCTTGAGGGCATCCGCAAGATGACCCGGTTGCCTGGTGCGCTCTTGATCGTCGACGTTCGTCGCGAGCACATTGCCGTGAAGGAGGCCCAGAAGCTGGGCATTCCGACGGTGTGCGTCGTGGACACGGACAGCGATCCCGGGGTCGCGGATATTCTCATTCCGGCGAACGACGACGCGATGCGGGCGATTGATCTGCTGATGACGCAGCTTGCCGATGCGATCGAAGAGGGCAAGCGCGGCCGACCGGCGCCGAGCGAGTCCACCGATGAGCAGGGCGGTGCGCGTCCGCGGAAGTCGCGTCGGAAGACGACGTCTGAAATGGCAGAGGAAGGCGCAGAGGCCGGCGGCGAGGCGGTTTCGTCTTCGATGCCGGTTGAGACGGTTCCTTCTTCGTCCAAGGCGGCGTCGCCCGATCAGGTTCCGGACGGCGTTTAGTCGCCGGCGCTCGCGTGAGACAACGACACAGGTAAACGGATGAATTTCCGCGGGGTCGTCGCAAGGCGGCTGCGGGGAATTATTTGTCCGGGACGCAGCCCCGTTGCAAATGGACCGGCCGAGTCAGTCGGCGGTTCGGGCGAGATCCACCCACAACCATCGAATATCAGAACGATATCTGCAAGAGATTCAGGGAGACGCAAGGACACCATGGCGGAAATCACGGCACAACAGGTACAGAGTCTTCGAGCCAAGACAGACTTGGCGATGATGGACTGCAAGAAGGCGCTGGTCGAGGCGGAGGGCAACGAGTCGAAGGCGATGGACATCCTGCGGAAGAAGTTCGCGGACAAGATGACGGATCGCGCGGACAAGGAGACGGCGAACGGTCGGATCGGCGTGTTTGCCAGCGACAAGGGCGCGGCGCTGGTTGAGATGCGGTGCGAGACCGACTTCGTCGGCGGCAACGACTCGTTCAAGGAGCTGGCGAACTCGATCGCGGAGACGGTGCTGACGAGCGGGGTGACGGATGCCGAGAAGCTGAAGGCCGCGAAGGCGAAGGACGGCCGCGCTTTGCAGGAGCACCTGGTCGATGCATTCGGCCGGTTGAAGGAGAACATCGGTCTGAAGCGCGCGGCGCGGATCGAGGGGCATGGGGCCTGCTACGTTCACCACAACGGCAAGGTCGGCGCTGCGATTGCCTGCGACAAGGCGCCGGGCGAGGCGGGGCGGCATGTCTGCATGCACATCGCCTCGACGCTGAACATCGCGGGCCTGACGCGCAACGACGTGGACGCCGCGTCGGCCGCGGAGGCGCGGGAGAAGGCGGCCGGTGAGGCGAAGGGGAAGCCGGAGCAGATTCTGAACAAGATCGTCGAAGGGAAGATGGACAAGTGGTACGCGGAGCGCGTGCT